>JAPLOE010000312.1 GCA_026692705.1 Planctomycetota bacterium
GGCTCGTCGCGCGGCTCGTGCGCAGCGACCTCGAGATCCCGCAGGGCAGCGTCAAGTTCATCTCGCTCTACCTGCTGTTCAGCATCGGCTTCAACGGCGGTCAGGAGCTCGCGCACTCCGGCCTCGACGCCACGATCCTGAAGTGCCTCGCGCTCGGGATGGCGCTCGCGGCCACGGTGCCGCTGTACACCTTCTTCCTGCTGCGCGGGCGCCTGGGCGTGCAGAACGCCGCCGCCGTCGCCGCCGCCTACGGTTCGGTGAGCGCGGTGACCTTCGTCGCCGCCACGGGCTTCCTCGAGGCGCGCCAGCTCGCCTTCGGTGGCCACATGGTCGCGACCATGGCGCTGATGGAGAGCCCCGCGATCATCGTCGGCGTCATGCTGATCCTGCGCTACGACCGCGAGGGTGGCGAGCGTTCATCCCTGCGCGACGTGCTGCACCACTCGCTGACCAACGGCAGCGTGCTCGTGCTGATGGGGAGCCTGCTGATCGGCGCCGTGGCCGACGCGAAGCAGGCCGCCGGCATCCGGCCGTTCACGACGGACATATTCAAGGGCTTCCTCGCGGTTTTCCTGCTCGAAATGGGCATGGTTACCGCCTCGCGCCTCTCCGCGCTGCGCAGTTACGGCGCCTGGCCGTTCGTCGCCGCAATCGTGTTGCCGCTCGTCAACGGTTGCGCGGCGGCGTGGCTGAGCGCCTGGGCCACTCCCGCACCCGGCGACCGCTTCATGTTCGCCGTGCTCGCCGCGAGCGCGAGCTACATCGCCGTGCCCGCCGCCATGCGCCTCGCCGCACCGAAGGCCGACCCAGGCCTCTACCTCCCGATGGCGCTCGGCCTGACCTTCCCGTTCAACATCACCCTCGGCATGCCGCTGTACCTCGCCGTCGTGAACGCGACCTGAAGCGATGGGCGCCCCCGCGACCTTCGCCGGCCGCGTGCTGTCGATCGCGACGCTGCATGGCAAGGAGCGCGCGCTCGCCCCGGCGCTGACGGCGGCCCTCGGGCTCGAGCGCTGCGTCGTCGCCGCCGTCGACACCGACCGTTTCGGAGCGTTTTCCGGCGAGATCACGCGGGTGCTGGAGCCACGCGCCGCGGCCGAGGCCAAGGCCCGCGCGGCGCTCGCGGAGTTCGGCGGCGACCTCGCGCTCGCGAGCGAAGGTTCCTTCGTTCCCTATCCGCCGGCGCCGCTCCTGACGCTCGACGAGGAGTGGCTCGTGCTCGTCGACGCGCGCCACGGACGCGTGTTCGCGCACCGCCACGCGACGCTCGAGGCGGTGTTCGCCGGTCGCCGCTGCACGTCGCTCGAGGCGCTGCTCGAGTTCGTGCGCACGCAGCCGTTCCCGGAGCATTCGCTCGTGCTGCGCCCGCGCGAACGCTGGAGCACGGGCCATCCCGTCTCGAAGGGCGTCCGGTCGCGGGAAGAGCTCGAACTCGCCGCGCAGGCGCTGCTCGCGCGCTTCGGCGAGCTGTGGGTCGAGACCGACCTGCGCGCGCACCACAATCCGACCCGCATGCGCGCGATCGCCGCCGCCGCGAGCGAATTCGCCGCGGAACTCGCGACGCCCTGCCCGCGCTGCGCCGCGCCGCACTTTCGCATTGCGCGCTCGCTGCCGGGCCTGCCGTGCTCGGGCTGCGGCGAGCCGACCGACTGGGTGCGCGCGCGCGTGCGCGCCTGCGATCCGTGCGGGCACGAGCTCGAGCTCCCGCGTCCCGACGGCCGCACCGCCGCCGATCCGGGCTCCTGCGGCGCCTGCAATCCCTGAGCGCAGGGCGTAGTTGCGCAGGGCGTACGTCGTTCAGCGCACGGACAGCGCAGGGCCGCGCGACTCCGGCGTCGCTACGGTGGGGCCCTTGACCCGCGACGTTCCCGAGCTCTCGAACGAACAGGCGCTCCCCACCCTGATCCAGGGCGGCATGGGCGTCGCCGTGTCGAATTGGAGGCTCGCGCGCGCGGTGGCGAGCGAAGGCCAGCTCGGGGTCGTGTCCGGCGTCGCGATCGGCACCGTGCTCGCGCGGCGGCTGCAGGACGGCGACGCGGGCGGCGAGATGCGAGCGGGGCTCGCGCGCTTTCCCGACCCCGAGATCGCGCGCAAGATTCTCGAGCGTTACTTCCGGCCCGAAGGCCGCGCCGGGCGGCCGTACCTCGCGACTCCCGTGCCTGCGGTGCGTCCGAGCCTCGAATTCCAGCGCCTTGCGGCCGCCGGAGCGTTCGTCGAGGTCACGCTCGCGCGCGAGGGGCACTCTGGTCCGGTCGGCATCAACTTCCTCGAGAAGCTGCAGCTCTCGAACCTGCCCGCGATGTACGGGGCGCTGCTCGCGGGCGTCGACTTCGTGCTCGTCGGCGCCGGCATTCCGCGCGACGTTCCCGCGGCGCTCGACCAGCTCGCGCTGCACAGGGGAGCGCGCCTGCGGGTCGCGCTCGAGGTCGACGAGGCCGGTGGAGAGCCGCCCGAGACCGTCTTCGATCCCGCAGCCTGTTTCCCCGCGCTCGCTGCGCTCCCGCTCATGCGGCCGCGTTTCCTCGCGATCGTCTCGTCCGTCGCGCTCGCCGAATACCTGCTCAAGCACGCCACGGGCCGCATCGACGGCTTCGTGATCGAAGGCCCGACCGCCGGTGGCCACAACGCTCCGCCGCGCGGTGCGCTGCGGCTCTCCGAGCGCGGCGAGCCGATCTACGGCCCGCGCGACGCCGTCGATTTCAGCGCTTTTTCCCGGCTCGGACTGCCGTTCTGGCTCGCCGGCGGCTGGGGCAGCCCCGAACGCCTGCGCGAGGCCCGCGCGCTCGGCGCCACCGGCGTTCAGGTCGGCACGGCCTTCGCCGTGTGCGACGAATCCGGCCTCGCTCCGCACCTGCGCCGCGCGCTCGTCGAGCATTGGGGCCGCAGCGTCGCCGCCGAGCCCGTCTTCACCGACCCGCTCGCCTCGCCGACGCACTTCCCGTTCAAGGTCGTGCCGCTCGCGGGCACGCTCGCCGATCCAGCGGTTTACGCCGCGCGCGAGCGCATCTGCGACCTCGGTTTCCTCCGCGCGACCTGCCGCCGCGCCGACGGCAGCGTGCTCTACCGCTGCCCCGCCGAACCCGTCGACGACTTCGTCGCCAAGGGCGGCGCCCCGCTCGACACCCAAGGCCGCAAGTGCCTCTGCAACGCACTCGTCGCCGACATCGGCCTCGCGCAAGTCCGCTCCGACGGCTACGTCGAACCTCCGATCGTCACCGCCGGCGACGGCCTGCGCGACCTCCCGCACCTGCTCGCCTCGCGCCCCTCGCTGCACGCCGCCGACCTCGTCCACGCCCTCGTGGGCACGTGACGCAGGATTCCTGTTGCCGATCCGCCGGCGCAGGTAGTCTCCCGCAACCGCAAAGTGGGAGCTCGTGCGCGTGAATCGAATCTTCCTGAGTCTGGTGTTCGTCCTCGCTGGCTTGGCGGCGTTGTTTTGGGTCGTTTCAGATCGGCATGGGACGGAAGCGGATGCTGCTCCCAAGAGCTCGGAATCGAGCGCGATCGTTCCCGTCGCGGAGAACGAGGTTTCCGAAGCGCGTGTTGCGGAGCCCGCATCGCATCCGGTGGAGCGAAACGAGGTGGAAGTGCCGCCACCGTCTGTCCGTTTCGAAGCCTCAGGCACCTTGCGGCTGCTCGGGCATCGCAACTGGCCCACGGACCTGCAATTGGATTGGCTCTTGCCCGATGGAACGATCGAGTCGTTCGTCGGGAAGCCGGAATGGAAGCATGAATTCACGCAGGCGAGCGCCCAGCTCGTCACCGCGACCCTCGATGGCCGCGCCCTCGCGCTCGCCGGCGAGTGGAGCGTGAGTGCGAGCGCGCCGCGCGCGGAAATCGAAGCGTTCGATCCGAGCGAGATCGTGCTCGACGTGCGCAGCGCGGCGGAGCCCGAGAAGCGCGTCGAAGGCACTTCGCTCCTGCTGCGGCCGATCTCGGAGCGGCGCGCGGACCTCGACGATCCCAAAGCGCCTCTCGGTGGAGCCGGGGAGGCGATGCAGATCCAGAAGTCACGCGAGAATCCGCTCGTCGTGCTGCCATCAGCCACGGCGCTCGCGATCACGGTGACGAGCGGAGGATTCGAGCCGCTCGAATTCCCCGACGGGCTGGTCCCGGGCCTGCACAGGGTCGAGTTGATTCCCGCTCGAAGGCTGCTGGTGAATTTGCGCGCTGTTTCGGGCGTCAGCGCACCCGTCGAGGTTGGCTTTCGCATCTCCGGGGGCAAGCACACCTTCGACTGGCGGTCGATCAAACTCCCCGGACGCCTTGACTTCGCGCTCGGCCGGGCAGAGAAGGCGGATCTTGTCGTTCGGCTCGAACCGGAACTCGGGTTGGGACCCGAGCTGCTGCGCGAAACCGTCGTGCTCGATCCGTTGAAGGACACGCAACGCAGCTTCGAGGTCGATCTCGCCGTCGCCGAGACCGCGGGCGGAACGTTGCGCGTGGAGCTTGTCGAATCCGAGCATCAGGACTTGGACAAGGCTCTGCTCAAGCTGCAGCGCAGCGACGTGCTGCTCGAGGAGATCCTGACGCGCAAGTCGTCACCGAGCTGGCTGTCGCGCTGGCCGGACGATGGCGTGAATGGCGTGGTGTCGCGCGAGTTCCGCGGGCTCGCCGCAGGCCAGTACCAGTTGACCGTGGAGCCGCTCGGGCTCGAACAGAAGGTCGAGATCCGGGCCGGCGAGACCACCTTCGCGCGCCTCGCCGCCGCCGAGCTCGGCACGCTCCAGATCGCACCCGTGGGCAGCGCGGGTCGACTCGCCATGGATCAGGTGCCGGGTTCGTTGTGGTGGAGGCTCGACGACGAGCCCGAGAACACGGCGCCTGTGATCGACGGCCAGCAGATCGCGAGCGGCCGCGCGCGATCGGCGGAAATCCTCGACACCCACTGGCAAGTCCGCGCTCCGGTCGGCGCGCGCATCATCGTTCAGTTCATGGGGCCGAAGGTGCTCGGCGCCACGCCGTTGCGCCTGACGGTCCAGCCCGGAACGACGGAAGCGACGATGAGCTTCGCCGGACTCTGACGCGGCTCGTGCGTCAGTTCGTTGCGCGAGCGGGGGATTGCGCGGGGGCGGAGCGGCGGCGCCAGAGGAGCTTGCGCAGGCGCCAGACGCCCTTGATGTCGTCCCAGGCGGTGCTGACGATCTTGACGCGGCTGTCGTCGTCGTCGATCCAGCGCACGGGGATGTCGGCGATGCGGTAGCCCTGCTTTTCGCCGAGCACGAGCAGCTCGGTGTCGAAGAACCAGCCCTGGTCCTGGATCTGCGGCACGATCGACTGCACGGCGCGGCGCGAGGCGGCCTTGAAGCCGCACTGGGCGTCGGAGAAGTGCGTGAGCAGCACGAGCTTGACGAACAGGTTGTAGCAGCGGCTGATGACCTCGCGCTTGAGGCCACGTTTGATGCGCGATTGCGGCAGGAGACGCGAGCCGGTGGCGATGTCGCAGCCGCCCTCGTGGATCGCCTGGCAGAGCTTCGGCAGCGCCTCGAGCTCGGTCGACAGGTCGACGTCGGTGTAGGCGACGATGTCGGCGTCGCACTCGGTCCAGGCCTTGCGCAGCGCGCGCCCGCGGCCGCGCTCGGGGATCGTGAAGAAGCCGACCTCGCCGGGATATTTCGCCGCGAGTTGCGCCGCGAGCTCCGCCGTGCCGTCCTTCGAGCCGTTGTCCGCGACGAACACTTCCCAGCGGTAGGGGAAGTGCTCCTGCAGGAACTTGCGGCAGCTCTCGACGGACCACTCGAGCTGCTTCACCTCGTTCAGGCACGGGATGACGAGGCGGACCTTCGGCAGGGGCTGGGGGGAGACCTGGGACATGGTGGCGAGCCGCGAAGTCTACACGGTCGGACCGCGGCGGGCCGCGGCGCGAGCGCCGAGGCGCCACACTCCCCACGAAGCCGCGGCGACGGCCACGATCAGGCCCAGCGCAAGGAAAGAACTTCCGAGCCAGGCCGAGTTCGGGCTCGTCTGGCGCAGAACGGTGAGCCACGGCAGTTCGGGGCCGTCGTGGAAGAGGCGCACGAAACTCGCGGGCACCGGCGTCTTGGTGAGCATCTGCTCCCAGTAGCCGTCGACGCTCATCGACGACGTGCCGAGCTGCACCGCGACGCGCCGCAGGTCGTTCTCCGTGTCGGAGACCTCGCGGTACATCTGCAGCACGACGGCGTGGAAGACGACCGCGACGGTGAGTGCGGCGAGCCAGCGGCGGTCGAGGCGCGCGAGCGGATCCGCCGCGAACAGGAACAGGAACGGCACGACCGGCAGCAGGTAGCGGAAGCCGGTGTTGAATTGCAGCAACGAGTACACGTTCATCGCGCAGAAGCCGAGGAACGCGAGCGTGTAGAGCCAGACCCACAGGCGCTCGTGGCGCGGCAGCACGCGCGACGTTTCGTCAGCGCGGCGGCCGGGCAGGAACGCGAACAGGAGCAGCGGCGCAAATGGGATCAGGCCCCAGCTCGGGCTGACCAAGTTTTTGAAGAACACCTCGGTGCTCGGCAGCATGATCCCGCGCGCGCCGATGTCGACGAACTCGTTCTGGCGCGGCATCACGAACTGGCCGGGCGTGAAGGCGTTGCCGTACATCGCCCACTGCGTGCCCAGCAGGAACAGGATCGGCGGGAGCGCGGCCAGCACGCTCGGAAGCGCTTCCTTGAGCGCCGTCGCGAGACCACCCGAGCGCACGCGCGGAATCACGAAGTACAGCGCCAGCATCCCCGCCGGGACAAACCCCGCGTAATCGAGCGAGATCGCCATGCCGCACAGGAAACCGCCGAGCGCGCGCCGGGCCGTCGAGAGGCGCTCGCCCTCGCCCGGACGCGGCCACAACGCGAGGAAGGCGCCGAACAGCACCATCATCAGGAACACGTTGTGGTTCAGGTGCGCCGAGCGATAGAAGACCGGCGTCGCGAAGGCGAACAGGAACGCGAGCCACACCGCGCGCTTGCGCTCGATGCCACGCGCGAGCAGCGTCGAGTACATCAGCACCACGAACGCCGCGCACAGCGGCGCCATCAGGAACGCCGAGGTGATCGCGGTCGACGCTCCGAAGCGCAGGTCGAGCCCCGCCTCCTTCACGCGCCGGAACATCTTCTGCCGCAGCGGATACTTCGTGTCGTAGGTCGCGTCGACGACGCCGCCAGAGTCCGCGAGCTTCGCCTTCGAGCGCTCCTCGAGCTTGTCGAGCAGCGGATCGAACAGCGCCAGCGGCGGCACTGCGATCAGCGAGCCCATCAGGTTGTTGCCGGTGTACACGTGGCCGTCCGTGTGCCGGAACAGGTCCGCGTGGAAGCCCTCGTACCGGTCGCAGACCCAGTCGCCGCGCTCGATCAGCGCGAAGGCCGGGTAGTGCTCGCGCACGACGTTCGTCGCGAAGAACGCGCTGTAGACGATCCAGCAGATGACGAACAGCCGGACCTTGATCGATGCGAGCCAGGACATGGGGGCGGGGCGGGATCCTATCGACCGGCAGGGGCGGAGCGCGCAAGCCAAGCGCCCGCCCGCGTCCCCCGTCAGGCCCCAGCTTCGGACGGGCCGGCGGGGGCCCCACGATCGTCGAGGTCCGAGCTGGAGGAGGCCTTGGAACTGCCGCCAAGCGACCCTACTGCCGAGTTGCCTCCCTGACGCCGTGTGCTTGCCAGCCTTGACACCCCGATCCACGCCGCCGAAGCTCGAACCCGTGGCGCACCTCTGCTGCTCCGGCTCCTCGCTCGACACCGGCCTCTCCTCGCCGCCTCCCTCCCCGGAGTCCAACCGTGCCCGCAACCACCCGCCCCGCCCCGGTGTGCAGAGCAAAGTGCTCTGGCTCAGCGGTTTTGAGGTGAAGCAAGTTTGAAGCGCGGGAGTTCAATTCTCACGTACGTGTGTGGACTTATCGCCGTGGTTCTCGGTGTTGTGGCAATTCTGTTCGCCACGCGGTTTACTCAAACAGAGGTTCCGGCTGCGGGTTTGATTGAACGCCTCTGCGGCGTGTGGAGCTGGCATCCGAGCTCAGGCGCCATTCGTGATGCGAATGGACTGGTGATGCTCCCTCCTAACACAAAATCCGCCGAAGGCATTCCGTTGATTCGGGAGTGGCGCCAGATTGGATTCGACCCTGCGGGCACTGGCTTTGAGTCGTCGAACACTGTGGATGAACATTACTATCGAGCCTTCACGTGGGTTCCGCTGGATGTCCGCGGCAATCGGGTGACTGTTCGGATGACTGGCGTCGACGCCAAGCCGGAAAAGCGTACGTTCGAACTGGGTGATGACGGCACGATGCAAGAGATTCGGTGGTTGTCAAAGAACGTCCGTTATCGCAGGCCGGAGTGAACTAGGTTTTCAAGGGCGTGCAGGGGGATACCGAGTCAGAGCAGTTTTCTCGGCAAACGCGGTCGGCATACCCCGCGAGTCCCAGTGAATTGACAGCCGCGACGCTGTGAGCGCGGCGTCGCTTCCATCCACCTCGCCCTCGCGCGCTCCGGCCAGGTCGCGTCGATCGAAAGTCTCTTGGGGCCCGGCATCTGGATCACGGGCACACGGATCCCGGCCGCCGAGCCAGCCGCCGCCGCCCGGCGCTCCTGCGATCGAGCCGCCTCCCCGTCGCCGCCCTCGCAGGAGTCGACCCGTGCCCGCTCCCATTCGCCACACCCTGGTTTGCAGAGAATACTGCTCTGGCTTGGTGCTTCTCGCGCCTCGCGCGCGAGTGGAGTCGCAACCGGCGGTCTCGGCCGCGGCGCGGCGAACTGACGCTACCCAAATCCTTCGGTCGCTCTCAGGGAGACTGCGGATGAGCCCAGCGCGAACCGGGTGCTATTCCGATGCTCGACACAAGGCTGGCGACGTTCATCAGCCCGTCTGACTCGTGCAGGTGCCTTGCAACCACCCGCGAAAAACCGCACACCTTGGAGACCATCACCATGCGCCTCAGCCTTTCCGGACTCGCCTTGCCGCTCGCCTTCCTGCCGCTTCTCTCCGGCTGTCGCTCTGGCGAGACTCGCCACAACGAGATGGGTTCCGCAACGCGGGCCGAATACCGCTCGTGCTGCGGGACCGAATGCGACGCCTCGTGCAACAAGGCCTGCTGCGAGGACTATTTTGCGAACAAGAGCTCATCCGGTGAGTACCGCGCATGCTGTGGCAAGGTGTGCGACGAGAGCTGCAAGAAGGCTTGCTGCATCAAGTAACTCCACTCCAGCTTGCAGAATCCGTTTGCCGAGCCAGAGCAACTTCTCTCTGCAAACGCGGTCGGCAAACACCGCGAGTTTCAGCGGACTGACGGCCGCGACGCTTTGTGCGCGACGTCGCCACCATTCACATCAGCCTCACGCGCTCCGGTCAGGCCGAGTCGCTCGACGGTAGCGTAGGACCCGGCCGCGACGGGATTGCGGATGCGCCCCAAGGACCGCCCGCTCACCCACCACGAGGTCAGCGTCGAAGGGGTCGATCGGCTCCTGCGCGAGTGGTTCGGCAGCCTCGGCTTCGCGCTCGAGTCACGCCTGGAGGTGCGCGCGCTTGCTCCGGAGGCAACGCGGAGTGCGCGAGGAGCGAAAGCCGGTCGCTCTCGGCTCGCGCGGCATCGAGGGAATGGACCGTGAGGGCGAGCGTTGGGAGACGTTCGAGGAACGGGACTGGTGCTCGTCGGCTAGCTTGTCCGGCGATGAGACTCGTGGCGCTGGCGGGGCTTCCGGGCACAGGGAAAAGTGCGCTGGCGAAGGAGCTGGCGGCGGCGCTGGGCGCTCCGGTGTTCGACAAGGACGTGCTGCGGCGGGAGCTGTTCGGCGCGCAGGCCGCGTATTCGCCGGAACAGAACGACGCCGCGGTGCGCAAGTGCCACGAGGCGGCGCGAGCGGCGTTCGCGGGCGGGGCGAGCGACGTGATCCTTGACGGTCGCACGTACGCGCGGCGCGAGCAGGTCGAGGCGCTGCGGAGCTTTGCGCGGGAGGTCGGCGCGGCGCTCGTGCTCGTGGAGCTGCGTTGTGAGGCCGAGGTGGCCAAGCGGCGCATCGAAGTCGATCGAGAGCGCGGCGCGCACCTCGCGCCGGATCGTTCGAGCGAGCTGTACGAGCGCCTCGCGCGGCTCGCGGAGCCGCTGGAGGCCGAGCTCGTGCTCGACAGCACGTCGCTGGGGCCGGAGGAGCTCGCGCGGCGCGTGGTCGAGCACCTGCGCGGGCCGATGGGAGCGGGGGGACGCGACTGCTAGCTTGGTCCGCCGCGATGGAAGCCTCGGAGCGGCGCAGGGCGGTGGGACGGGCGGCGGTGGTGTTCGCCGTGCTGGTGCCGGGCGCGTTCCTCGGAGTTCCGGGCAAGTCGGTGCCGGGAGCGTGGCGCGTGCTCGCGGGCGAGGTGCCGTACCGCGACTTCTG
>JAPLOE010000313.1 GCA_026692705.1 Planctomycetota bacterium
CCGTGAAGCCACGGCGCGTTTGACGCCTCGACGCGCGCGAGAGATAGTCGGCGAGCTCAGGACATGGACTCCAACACCGCCCAGGACCTGCTGCAGGCCACGCTGCGCTGGCTGCACGTCGGCGCCGCCGCGCTGTGGATCGGCTCGGCCTTCGCCTTCGGCACCGTGCGCCGCGCAGTCGAGCGCGCAGCCGACGATCCGGCCCGGCGTCGCACGGCCCTCGCCACGTATCCCGCGCTGCTCGGCTGGCTGCGCTGGGGAGCCGCGATCACGTGGATGCTCGGCTTCGTGTTGCTGTTCCTCGTGTACTACCGCGCGTCGCTGCTGCTCGAGCTGGGTGACCTCGATCCCGCGCAGCTGCAGCGCCTGCTGCAACCCGACGGCCGCCCGAGCCCACGCGCGTGGATCCCCGGTTTCCTCGCGCTGATCGGCTCGTTCCCGCTCTACGAGCTGTGCGCGCGTTTCCTGCGCGGTCCACGCCTGTGGATCGTCGGGCTCGTCGCGTGGTTCACGATCGCGGTCGGCGTGAGCTGCCTGCTCAAGCATTTCGCGGGCTTCTCGAACCGCGCGGTGTTCGTCCACATCGCGACCTACCTCGCCACGGCGATGGCCGCGAATGTCTGGATGCGCATCTGGCCCGCGGAACGGCGCGCGCTGCTCGCGTGGAGCTCGGGCCAGGCCGCCGACGCTCGCGATCTCGCCGTCTCGCGCGAGCGCCAGCGCCACAACGCCGCGATGGCCTTCTCGGTCGTGCTGCTGATGCTGAGCACGCACCATCCGGCGCTCTACAGCGGAACGCCGTTCGCGTGGCCGTGGGTCGCGAGCGTCGCACTCGGCCTCGGCCTCCTGCTCGGCGAGCTCGCCTCGCGCGTGTCGGACCGCTTCAGCGTCGAGTGACCTTCGCCGCGAAGCCGTCGCCCTCGCGCACGAGCTCGACACGACCGCTGCGCAACGGCTCGAGCCTGACCGTGACCTCCGGCTTGCTCGCGGGCCGGATCCGCAGCTCGACGAGTTCGTCGCCGGGAAGCGCCGTGATCACGTCGGGCCCGCATGCGCCGAAATACGACGGCTGCGGCCCCGCGACGCGCAACTTCCGCTTGCCGCTCTTGCCGACGAGCTCGACTCGCGCGTGCTCCGGAAGCCCGGAAATCACGAGCGAAGGCGCTCCATCAGCGCGCACGTTCTGGAACAGCCGCGCCGGCCCGCCACACTGCGTGAGCACGAGGTCCGCGTCGCCGTCGCCATCGAGATCACCCGCATAAAAGCCGCGCCCGACGAACGGCGTCGCTCCCAGCGGCCCGGCCTCGGCGAGCAGCTCGTCGAAGCGCCCCGTCCCGTCGTTGGCGAAGAGCTGCGAGCGCTGCGCGTGCGTCTTGCCGTCGTGGTAGAGGTGGATGTTGTCGATGATGTGCCCGTTGGTGACCGCGAGGTCGAGGTCGCCGTCGAGGTCGAAATCCTCGAACACAGTGCCGAATCCGACCGGCATGCGACTGGGGGCCTCGAGACGCACCTCGAGCGTCACGTCGTCGAAGCGCCCGCGCCCGTCGTTGCGGTAGAGCGTGTTCGATTCGTCGTCGAAGTTCGTGACGAACAGGTCGAAGTCACCGTCCTCGTCGACGTCGCCGCTCGCCAGTCCCATGCCGGCTTCGGTCATGCCGTTGCCGTCGAATCCCAGCCGCGAACGCAGCGTGCCGTCCGCGAACATCCCCGCGCCCTCATTGCGCCACAGGAAGTTCTCGGTGCTGTCGTTGGCGATGTAGAGGTCGAGATCGCCGTCCGCGTCGATGTCGCACGGCACGATCCCGAGGCCCTTGCCGAAGGAGGCCTCGATCCCGCTGGACGCGGTCGCGTCGCGGAAGACACCGCGGCCATCGTTGATCCACAGACGATCCTGCAGCGCGGGATAGGCGTCGGGATGGCAAGCCGAGCGCCAGCCGTCCTTGCGCTCGCCGCACCACAGCGGATGCGCGAGATCGACGAGCACGTAGCCCGTGACGTACAGGTCGAGGTCGCCATCACCTTCGGCGTCGAAGAGCATCGCCGCGGTCGTCCAGCGCCCGTCGCTGAGTCCGCTCTCGCGCGTTCCGTCGCGGAAGGAGCCCTTGCCGTCGCCGAGGAGCAGCACGTCCTCGCCCAAGTTCGTGACGTACAGGTCGAGGTGCCCGTCACCGTTGACGTCGCCGGTCGTCGCGCCCATCGCGTAGCCCGAATGCGCCGCCGCGCCGCTGCGGCTCGTCGCGTCGGTGAAGTGCGCCTTGCCGTCGTTCAGGAACAGGCGATTGGTCGGCAAGAGGCCGTCGGGCTCGACGAAAGTGCCCGGTTCCGCGCCTCCGCCGCGCATCGGCCCACCTTGCAGCAGGTACAGGTCGAGGTCACCGTCCTCGTCGCAGTCGAACAGCACGGCGCCAGCGCCCATCGTCTCGGGCAGGTGCTTCTCGGGGCTCAGGCCCGCGTCGTGTGTGAAGGCGAGCCCACTCGTTTCGGTCGCATCGACGAACCAGGCCGTCGACTTCGCCGCCGGAGCGGGCTGCGGAATCTGCGGCGTGGGGGACTCGCCACAACCGGCGAGCGCGAGAAGCAGCACGATTCCGCGCTTCATTTCGCGGGCTCCAGCTTGTCGAGCCGCGCGCGAATCTCCTTGTCGTTCGGCCGCAGCTCGAGCGCCTTCGAGTAACGCGTTTTCGCGGCGGCCACGTCGTTGCGCTGCGTGAGCAAGTCGCCCGCACGCACGAGCAGCCGCACGTCGCGCGAGCGCTCGAACTGCGCGTCGAGCAGCTGCACTGCCGCCGCCGAGTCCTTGCGATCCTCCGCGAGCAGGCGCGCATGCCGCAAGACGACCGGCGCGAGCTCGTCGGGCTTGCACCAGCGCTCCGCGGTCTCGTAGGCCGAGAGCGCCTCGCCCTCGCGCCCCAGCGCTCTCAACGCATCCCCGACGGCCGCGTGGTTCGGCCCGTGCGATGGCGCGAGATCGACCGAACGCTGCGCAAAATCGAGCTGGTCGAGCAGCGGGACGACCTTGCGGTGCTTGAGCAGCAGCGCCTCGCCCTCCGCCTCGTTCCCGGAGTCCGCCAAGAGCTTCCCGAGCCCGAACAACGCCATGCGATCGACCGGATCGAGCTCCAGCGCCTTGCGAAAGTGCGTTTCCGCAGCCGCTTTCTCGCCGCGCAGCGCACGCAACTTGCCGAGCATCGCCTGCGCGCGCGCCGTCGCCGCGAAACCGCGCCGCTCGAGCTCGCCGGCGTCCGCCAGCGCGCCTTCGAGCGCTCCCGCGACCAGCACGCCGGAATCGATGCGCATCAGGAGCTGCTCCTCGCTCTCGCGCGGCAGTTCCGCCAGCGCCTCCGCGTACTTGCCCAGCCGGTACAACGCCGCGCCCCGCTCCGCCCGGCCTTCCGCCCCAAGCGCCCGCGCGTGGTCGAGCGCCGCCTGGTAGCGGTGGGTCGAAAGTTCCGCCCGCACGAGCCGCAGCCGCAGGCGCGCGTCCTCCGGCTGCTTCGCGAGCTGCTCGGCCCAGATCTCGATCGCCTCGGCCCGCTGCCCGCGCTGCCACAGCTCCTCACCGGCGTCTGCGGCAAGCGCAAACACCGCGACGAGCGGCACGAAGGCGTGGACGGACTTCACGTCCTTGGAAATAGCGTGCGGAGCGTTGCGCCGCCAGTCGCGGCCCGCGCCTCAGCGCGTCTGGGCGCGTTCGAGCTGCTTCCGGCACAGCTTGAGCGCGAGCACCGCATAGGCCGTCGTGATCCCCGGCTCGCCTTCCCACCAGCGTGCCTCGGTGTTGACCCACGCGCCGTCGCCGCGCTGCGCCGCCAGGATCTGCGTCGCGATCTCACCCGCCCAGTCGTGGCGCACGCCATCGGCCGTGACGAGCGCCGGCTCCGACATCGTCGTCATCGTGCGCGCGACGTTGAGCCAGTAGTAGAACTTGCCCTGCTTGCCCTCGAGGAAACCCTGCTCGCCGTAGCGCGCCGTCAGGTCGGGGTTCTTTTCGGGCGTGTAGCGTGTCTCGAGCGCCTTGCGCGCGCGCAGCACGATCTGCTGCTCCGGCGTCAGCTCGAGGTAGACCATCGGCAGCAGGTCCTCGTAGTCGAACGCACCGACCTCGAAAGCCGCGCGCGACTCGTGGGGCTGACGCAGGCGGGCGGGGGAGCGCGACAGGTCGACGTCGCAACGCGCGAGGAACTCGAGTGCCCGCCGCGTCGCCGCATCGCGCGCCTTGCCTTCGTCGAGCAGCCGCTGCGCCTCGATGCGCGCCCGGGACGGCCCCGTCGCGACCTGCGTCTCCGTGTCGACGAACGACTCCGGCGCCGCGCTGCGGTACACGAACAGCTCGACCTTCGAACGCGCCACGCCGAGCTCGGGCCAGCCATCGACGTTGCCAAGCGTGCGCAGCGCGCGCGCCGCAACGCCCGACGTGTACACCGGCAGGCCATTCGCCGGCTCGTAGATGCCACCCGATTCGATCTGCTTCGAGAGCAAGTACTGCGCGGCCCTGCGCGCTCGCTTTTCGTCGAGGCCGATCGCGTCCGGCTCGCCGAGCGCCCACAGCGCCATCGACGTCAGCGCGACGCGGCACACTTCCTTGCGTTCCTCCGGCTCGAACGAGCCATCCTCGGCCTGCAGCGCGCGAAGGCGCTTCATCCCGCGCTCGATGGCGCGGTCGACACGCTCGATGGAAACCTGCGGTTCTGTCGGAGCGGCCTGAACTTGCGGCGCGAGCGCCAGCAACAGCGCGAACATCACTTCACCCCCGTGAAGACGACCACCACCGGCGTTCCCTTCGGTGGAACCTGCGGAGAGTTCACTTCGTACGTCGTGTCGTCGAGGCTCTGCAAGCCTTCGAGCTGCAGGAGCGTCGTCGCGTCGTGGTACGTCACGGCGAGACTCTTGACGGCATCGGCCGCGAGCGAAACTGCGCCGGGACGGCCCTCGATCGGCACCTCGAACGAGCCCGCGTAGATCCAGTCCTGCCGAGGCATCGTTTGCTTGCTGTGTGCGTCCCAGAGCCAGTCCTCCGGCCGCGTGCGACGCTCGACGCCGTTCGCGTCGACCCAACGCAGCTCGATCGCGACGCGCTCGCCGGTGGGTGGCTTGAACTCGCCGCCACCTTCGACACGGCCAGGCGTGCCGGGTTGAAGTCCGAGCGCCATCAAGCCCGCGTGCAGCCCGCTCGGCACGCAGTCGAGCACGAGCAGCGACTCGTGCAGCTTGCCTTCCGGTGCGCAGGCGAGCACCTCGATCACGCCGGAGTTCATGTTGACCCAGCCCTGCACCTCGAGCGCCTTGCCGTCGACCGTGCGCTTCACGCCGAGGCTCGCGAGCAGCTCGTCGACGGGCTCGAGCGTGCCGGCGGACTCGACCGGCGCGTTCGGCGCCGTGGCGACGCCGGAGCTGGGCTCGACGGCCGTGCAGGCAGCGAAAAACAGCAGCGAAACAGCGGGGAATCGACGCATGCGACTTTCCGTTGGGAGGCGGGGAAGCGGAGTGCGGCAGGCCCGTGAGTCGAACGGACCTGCCGCAGGGACACGCGCGGGAAGCGGCGCGCGAGACAACTTCAGTGGGCTAGCGCCGGACCGTGAGCACGTCCTCGACGACGAACGGCTCGCCCGTGATGAACTTGCCACTGAAGACCAGGCGCACCTTCGTGCCGTCGGCGAGACCACCGAGCTTCATCACCGAACGCATCGCGCGCGCGTTGACGAACATCGTGAAGTCCTGACGGCCTTCGGGATTGCGGGTCACGCAGGGCCCAAGCTCGCCGTAGTACGGCGCGGTGACGTCCGCGAGGCTCGGACCGGTCATGAACGCGCCACGCCGGATCGCCTTGCCCACGCCATCGGCGCGGTGCACCTCGACCGACATCGGATCGATGCGCGTCACGTCGTGCACCCACGTGCCCGGGAGCGTGAGCCGGACGAGCGTCGTCGCCGGCGAGATCTCGTTCGCGCAGGTCTGCGGCTGCACGTTGAGCGTCAGGCTGCCGATCTGGCCCGCGGGGCTGAGCAGCGTGATCGTCTGGTCGCAGCTGTCGATGCCGCCACAACCGTCGTCGACGGTCCAGCGACGCGTGATCACGACTTCAGGCGCACCCGGATTCTGCGGCGTGTTCGGCACGACGCTCACGTCCTGGTACGTCACCGTCGCGTTCTGCGTGCAACCGCCGGTGTAGGTCGCCGTGCCGGTGCGCGCGGGAACGGTCTGGCCGGCGGTGATGCCACCGCTCCAGATCTCCACGAAATCCGGCGGGCAGGCGATCGTCGGCGGCGGCTGCTGGCAGTTCGGGTCACCCGCGGGCAGCACGCGCACGGTGGTGAAGTCCGTGTCGGGGTTGCCGAGGTCGTCCCACACGCGCAGGCCGACGTTGTAGACGCCGGGGCCGAGCTGCATGAAGAAGCTCGTGACGTCGACCGTGACGCCGGTGGCGTCGTTGAAGCTCAGGTTGAGCGGCTGCGGCGAGTAGTCCCACTCGTACAGCACGATCGAGCCGTCCGGGTCGCTCGAGCGCGAACCGTCGAGCAGCCACGGCGTGACCTGCGGGCAGAACGTGTACGGGCCACCCGGTTCGGAGTCCGGAGGGAACGGCGGGGGCGTGATGTTGACCGTGACCTGCGTCGACGCCTGCAGCGGCGGATTGCTGTCGTCGGTCACGCGCAGCGTCACGTTGTAGACGCCGAGCGCCGGGTAGGTGTGGACCACGTTGACGCCGGTCGCGTCGAACGTGCCGTCGGTCTCGTAGTCCCACTCGTAGTTGACGATCGTCCGCGCCGGGTCGAGGTGGTACGAGCTCACGCCCGTGAAGTTCACCGGGAACGTCGCCGCGGTCTGCGTCGGGCTCGCGTGCGCCACGGCCACCGGGCCCGGCGTCACGATCGTGCTCGACAGGATGATCGCCGCCCAGGCCGTCGCGATGTCGTCGACGACCCAGTAGCCGTCCCAAGAGCCGTCGCCCTGCTGCAGCGTCACCAGCCGGCGCGCCACGCCATCGACCGGGTCACCCTGCGCGACCTGCGCCCGGTACCAGTCGAAGGAGAGCGTGCCGCTCGAGAGCATCTGCACCGGCGCGGGCTGCGCGAGGCGCATGGCCTTCGCGGTCGCGAACATGCCATAGATGCGGTTGTTCAGGACGAGCGTGTTCCAGTTGCGCGCCATGTAGCCGACCGCCGCGACGAAACGCGGGTCGCTCGACGGCACGGCGCTCATCACGAGCTGCACGATGCCCGAGGGCGTCGTGTTCATCATCGCGATGTCGACGTTGTAGTAGGCGTACACGTAGCCGAAGTGGCCGTCGTAGCCCGTGAACGAACCGTCGCGGAACGACGAGTAGGGGAGCCAATAGGCCTCGTTTTCCTGCTTCACCCAGCTCGGCACGGTGACGCCGAAGTAGCGCTCGGCCGCGATGCCGCCGATCGCCATCCACTGCGCCGCCGAGTTGTCGGAGTCGGAGTTGAAGCTGTAGCGCCAGCCGCCGCGCTGCGACCCGGAGTCCGTCTGGCCCCAGGCGTACGTGTCGATCATGTCCTGCACGATGTCGTGGTACGTGCGGCCCTGCACCTCGGGGCTCACGCCCGTCGGCGCGATCGCGTTCGGCGTCTGCGTCGCCACGATCGCGTCGATGATCTGGCCCGTCACGTACACCGGATCCGACGTCGTGTAGAGGCCGTAGCCGTTGCCGTTCGTGTCGGGATCGCCCGCGGGTTGCACCGAGAGCGGGAGCACCGTCAGCGTCGTGAACAGGTGCGCGAGGCCACGCTGCACGTCCTCGACGTAGGGGTTCTCGTTCGGGTCGCCGTTCGCGAAGTGCCCGTGCACCTGCAGCGCCTGCAGGGCCGAACTCGTTGCCGCTGCAACGTTCTGCGTCGACCAGTAGCCCGACGGAATGCCGCCGACGTTGCCGAGGATCTGGCGCTTGTGCAGGTTCCACAGGCCGTGGTCGATGGCGCGGTTGACGTCGACATCGAGGCCCGCATTGAGGATCACGACGCGGAACGTGTCGTTCGACACGTTGCCGCACGAGTCCGTCACCGTCAGCGTCGCGGTGAACGGCTGGTTGATCGAGCCCGTGTACACGTGGCTCAGCTCGAGCGCACGCGCGTTGCCCGCCGGCACGCTCACCGGCCCGCTGCCGTCACCGGGATCCCAGGTCGCCGACACGATCGAGCAGCCCGCCACGAGCTGCGCCGTGCCCTGCAGCATCAGCGCCTGCCCGCTCGCCACTTGGTGCGGTTGGTTGGGATCTCCCTGCCACGGCACCGTGACCACGCGCAGCTGCGCCCACCCCGTCACCGACAACACCGCTCCGCCGAGCGCGCATTCCAGCGCTCTCCGCACCAACATCGCTTGCACGAGCTTCATGACGCTCGACTCCTGGTTAGCGTCTGCCGGCGCTCCTTCGCGTCGCGCGCCCGCAAGCCCCCTCGGGCCCCGACCTCACGCCACGCGCCACCACCGGCTTGGAGCCTCGCTCCCGCCCGCGGCCTCGCAGCCCCGTCCAGAACCTCGACTCCGGCCCCGACGCTACGCCTCCTCCGCCGCCCCGCCCAGTCACACAACTGGGTATCCGCGTCTACTCCCTCCCCCGGCTCACCCCTCTGGCGCACCCCTCCGCCCGTCCGCCAACGCGCCCCTCGCACTCCGCGCGATGCTCCCTCTTGCCCCGCCGCCCCTCACCCCCGACCATGCGCACTCACGAGCACCCGTAGCTCAATTGGACAGAGCATCGGTCTTCGGAACCGAGGGTTGTGGGTTCGAGTCCCTCCGGGTGCGCCAAAACAGCTGCGCCAACTGAGCGCGCGGGCGAGTGAGGACGGTCGAACGCAGCGCCATGGGAGCGCGCGGAACTGCTCACGCGACCAAGTGGTTGGCGATCAGCGTCGTGAGCCAGGAGCGCGAGGGAGCGGCGTGCGCGAAGCGGCCGGGGCGGGAGAGTTCGGCGGCAATGCCGGGCGAGTAGAGGTCGAGGTGGCGCAGGCGCTGGGCGATGACGGGCGAGGAGAGGGCCTGGTCGAGCTCGAAGGGCGAGAGGCGGCGGTGGAAGAGGAGGTCGTAGAGGTCGGGGTAGTGGTGCTCGAAGAGGGCTTCGTGGTGGACGTTGACGAAGAGGTCGGGGTCGCTGACTTGATCGTCGTGCAGGTGGCGGGGTTCGAAGACGCCGAGGGACATGACGCGGTCGGCGGTGCCGGTGTTGCGGTCGATCCAGCCGGTGTGGCTGGTGGCCTTGGAACCGGTGAGGACGCGCGTGCCGATGCGCTTGTTGCGCAGGGCGAGGTTGAAGTAGGCCTGCAGGAGACGCAGGGGCGCGGAGAGGAAACCGGAGTGCGCGGGGACGACGGTGCCGTGGTGGTGGAGGAAGCGCGCGCAGAGGTCGAAGGTGATGATGCCGGGTTCGCCGGAGAGCTTGGCGACGTCGGAGTGGATGCCGGGGAAGTTCAGGAAGGCGGTGTGGGTCTGGGACGGGCTCGCGACCTTGAGCTTGGTCGGTGACTTGGGCGCGAAGGTCGAGCGGCGCTCGCCCTGCGCGAGGCAGGCGATGAAGTCGTGGACGTTGGGGTAGAGGATCGAGCCTTGGCGCTCGAGGTCGGCGGAGGCGCCGGCGACCGGATCGACGGCGAAGATGTGGATCGGGATCGAGCTCAGGCCGAGCGTGCCGTCGCGCCAGAGTTCGCTCGCCTGGCGGATGCAGGTGACGGCGCCGCGGCTCCAGCCGACCATGTTGATCGCCTCGGGGACGCGGTTCGAGGCCTTGAGGAACGTGAGCAGCGTGAGGAAGTTCTGCACGTTCTGCTGCACGCCGTCGCCGGAGGTGGCGTGGCGCGTGCCGCCGAAGAACCACGACGAGCTCGGCTTGGCCGGGTAGAGGATCATGCGCCGCTCGTCGAAAACGAGGCGCCCGTGCGTCACGGGGTCGAGCTTCGAGCCGACGCCTTCGGTGATGTACCAGTGGATGCGCTCGCCGCCGGGGTCGAACTTGCGGTGCAGGTTGCCGAAGCAGGTGACGATCTCGAGCTTGTCGAAACCGTCGGTCGAGGAGCTGCAGGTCCCGTGGTTGTAGACGGTGAGCACGCTCATGCCGGGCCTTCCTTCGCCACGCTTTCCCGCGCAGGGCGCCGCACGCCGGGCTGGGCTCCGCGAGCCTGCCGCGGCGACGCCGGGGCAAGCTCTTCCTTGGACGAAACGGCCGGGAAAATCGCGCTAGCCGTCGAGCGCAGGCGCTCCTACTTCGTGTCGTACTTCTTCCTGCGCGCTTGCCAGGTCGCGAGCTTCTCGGCGAGCTCGGGCGACGGCGCTGCGGCGTTCCAGCGCGTGTAGAGCTCGACCACGAGGCGCAGCGCGTCCTCGAGGCGCGGAACTCCGGACGCCGGGAGGCTCTCCACTCGCTCGAGCAGGCTCGCGGCGGCGCCGGTGAGTTGCGGCTCGGCCTCGGCGAAGGCATCGCGCGCGAGCAGGGCGGCGCCGAGCGAGGCGCGCGCGGAGAAGGTCGTCCACTTCTCGGGCTGGAGGCGCCCGCGAATCTCCCACGACTCGACGAGCAAGGGCTCGGCCTTGGCGGCGGCACCCAACTCCAACCACAGCTGGCCGTTGCGGGTGAGAGCGCTGGCGAGCTTGTCGCTTCCGGCAGGAGTGCTGGCGCGGAGCTGCGCCTCGACCTCGGCGAAGAGCGGTTCGGCTTCGGCGCGCTTGTCGAGGCGCAGGTAGACCTCGAGCAGATCGGGCGTGTAGGAACGCAGCTGCGGGAGTCGGGTGGAGGCCTCGTGCGCGAGCACGAAGTAGGGCAGCGAGTCGGCGTAGCGCCCGGAATTCTTGTAGTTGATCGCGAGGTTGGCGGCGGTCGCGACCGTGATCTGGTGCTGCCCGCCGAGACTCTCGAGCTGCGCGGCGTAGACCCGCTCGAAGATCGGGATCGACTCGCTGAAACGCTTCTCGCGGTACAGCGCGGTGCCGAGGTTGTTGAGCGTGGCCTGGATCTGGCTGTGGTCCTCGGGCAGCGAGGTGCGCTGCAGGCGCAGCGTCTTCTCGAGCAGCTCGATCGCCTTGGAGTTCTTGCCGGTTTCGAGGTAGACCGCCGCGAGGTTGCTCGCGGCCGAAAGCGAGTTGGGGTGCTCCTCGCCGTACTCGCTCTCGTGCGCCGTGAGCACGGCCTCGAGCATGGCCTCGGCCTCCGGGAAGCGTCGCAGCCCGTAGTAGGCAGCGGCGAGATTGTTCATCGCGCCCATCGTCTTGGGATCGTCCTGCCCCAGGCGCGTGCGCAGCAGCTTGAGGTTGCGCTCCATCAGCGGCACCGCGCGCGCCATGTCGCCCTTGCGTTGGTAGGCGAGCGCGAGGCTGTCCTCGATGCTGGTCGTGTCGGAGTGGTCGGGCCCGAGCGACTTGCGCGCACGCTCGAGCGCCGTCTCGTAGAGTTCGATCGCCGGATCGAGGTGGTCGAGCTGACGCTCGGCATTCGCCAGGTTCGCGATGCACTTGATGGTGTCGGGCGAATCGACGCCGCGCTCTCGCTCCAACCGCTCGCGCGCCTCGCCGAAGATCCGGGCCGCATCCTCGTAGCGACTGGCGCGAAACAGGCCCTCGCCGAGGCTGAAGAGCGCATCGAGGGTCTCGGGCTTGTCGTCGCCGAACACGCGGCGCGCGTGGGCGAGGTGCGCCTCGAGCGCGGGCAGCGCGAGCTTGAGGTCCCCGGAACTGAGCAGCGCGGAAGCCGCATTCTGCTCAGCAGACAACGTCTCCTCCGCATCCGGCCCGAGCTCCTTCCGGAGCGTTTCTTCGGCACGTTCGAACAGCGCGAGCGCCGCGGCGTGCTCGCCCAGCGCCGTGAGCGAGGTCCCAAGCTTGCGCTGCAGCCGCGCGACTTCGAGCGGGTCGCCGATCGAGGCCTCCTCGAGCGCCTTGGCGGCGTCGAGCACACCCGCGCGCAGGTCGTCGCGGAACTCGCCGAGCGAACCGTACGTGCGCTCCGGCGAGAGGCGCGCGAACAGGCTGCCGAGGATCTCGTTGCCCGCGCGCGCGAACTCGAGGTTGCGCTCGGCCTGCTCGCGACGCGACTCGGAGATCAACTTGGCTTCGCGCTCGGCCACCGCGGCGTCCCGCGCCTCGAGCAGGCCGTAGCTCGTCCCTCCAAGGCCCGCGAGCAGCGTGGCGAGCAACAGCGCCGCGAGCGCGACCGTCTTCTTGCGCCGCCGCACGAACTTCGAGAAGCGGTAGGCGGGGCTCGGCGGCGCGGCGAGCACCGGTTCGTCGCGCAGGAAACGCGAAATGTCCTCGGCAAAACCGTTGGGCGTGTCGTAGCGGCGCGAGCGGTCCTTCTCGAGCGCACGCATCACGATCCAGTCGAGATCGCCGCGCAGGCGCGCGCTCCAGGCCTCGACGTTGAGCTCGCGCCGCGCCGCGATCGGCGACGCGTCGCGTCCGACGGTCGACACGGGTGTCGACGGGCGGACGGGCTCGTCCTCGCGTATCGTGCGCAGCAGTTCCGGGAAAACGGCCAGCCTCGCGGTGCGCAGGTCGAAGGGCTTGGTGCCGGTGAGCAGCTCGTACAGGAGAACGCCGAGCGAGTACACGTCCGCGCGCGTGTCGATGTCGAGCCCGGAGAGCTCGGCCTGCTCGGGCGCCATGTACTCGGGCGTTCCGAGGATCTGCGCGTACTGCGTGAAGAGCGTCTTCTTCGTGAGTTCGGCGCTCGTGGCCTTGGCGATGCCGAAGTCGATCACCTTGGGGATCGGAACGCCGTCGTAGAGCGTGACGAGCACGTTCGAGGGCTTGATGTCGCGGTGGATCACGCCCTTGTGGTGCGCGTGCTGGATCGCCTCGCAGACCTTGGTGAAGAGCTCGAGCCGCTCGCGCAACCCCAGCCGTGCGCTGTCGCAGTATTCGGTGATCGGGACGCCGCGGACGAGCTCCATCACGAAGTACGGCCGCCCCGTCGCCGTCGCGCCGCCGTCGAGCACCTTCGCGATGTGCGGGTGGTCCATCAGCGCGAGCGCCTGCCGTTCGGCCTCGAAGCGCACGACCACCTCGCGCGTGTCGAGCCCGAGCTTGATGATCTTGAGCGCCACCTTGCGCACGACCGGCTCGCGCTGCTCCGCCATCCAAACCGTGCCCATGCCGCCCTGCCCGATCTCCTGCAGGAGGCGATAGCGCCCGATCATGTCGCCCGCGCGCTCGCCGATCGTCTCCGGCGCGACAGCGGGGCTCTTGAGGAACGCGCTCTCCGCCTGACGGTCCGCCGCGAGCAGCTCCTCGACCCGCGCGCGCAGCTCCGGATCGCCCACCGTCGTGCGCTCGAGGTGGGCCCGCCGCGCCGCAGTGTCGGCGAGGCCCCTGGCGATGTGGAACAGTTCCTGGACGCGTTCGTGGGTGGGGGACATGCGAGGAAGGTGGGGGCTGGTGGTGCGGACCTCGCTCCATGCGCAGGAACGCGGCGGGAAGCCTCAATCCAGTTGCCACTTTTAGCGCTTTCCGGCCGGCTTCCGGGAACCGGGACGAAAGAGGCGAGGCCGACGGCCCGAAGAGCCGCCGGCCTCGCGCTGAAGAAGCGCACCCGCGTTCAGGGGGAAGTCATCGTGAACTGCAGGGCGTTCGACAGCGTAGTCGTCTTCGTGCTCGGCGGGTCGCGGTACCAGGTCTGCACGTTGACCACGTCACCCGACTGGAACGGCGTCCCCAAGGGAGCGGGGGCCGCCGCGACCCAGGCGAGGAAGTCGATCGAGAGCGAGCCGTTGCAGGCGCCGGAAGTTCCGCCGGAGTTCTGCGTGCTCATGCGCTGCGTCGGGGACTTCACGCACAGGAAGCCCGAGTTGGTGCCCCACGGCGCCGAGTGCGGTCCGCTGACCGAGTAGAAGACGAGGCTCGACTTGGCGCCCTCGAGGTTGCTCGTGAGCAGCGTGAAGCCGGACGTCGCCAACGCATTGGGCGAGCCGACCGCCGACATCGTCGCGACGCAGCCGTTCGAGCTCGTGCCCGGCGTGCAGTAGCTGATCACGACGCCCGGCTCGCACTCGTCGGGCAAGCCGTTCAGGTTCAGGTCGAGGCTCGTGGCGTTGGCGATGTCGCACACGTCCCCGATCTGGTTGCCGTTGCAGTCGGCCTGCGTCGGGTTCGCGATGTTCGGGCAGTTGTCGACGCAGTCGGCGACGTTGTCACCATCCGCATCGACCTCCGGCACGCCGCAGCCACAGGGGCCCGGAGAGGTCTTCGCCGGATCCTGAGGGCAGCCGTCGCAGGCGTTGCCGGCACCGTCGCCGTCGTCGTCGTACTGGTTGGGGTTGATGGCCGACGGGCAGTTGTCGCACACGTCGCCGACGCCGTCGTTGTCGTTGTCCGCCTGGTTGTTGTTGAAGACGTTCAGGCAGTTGTCGCAGGCGTTGCCGCGGTTGTCCCCGTCGTTGTTGGCCTGGTTCGTGTTGGCCACGTTCGGGCAGTTGTCGCAGCCGTCGCCGACCGAGTCCCCGTCGCCGTCGTTCTGCGACGGGTTGGCCGTGACCGGGCAGTTGTCGCAGACGTTCCCGCGACCGTCGTTGTCCTGGTCCAGCTGGTTCGCGTTGGAGGTCGTCGGGCAGTTGTCACAGCCATCGCCGACGCTGTCGCCATCCCCGTCTTCCTGGCCCGCGTTCGAGACCGTGGGGCAGTTGTCGCAGGCCGTGCCGCGGCCGTCACCGTCCGGGTCGCTCTGGTTCGAGTTGGACACCGCTGGGCAGTTGTCGCAGGAGTTGCCGACACCATCACCGTCCCCGTCGACCTGACCCGCGTTCACGATGTTCGGGCAGTTGTCGCAGGCGTTGCCGACGCCGTCGCCATCCGAGTCGTTCTGGCTCGAGTTGGACGTGCTGGGACAGTTGTCGCAGGCATTGCCGACACCGTCGCCGTCCGAGTCGTTCTGGCCCGAGTTGGACGTGCTGGGGCAGTTGTCACAGGCGTTGCCGATGCCGTCGCCGTCGCCGTCCGCCTGGTTGGCGTTGGCGGTCGTCGGGCAGTTGTCGCAGGCGTCGCCGTCGCCGTCCCCGTCACCGTCGGCCTGGCTCGCGTTCGCGACGCTTCTGCAGTTGTCGCAGGCGTTGCCGACGCCGTCCCCATCCGAGTCATTCTGGTTGGGGTTCGAGACGCTCGAGCAGTTGTCGCAGGCATTGCCGACACCGTCGCCATCCCCGTCGTTCTGGTTGGAGTTCGCGACGGCCGCGCAGTTGTCGCAGGCATCGCCATCGCCGTCCCCGTCGCCGTCGAGCTGGGTGGTGTTCGCGACTGTCCTGCAGTTGTCGCACACATCGCCGACGCCATCGCCGTCCCCGTCGACCTGGGTCGCGTTCGACACGTTCGGGCAGTTGTCGCAGGCGTTGCCGAGGCCGTCGTTGTCGCTGTCCGCCTGGTTGGCGTTGGCGACCGTCGGGCAGTTGTCGTGGCAGTCGTCGTCGCCGTCGCCGTCCGAGTCGAGGCAGTCCAGGTAGTCGATTTCCGTCGTGTAGAACTGCGGCAGCGTCTGGTTCGCGTTCGAGCAGGTGACGGACACCCAGTAGATGCCCGACGAGTACAGCGTGAACGTGCCCGTCTCGCTCGAACCTGCGCCGCTCGCGTTCTGGGTCCCGATCACCGTGACGCCGTCGGCCTCGTACATCGTGATGCTGAGGTTGCCCGCGGAGCTGGACGAGATGAGATCCGGCGTGCCGTTGCAGGTGCCGTCGGGGAGCTGCGCGGACTGGAAATACTGGAATCCCACGGGCGTGGCCTTGATCTGCAGGCGCCCGGCCTGGGAGGCGTAGAGGCGGATGAAGTCCACGTCGTCGGCGTTCGAGATGGAGAGCGTCGCTGCGTCGGGCGGCGAGAATCCGGTCTGCGTCGCGGGCAGCTGGCCCTCGGTGACCGCGGTCATGCCGAGCTGCACGCCGAGGCCGTACGCGAAGCCCGTGACCGCCTCGTTGGCCTCGTACACGTCGCCGTACTTCGAGTGGATGCCGAGGATGTCGTCGCCGCGCGGGCCGTCGAAGCCCAGATCGAGCGCGGGGTGCATCAGGAAGTCCAGCCACGGATCCTCGTCGCAGGCGTGGTAGAGCCCCAGTCCGTGGCCGAGCTCGTGCCCGATCACGTTGCGCAGGAAGCGGTGCTGGTTCGTGACCTGCGCCCAGTTCTCCGAGGCATCGAGCACCATGTCCCCGCCGCTGCCGGCGAACTGGTTGTAGCCGAGGATGCTGCCCACGCCGTCGATGTTGCGCATCGAGATGCGGATGTCACCGCGCGTCGTTCCGTTGCCGGCCGTGCCCCAGGCCGCGCCGTCGTCGGTCACGCTCCCGGGCTCATGCACGAACACGAAGTCGACGCCGCTGACCTCGTCCCAGCGCTCGAACGCCTCCTCGATGCGCGCGATCGCCAGGGTGATCGGCTGGCCGGTCAGGGCGAACTGCGACGTGAGCCTGTTGACCATCACGCTGTTGCCGCCGACGTCGATGCCGCCGCTGCCCGCGGGGATGAAGGTGCCGTCCGGCACGATGCTCCACGTCAGGGTCACCGGCGTGCCGTTGCCGACGCCCCAGCTGCCCAGCGCGGGATAGAAGTTCGTGCTCTGCGGCAGCGCGGCATGGACCAGGTTGATGTACTCGACGTCCGTGCCGCTCTCGAAACACACGTGCAGCGGGTCAGCGGGTGTCCATTGCGCGAGGGCTGCCGGTGCGGCGAGCCCCGAGAGGAGGGCGACTGTGGCAACGCGAAGGAGAGGATTCAGGGCCATTGGGGCGATCTCCGGGGGGAGGGGGACAGGGAGGTGGACTCCTGTCCGTGGGCAGGCCGCTCCGGCCCTCCCCAAAGAAAATCCCCAATCCCGCGCAGCACCCGCCGGCGGGCCGACGTCGAGGCGCCCCGGCGCGGCCTCCCAGGGGCCCGCGACGCCTTCCAGCCGTGCTCAGGACGACAATTCGCGCAGGAGCCAGGCGCGCGCGAAACGCCAGTCGTACTCGACGGTGCCGTGGGAGACGCCGAGCGCCTCCGCGGTCTCCTCGATCGAGAGCTCGGCGAAGAAGCGCAGCTCCACGACCCGCGCCTGGCGCTCCTTGAGGCGCGCGAGCTTCTCGAGCGCCGCGTCGAGGGCCTCGACATCGCAGTCGAGCGTCCCCGCGCCGTCGGACCCGATGTCGATCAGCGTGACGCGCTTCCAGGCGCCACCGCGCTTGTGGGCGTCCCCCGCGCGCGCGTGCTCGCGCAGGATGCGGCGCATGCACTTCGCGGCGAGGCCGAGGAAGTGCTTGCGGCTCTCGAAATCGAGCGGGGTGATGCTGAGCCGGACGAAAGCGTCGTGGACCAGCGCGGTCGGCTGCAACGTGTGGCCGGGACCCTCGCGGCGGAACACCGAGCGTGCCAGCGCGTGCAGCTCGGAGTAGACGCGCTCGAGCAGCTCGTCGCCGACCGCGACCTCGCCCGCCTTGTAGCGGCGCAGGAGCTCGACCGTGCGCTGCGTGTCGCTCATTGGAGTGCGCCTGCGGCCTCGAGGACCAGCGAGTCCACGGGCGTGCCCGTGAGCCGCCCGAGCTCGATCAGCTTGTCCGCGACGCGCGAGCGCGCGAGCCGGCGCCGGTCGTCGAGCGACCACAGGCCGTCCCAGGCATCGACGAGCAGCGTGCGCGCCTCGTCGAACCGTCCGAGCTTCATGTACACGCCTCCAGCGAGCGCCGAGGTCTCGTGCAACATGCGCCGCGAGCTCTCGCCATCGGCACGGAACACGGCGAGGGCGGCGTCGAACTCGAGCGCGGACTCCTCGAGCCGACCGAGCACCGCCAGCGACTTCGCGCGTTGCAACCGGCTGGTCCCGACGAACGGATGCCACGGCCCGCGGAAGCGCGTGTCGAGCTCGACCATCTCGTGGAAGATCTCGAGGGCGCGTGCGTGCTGCTCGCTGCGGATCAGGAGCGTGCCGAGGTTGAACAGGATGTCGGCGTAGCGCGGGTCGTCCTCGCCGAAGGTCGCACAGGCTGTGTCGCGTGCCCGCGTCTCGAACTCGTCGGCGGCGCGCAGGTCGTTCATGTCCATCAGGATCGACCCGAGCACGTCGAGGGCGAGGGCGACGTCGGCGTGTTGCTCTCCGCAGGCACGCACCCGCGCGTCGACGAGCTCGCGCGCGACCGTCGCCGCTTCCTCGAGGCGCCCGAGCTTGCGCAGGTTGATCGCACGCTCGCTCTTGTGGAACAGCGTGAGCGGATGGAGTGCGCCGTACTCCGCCTCGGTGTCGCGGCAGAGTTCCTCGTGCAGCGCCGTCGCGAGCTCGGGCTGGCCTGCATCGTGGTAATGCGTCGCGAGGGCGCGCTTGGCGTCGAGCGTGTAGGCCGCACGGGGCCCGTAGGTCGCGAGCGACGCCGCGAGCACCTGTTTCGCGAGGGGCTCGGCCTCCTCGATCGCGCCGCGATCGAGAAGCGTCCGCGCCAGCGCCATGCGGCCCTGGATGACGTCGTGGTCGCCAGCCCCGCGCACCGGCTCGATCAGCGCAAGGTAGTCCCGCAGCAGCCGCTCGGACTCCTCGAACTCGCCGGCGACTCCGAGGTTCGTCGCGAGCTTGTGCAGCGCCTCCAGGGTGCTCTCGTGCCCGGCGCCGAGGGTCTCGCGGGCTTGCCCGAGCACGCGCCGCGACTCCGCGATCCCGCGCTCCGTCTCGCCGAGCATCGTGAGCAACGCGGCACGGTCGCCGCGAACCCGCAGCGTGCGCACGCCCGACTCGCCGTGGAGGCGAGTCTCGCGCTCGCAGAGCTCGTCCGCGAGCTCCACGGCCCGCGGCGGATCCAGCGACGCGAGGCACAGCATCAGCTTGTACTTCGCGTCCAGCGTGCGCACGTCGTCGGGGCCGAGCTCCCGCTCCAGCCCGACGGTCGCCTCGCGCAGGAGTTGCGCCGATTCGGACAGGAGCCCGAGTTCCTGATACACGCCGCCCAGCGACGCCCGCACGGTCTCGCGCACGTAGGCCTGATCGGCGAAGGTCGTGTCGATGCGCGGGATCGCGACGTCGAGCATGTCGATCAGGCGCAGGTCCCGGCCGCCGCGCAGCGGGCTCGCGGCCTCGATCATGTCGCGCAGCACGAAGCGGTTCATCGCGGCGACGGCGGCGGACTCGCGCTCGGCCCGCTGGCGCGCCTCGCTCTCGGCGGCGCGTGCGGTCCGTTCGCTGCCGAGCGCCACGAGCGCGACCACAAGCGCGACGCTCACCGCCAGCACCGCGGTCGCGGCGACACCGACGAGCAGCGGATTGCGGCGCGCGAACTGCCGCAGCACGTAGGAACGTGTCGCCGGCCGCGCGAGGATCGGCTCTCGCGCGAGAAAACGGCGCAGGTCGCCCGCGAGCTCGGCCGCGGAGGCGTAGCGCTGGTCGGGCTCCTTCTCGAGCGCCTTCGACGCGATCGTCGAGAGGTCCCGGTCCAGCCCGGGACGGATGCTGGCGAGCGCGGCCGGCGCGACGTCCACGATCACGCGGATGGCCGCATGCACGCTGCGCGTCGTGACGTCGTAGGGCAGGCGGCCGGCGAGGAGCTCGTAGAGCAGCAGCCCGAGCGTGTACACGTCGCTGCGGGTGTCGATCGTGTCGACCTCGCCACGCGCCTGCTCGGGGCTCATGTACGCCACCGTGCCGACGATCTGCCCGGCTTGCGTGTGCATGGTCACCTCGCCGGTGCCCGCGAGGCGCGCGATGCCAAGGTCGAGGATCTTCGGGGCGCCCTCGGGGCCGACGAGAATGTTGCTCGGCTTCAGGTCGCGATGGATCACGCCGCGCTGGTGTGCGTGGTGCACCGCGTCGCAGAGCTCGATGAAGAGCCTCAGGCGCTGCTCGACGCCCAGTCCGTTCTCGTCGGCGAAACGCGTCACCGGCACGCCTTCGACGAACTCCATCGCGAGGTACGGCTGCGGCCCGCGGCCGTCGTCGAACGTGCCCGACTCGATCACGCGCGCGAAGCCGGGATGGTCGAGGCGCGCGAGGATCTCGCCCTCGTAGGCGAAGCGCCGCAGCGCGGAGCTGCTCACCAGCCCTGCGTGCAGCACCTTGATCGCGACGCGGCGCCGCGGAGTGACCTGTTCACCCTCGAGGACGTACCCCATGCCACCTTCGCCGATCAGCCCGCGAATCGCGAAGGGGCCGATGCGCTCCGGAGTGGACCGCGCGGCCTCGTCGG
>JAPLOE010000314.1 GCA_026692705.1 Planctomycetota bacterium
GCGGCCGAGCAGGCGCGCCTGCCCGACGATGAGGGGCGCGAGGTCCTCGTGGAAAGCGAGCACGAGCGCAAGGGGCTCGATGCCGCAGGGATCGCGAGTGTCGCCGAGCGCGAACACGATCGGCTTGTGCAGGCAGGCGGGCGCGCGCTCGATCGTCGTGCGCATCGAGTCATAGGCGCGGGGATCGCGCGTCAGGATGCGCGCAAAGGCCTCGCGCACGGCCTTCTCGGTGTCCTTGGGAAGCCGCTCGGGAAGCGGAGCGTCCGATTCCGTGGGGAGCGCGAGCTCGATCACGCGCTGGAGCTGCGCACCCTGCCCGACGGCCGCGTACACGTAGATGCCGGCCAGCCTCTCGCGCGGACCCTGGGCCACGGCGAGGCGCGCCTCGATCGCGTCGGTGGACGTGCGCGGACTCCACAGCGCGAGCCCCGCGAGCAGCATGTCGCGCTGCGGCTGACTCAGGATCTGCACCTCGTCGCCCTCGTGCAACGCCGGGATACGGCACTGGACGAGGATGTCCAGCGTCAGCTGGATCGTCGCGCTGCCCAGCCCCTGGATCGTCGCCACGACCTCCTCGTGGTCGGGCCCATCGGACTTGCGGCTCGTGCGCAGGGCCTCGATCAGCGTCTCCCGAACGGCGTCGCGCTCCTCGAGAGCCGACGAAGCACGGGCTGCGGAAAGCGGCGACCCCGCAGCGAGGACGAGCCACGCGGCGAGGCCGACGGAAGTGAGCTTGGGGACCATGGACGATCGCGGATATCGAGCGTCCGGATCCCGGATCTGAAAGTTAGTTCGCGGATCCGTGCGGCAGCAGCGGCAGCGGGCGCCAGGCCACCTTCTCCCAGACGACGTCCCCGGTGGTCTTCACCCGGGCCAGGTTCTCGTCGTAGTGGACGCGGGCGTTGCTGTCGAGGTCGATGTCGCGCGCCATCATCGAGCCGAACAGCTCGAGGTTGCTGTTGACCTCGATCAGGGCGTCGGGCGCGTAGATCGTGCCGTAGATCTTCGTGTTCGACGAGAAGTCGACCACGTCGAGGTCGACCACGATGCCCGGGTCGATGATGTTGTCGCTCAGCAGGTTGATCTCGAGCTTGCTCGGGTCGTAGTTCGTCGGATACATCCGCGCGCCCGCGGCGAGCGTGAAGTCGTCGATCACGTAGAGCACCACGGGCCCGTTGGTCGCGTTGACCTTGAACTGCGAGCCCGCTCGCATGAAGAAGTTCGTGACGACGATGTTGGCCGGCCCCGTGATGTTCACGATCGAGTTGGCCTTCATGTTCAACGTGTCATAGCGCCTGTTCCCCGACGCGATGTTCAGGGTGCCGTTGACGGTCAGGTTCCCCGAGCTCACGTAGGAAGGCATGGTGATCGGAGGCATGTCGACCGGCGAGCTGGCCGGGCTGGTGGTGCCGGTGACGACCGCGTTGCCCAGCACCGTCGTCGAGCTGCTCGGACCGCACTCCGCGTCGCCCCAGACCTTCGAGTTCTGGTCCATGGTGATGTTGCCGTTGGATCCGACGTTGCCATCCTCATGCGCGTATTGGTTGGAACCCGAACCGTTGACGGCCTGGGTCGCCCACGTGCCGAGCGTCGAGTCGTAGCTGTCCACACGGGCGTTGGAGTCCATGTGCAGGCTGTCCTTGCCGAAGGCGGCGAAGCGCCAGATCGAGTCCGGCACGCTGCGCAGCGTGACTTCCAGGCGTGCGGTGGTGCGGTCGTCGACGGCCGTGGCCGTGAGCGTGCGCACGTCACCGGTGTTGTTCACCGCGGAATCGACCCAGTACTGCGAGGCGCCGTGCGTCACGGTCGCCTGCTGGCTCCCGATCTGCCCGGTCTGGTCCGCACGCACGAGCGCGACGGCACGGTTGGCCGCAGCCTCCGCGACGTACTGCGCATGCACGCGCTCGGTGGCGCGGCGTTGCTCGCTCTGCGAGGAGCCCGCCATCTGCACCATCACCACGGAAAGGGTGCTGACCGCGACGAGCGTGGTCAGGGTCATCACGATCGCCCCGCCGCGGCGCGGCGAAGGCTGGAGTCTGCGCTGGATTTTCATGTCAGTTCCTCAACGAGACCGACGTCGTGGCCGTGGCGGTCACCGACGTGCCTCCCTCCCCGGGTTCTTCCACCGAGATGCGCACCGTCAGCATGGAGCCGATGCGCTGGATCGACAGCCCGGCCTCGTCCACGAGGCCATTCAGGTTGTCGTCCGCCCCGTTGGCATTTTCTCCCTCGAGCAGCTCGGGAACGTTGCTGCACAGGACGTACGTGAATTCGTCGGCGTCGCCGACGTTGCGCGTCAGGGTGATCGAACCCTCGTCGACGAGTCCGTCCGAGTCGTTGTCGACGCCGTCGTTGGGATCCTCGGCGCTGGCAACGCGCGCGATGCGGGTGCTGGTGCCCCAGATCGCGACTCCACCCTGGACGGACTGGATCGGATCGAACGTCAGCGTCGCGGTCGAGACCGAGCCGTCGGCGGCGATGGCGGGCGTGAGCGCGTCGATGCCGGCGCTGCCGAGTTCCGCCACGACGCGCTCGAGCGCGCGGCGGGCCTTGGCCTCGGCGCGGGCGCGCGTCGTGCCTTCGGCGAAGGCGCGCTTGCCCGAGAGCGTGATCATCATCGAGGCTCCCAGCACGACGCCGAGCAGGGCCGAGCTGATCACGACCTCGAGCAGAGTGAAGCCGGAGCGGCGGTTGGGATGGCGCGGCATCAATCTTCTCCGAGGATGGTCTCGAGCTGGATCTGTCCCTCGCCTGCAGCCCCGCGCCAGCGCACGATGACCACGACCGGGAGCATCTGATAGTCGTTCGAGTGGTCCACGCCATCGACCGCGCCGTCGACGTCGAGGTCGAGCGGAGTGCCGAGCGCCGTGTTCGCGATGTCCTCGCGAAGCTCTTCCGGCGCCACGCTGTCGACGGGGAAGAGCACCTCGCCAGCCATGCCGTCCGCATCGCCGACTTGTGCCGTCAGGCCTGGAACCGCGAAGTTCGCGCCGGGAACCACGACGCCGGCGGGATCGTCCACGGTCGCGCCGTTGAAGCGCCGGAACACCTCGCTGAACTGGGTCGAGCCCATGATCTCGATCTGCCGCCGCGCCGCCTCGGTGGCGATCGCCTGCTGGCGCGCGAGGAGCTGGGCGCGCAGGGCCGTGACCATCGCCTGGGTGAACCCGAGCAGGCCGACGGACATGACCGAGATCGCGATCATGAGCTCGAGCAGCGAGAAGCCGCGCCGCCGGCGCGTGGACGCGCTCGCCCGATGCAGTGCCTTCATGATCCCGTTCCCCTGGTCCTCTTCACCCGTTCGATCCCACTGGCCCGTGCGGCCACGCCGCAGAGCGCCGCGGTGCGTTGGCAGCTTTCGGGAGCTTTGCGGTCCGGCCCTTAGACTGATTGCAATTTCCTTGGGAGCCCCGAGAGCACGGGCCCGTTCCACGCCTGCAAAATGGAATTTCCTTCGCGGGCCGGCCGGGTTGTGCGGGCGCGCGGGGCTCGCCAGACTCTGCGCCCCATGAGCGTTCCTGCCTCCCGCCCGCGGATCCCCGTCGCCGTGCTCGGCGCCACGGGCACCGTCGGCCAGCGTTTCGTCGCGCGCCTCGTGCGCCACCCGTGGTTCGAGCTCGTCGAGCTCGCGGCGAGCGAGCGCTCGGAGGGCAAGCGCTACGACGAGGCCTGTGCCTGGCGTCTCGCGTCGCAGCCGGAGTGGGGCGGGCGTGGAGCGGATCGGCTTGTGGCCTGCCATCCCGACGCGGTGCGCGCGCGGATCGTGTTCTCCGCGCTCGATGCGCCCATCGCGCGCGAGGTCGAGCCGCTCTTCGCGCGCGCCGGAGCCGTGGTCTTCTCGAACGCGAGCGCCTACCGCATGGAAGCGGACGTGCCGTAGCTCGTTCCGGAAGAGAAACCGGAGCACGTGGGACTCGTCGCGCAGCAGCGCGCGGCCCGCAGGTGGAGCGGTGCGATCGTGTGCAACCCCAACTGCAGCGCCGCGATCCTCGCCACGGCGCTCGCGCCGCTGCACCAGCGTTTTGGCATCGAGGCGTGCTTCGTCGCGACGATGCAGGCCGTCTCCGGCGCGGGTTATCCCGGCGTGCCGAGCCTCGACGCGCTCGGCAACGTCATTCCGCGCATCGGCGGCGAAGAGGAGAAGCTCGAGGCCGAGCTGTGCAAGCTGCTCGGGACGTTCGGGCCCAAGGGGGTCGAACGTGCGCCAATCACGGCTTCCGCCGCGTGCCATCGCGTCGCCGTCGTCGACGGCCACAGTGAAGCGGTCTCGCTGAAGTTGCGCGGTTCACCGTCGCTCGAAGCCGTGAGCGAGGCCCTCTCGAGCTGGCGTCCGTTGCCGCAGCAGCTGCAACTGCCGAGCGCGCCGCCCGCGCCCGTGATCGTGCACACGCAGCCTGATCGCCCTCAGCCGCGCCTCGACGTCGAGCGCGACGAAGGCATGAGCGTGCACGTCGGCCGCATTCGCGCCTGCACCCTGCTCGGCACGAAGCTGTTCGTGCTCGGCCACAACGTCGAGCGTGGCGCCGCGGGCGCTTCGGTGCTCAACGCCGAGCTGTTCCACGCGCGCGGGCTGCTGCCCGGCTGAAACTCACACCGGCCGGCGAGCGACCTGCATCGCGCTGGCCTGATCCTTCGACCACACGACGACCTCGCCGATGTTCACGCGCGCAGGGCGCGTGACGACGAAGCGCACGATGTCGGCGATGTCCTCCGGGAGGAGATGGTCGACGCCCGCGTAGACCTTCGCGGCGCGCTCGGTGTCGCCCTTGAAGCGCACGTCGCTGAACGGCGTGCGCACCATGCCCGGATCGACGGTCGACACGCGGATGCCGGTGTCGTGCAGGTCGTAGCGCAGCGATTCGTAGAGCGAGCGCACGGCGGCCTTGCTCGCGCAGTACACGTTGCCGCCGGGATAGGCCTGACGGCCCGCGACGCTGCCGATGAGCACGACGTCGCCACGCTTGCGCGCGATCATCCCCGGCGTGACGGCGCGCAGCACGTGCAGCACGCCCTTGACGTTGGTGTCGAGCACCTCGGCCCAGTCCTCGGGCGAACCCTTCTGCACCGGATCGACGCCGCGAGCGAGGCCCGCGTTGGGAACGGCGATGTCGAGGGCGAGCGGCTCGAGCGCGCGCTGCACTGCGGCGGCGTCGCGCACGTCGAGCTCGAGCACGGTCGAGCCCGCGAGCTCCGCCTGCAGCTTCGTGAGCTTCGCCTTGTTGCGCGCCGCGAGCACGAGCTTGGCGCCCTCCGCCGCGAGCGCCCGCGCGATCGCTTCCCCGATGCCCGACGACGCTCCCGTGACCAGTGCCAGCTTGCCCGCGAGGTTTCCCATGGTCGCCAGAGGGTACGCACAGGCGTCGCCGCTCTCCATGCCCCGACGGCGGTGCGGGCGGCGGATCGAGACCGTAGTCTCTGCGGAATGATGTGCCTTCGAAGCCTGATTGCCGCCCTCGTGACGGCGCTCGCCATCTCGGCCTGCGCCACGCCCGCGCCGCGCGAGCGCCTGTTCTGCAACGGCACGATCTACCTCGGCGCGCCCGACTGGACGAAGGTCGAGGCGCTGCTCGTGCGCGACGGCCGCGTCGTCGCTGCGGGCACGCGGGAGGAGCTCGAGCGCCAGTCTCCCGACGCCGAACGCTTCGATCTCAGCGGGGGATTTGCCGTGCCCGGCCTGCAGGACGCCCACGGGCATTTCGAGGGGCTCGGTGCCACGTTCGAGTGGGTCGACCTGAAGGGCTGCACGAGCTTCGTCGAGGTGATCGAGCGCACCGCCGAACGCGCGGCGATCACGCCGAAGGGCCAGTGGATTCGCGGTCGGGGCTGGGACCAGAACCTCTGGAGCCCGCCCGAGTTTCCGACGCACGACGCCTTGAGCGCCGCCGTTCCGGATCACCCCGTTCTGCTCGAGCGGGTCGACGGGCACGCCACGCTCGCGAATCTCGCGGCGATGCGTGTCGCGGGCGTGGACGGCGAGCGGGACGGCGAAGCGCACGCCGCTGGAGGACGAGTGCTTCTCGGTGCGGACCGGCGTCCGACGGGGGTGTTCGTCGACGACGCCTGTGCTCTCGTCGAGCGGGCGGTTCCTCCGCCCACGCGCGAGCAGCGCAAGCACCGGTTCCTCGCGGCCCAGCGACTGTTGCTCTGGAGCGGCCTGACCGCGGTGCACGACATGGGCATCGACCGTGAAGGGATCGAGATCCTTCGCGAGCTGCGCAACGAAGGCCAGCTGCGGATCCGCGCCGTCGAGTACCTGTCCGGCGACGCAAACCTGAACGCCACGGCGCTCGCGGGACTTCCGTTGCTCGCGGACGTCCAGGACC
>JAPLOE010000315.1 GCA_026692705.1 Planctomycetota bacterium
CGACGCGCGCGCCCTCGGGCAGCGGCACGCGGCGCTGCTGCGTGCCCTCGAGGTCGCGAACCACGAGTCCGGTGTCGAAGCTCGTGTCGTGCGGAGCGTTCGTGCGCGGATCGAGGCGTTGCCCCGCGAGCCCGATCCACGGCCGCGCGACGTCAGCGATGCTCGGCAGCGCCGGGCGCTCGACCAGCAGCATCCAGCGCCCGCTCGGGCTGAGCTGCGTCCCCGGCGTCACCGGCGCATCGACCAGCTCCACCACCTCCTTGGGCGGCAGGCGGTAACCATCGGCGACAGACAGCGACGCGAGAACGAAACCTGCGACGAGAGCGAGCATGGGACCTCCAGCTTCTGGGGACGGCGGCCGATTCTAGGCACGCCGACGCCCCCGCAGCCCGCTCCCGAAGGATCCTTGCGCTTGTCTCACGTTCGCGCGCCCGCCATCCTCGCCCCCACGGCCCTTCCGATGACCCCGACGCCCTCCGACACCGACCTGATGCGCCGCGCCATCGCGCTCGCCCGCGAGTCCGTCGCTTCCGGCGGCGGCCCGTTTGGCGCCGTCGTCGCGCGCGAGGGCCGCATCGTCGCCGAAGGGAGCAATCGCGTCACGGTCTGGAACGACCCGACCGCGCATGCGGAAGTGGTCGCGATCCGCGAGGCTTGCCGCGCGCTCGCGAGCTTCCAGCTCGAAGGCTGCACGGTCTATTCGAGCTGCGAGCCCTGCCCAATGTGCCTCGGCGCGCTGTACTGGGCCCGGCCCGCGCGACTCGTGTTCGCCTGCACGCGCGACGACGCCGCCGCCGCCGGTTTCGACGACGAGCTCATCTACCGCGAGCTCGTGCTGCCGATCGAAGCGCGCCGCCTGCCGACCTCCACGCTGCTGCGCACCGAAGGCCTCGCCGCCTTCGCCGACTGGCGCTCCGCCTCCACGCGCCGCGACTACTGAGGCGAAATGCGCCGCACGCGCACGCCGCGGCGGAACTCCACGCGCTCCGCGAGCTGGCCCCGTTCGTCGTACAGGTTCCACTCGCCCGAGCGCTGCCCGGCAACGTACTCACCCTCGGCCTCGAGCGTGCCGTCCGCGCGCAGGTGGCGCCACGGGCCGGTCTTCACGCCGTTGAGCGCGAGCCCTTCGGCTTCGAGTTCGCCCGTCGCGTGCCACCAGCGCATCGGCTGCGCTTCCTTCGTTCCATACTCGGCCTCCATGCGAGACTTGCCGTCCGGCCACCAGGAGCGCCAGCGTCCCGCGGGCTCGCCGTGCACGAAATCGCGCTCGTACTCGCGCGTCCCGTCGGAATAGTTCTGCACGTCGCGGCCGTGCGGGCGCTGCGCGCCGTTGGCGAGCACCTCGTAGCTCCACTCGCGGCGCAGCCGCGTGTTCTCGGCGTCGAAGTAGGACGTGCGGCGCTGCACGAACGTCTCGCGCGGCTCGAGCCCGACCGCGAGCTGCCGCGACGCCGTCCGGAAATCCGGCGCGCAGGCAGCAAGCGCGAGCAGCGCGACGTACGCGAGGACACGCATCAGCGCGGCTCGAGCAGGATCGCGCGGAACAGCAGCCCGAAGGCCTGCTGCGACCAGCCGCGGTAGTGCGGGCTGAACGAGAACAGGTGCGCGAAGCCGTCGCCGTGGCTCGCGCGCACCCAGGCCGCGCGGTCCTCGATCACGCTCGAGCTGCGGATCCAGCCCGAGAGCAGGAGCTGCGTCGGCGCGAAGCGCAGCAGCACTTCGCAGCGCTTGGCTTCGTCCTTCTCGATCTTCCACGCCGCGGAATCGGAGAAGAACACGGCCACGGATTCCGGCAGGCCAGCCGTGAGCGCGTGCTCGCCGGGCAGCGCGCGCAACACGCTGCCAGGGCACGCGAAACCCTGCTCGCCTTCCTTCGCCTTCTCCTTCGCGACGTTGACGAGCGGCAGCTCGAGCAGGTCGATCGCCCACTGGCTCGACGAGCCGACAGTGACGAGCCTTCCACCCGCGCGCACGAACTCCTCGATCGCGGCCGACCCCTCCGGCGCGAGCCCGCCGACGAGCTCGCTCGGCGCCGAACCCGTCGCGCGCCCGCCATCGAGCGTGCCGGCCGAAATGTCGGGAATCACGAGCACATCGAGCCACTCGCCCAATCGGCCGGCCCGCAGCGCCTCGTTGCGCACGCGCACGTACGGCAGCTTCCACGTATCGAAAACCCAGCGCATCCAGCCTTCGTCCATCGACCCCGATTGCGGCGTGTAGAGACCGACACGCGGCAACTTCGCGAGCCTCAGCAGCACGGGATTGTCCGCGGCATCGCTCACGATCGCTCCATCGCGGCGCGAGTACGCGAGCGCCTTGCCCGCACCAAGGTCCGCGAAGGCCCGCGTCCAGCTCTCGCTCTCGACGAGCGGCCAGCGCTTCTCGAGTCGCTCACCGAATGCGGCGTCGACTTCTGCGGCGTTCTTCACGCGCACAAGCGCAACTTCGGGCCGCTCGATGCACTCCGCGCGCTGCACGCCGAACAGCAGCGGCAGCGTCCAGCCCGCGACGTCGTAGGGCGGCTCTCCCTCGGGATAGCGCTGGATCTCGAAGAGATCCTTCACGTGCTGCCCGTAGGGCTGCTCGCGCAGGATCACGAGCGAGCCCTTCGGCCAGGTGCGGCCGTCGACCACGAAGTCGGCCTGCGCGACATTCACCTCGACACCGCCGAGCAGCAGCGTCTCGACCAGCCGGCGTGCCGCGCCGCGGTCCGGCGTCGTCGCCGGAATCACCCACGCCCGCGGCGCTTCCTCACGCCCGAGCGCGAGCGCGCGCTCGCCTGCCGCAAGCTTGTTCTCGATCCACTGCCGCGGCTCCGCAGCCAAGCTGCGCAGCAGCGAACGCCCGAAACCCAGCTCGTAATCGACGATGTCGCGCAGGAGCCACCAGCCGCCCGGCCAGGGCTTCGGAAAGTTCACGCTCGGTGCGTACTCGCCCTTGCCACCGGGCGCGCGCAGCTTGGAACGCTCGAGAAAAACAGGGCTCGCGAGATTGACCGACGCCGCTTCCGTGAGGAGCCCGATGATGTTGTGGCGCACCGGCACGTTGCGGTTGCCGCCGTTCCACCACTGGTCGAACGTGACGCCGGTCGCGACACCCGACAGCCCCTCGCGCGTCATGTCGTGCAGCGCGCGCGTGCCGAGCAGGTTGATGCTCGTCATGATCGTCGGGTCGAGGTTGGGGTTGAGCGGATCGCGGAACGGCGGCACGAACATGCGCTCCGCGAGCTGCCCCTGCTGGTGCACGTCCCAATAGACCTGCGGATTCCACGTCTCGTAGAGCAGGCGCGTGACATGGCGCGTCTCGGCCTGCGTGAGCGCGAACCAGTCGCGGTTGTTGTCGTGGCCGGTGTAGTACTGGTAGAGCTTCGGCAGGCCAGCGGTCTCGAACTCGGTGCCGACGACGCTGCGGTACCACTCGCACACGTGGTCGAGGCCATCGGGGTTCGTGCACGGGATCACGACCGTGACGAGCCGCTCGCGCGCGCCCTTCCACGGCTCGGCCTCGCTCGTGGCGAGCTGGTGCGCGAACTCCATGCCGAACTGCGGCGCCGCCGTTTCCGTCGAGTGCATCGCGATCGAGACCACGAGCACCGGCACCGCGCGTTCGACCAGCGCCGCACGCTCGGCCGGCTCGAGCCCGCGCGGATCGGCGACTCGCCGCGCGTCAGCCTGGATCTGCGGCAGGCGCGCGAGGTTGGCCTCGGAGGTCACGATCGCCGCGAGGAACTCGCGTCCTTCGGTCGTCTTGCCCAGCGTGTCCACCTGCACGCGCTCGCTCGCCGCATCGAGGGCACGGTAGTAGCTCGAAACTTCCTTCCAGTCCGCGAGCGTGAAATCGCCGGCCACCGGCCGACCGAGATGCTCCGCAGGCGTCGGCGGCTTCTGCGCGAACGCAAGACCCGTGAGGAACGGAACGACCAGAAATGCGAGGGGGTAGCTCTTCACGCGGCTCACGGTAGCGACGCCCCGCGCGACCGCGCCAGACGCTGCGCCCCGGTCCGCTTCGATTCGTGGCCCAGAACGACCTGACAAGAAGTGCGAATCGAGCGGAATTCGCCGGCTCGCTAGGATCGGCGCCCAGCAAGTGAACTGGTTGCCTGCACTCTCGCTCGTGATCGCGAGCTATGTCCTCGGCGGAGTCTCCGCTGGGTACTGGCTCGTGCGCTGGCGCACCGGCGGTGACGTGCGCGAGCAGGGCAGCGGCGCCACGGGAGCGACGAACGTCGGACGCGTGCTCGGCGCGAAGGGATTCGTGCTGACGCTCCTGTTCGACGTGGGCAAGGCTGCGCTCGCGGTGCTGGCAGCGCGCCACTTCGAGCTGGGCAAGCTCACGGAGCACGCCTGCGCCCTCGCGGTGCTCGCTGGCCACGTGTGGCCGGTGCAGCTGCGTTTTCGCGGCGGAAAAGGCGTCGCGCCGCTCCTCGGCGCGTGGCTCGTGCTGCAGCCGCTCGCACTGCTCCCGGTCGCTGCCTTCACGGCCCTCGCGTGGCTCTGGACACGCCGTTTCGTGCACGCCGGCCTGACCGGCTTGTGCCTGCTTCCGACGTGCGCCGTGATCTTCGGCGACGGTGCTCTCGAACTCGTCAGCGCAACGCTCGCGCTGCTCATCCTCGGCTGGGCACACCGCGACGTGATCGGTTTCCGGTCGCGCGCCCAAGCCCCTCGCGGAGAACCTCGATGACCGCTTCCACGCCCCCGCTGGTGTTCAAGGTCGCCACGGAAACCGAAGAGATCGAGCAGGTGCAGCGCCTGCACTACCGCACGTTCGTCGAGGAGATCCCGCAGCATCCGCCCAACGCCGAGCGTCGCCTCGTCGACCGTTTCCACGGCGAGAACATCTACATCGTCGGCCTGCTCGGATCGCGGCTCGTCGCCACGGTGGCACTGCGCAGCCAACGCCCGTTCTCGCTCGACTCGAAGGTGCCCGACCTCGACCGGCACTTGCCCTCGGGCTACTTGCCCGTCGAAGTGCGGCTGCTGGCGGTGGAGCGCGAATTCCGTCGCACGGCGGTGTTCGCTGCGCTGCTCGAGCACGGCGTCCGGCACGCGCTGAGCCTCGGTTTCGACCTCGGCGTGATCTCGGGCACGACGCGCGAGCTCAAGCTCTACCGTCACCTCGGTTTCACGCCCTTCGGCAACCTCGTCGGCACGCCCGGTGCCGAATACCAGCCGATGTACGTGACGCTCGACCAGTTCTGCGACAACGCGCAGCGCAGTCCGGCGCTGAAGGAGATGTTCGAGCCGCGCCTCGACCGGCCCAACGAGCTCAACTTCCTGCCGGGCCCGATCACGCCGTCCCCTGCGGTCCGCGAGGCGTTCGTCGCGCCGCCGATCTCGCACCGCAGCGCCGAGTTCGTCGAGCAGCTCACGGGCCTGCGAGCGCGGCTCGCCCGCCTCGCACGCGCGAACGACGTGCAAGTGCTGCTCGGCTCGGCGACGCTCGGCAACGAGGTCGTCGCGGCGCAGCTCTCGCTTGAAGCCACGCGCGGCCTCGTGCTCTCCAACGGCGAGTTCGGCGAGCGCCTCGCCGGAAACGCGCGCCGCGCGCAGCTCGATTTCGCGCACCTCGCGCTTCCCTGGGGCGAGGAGCTCGACCTCGGACGCGTCGCACAGGCACTCGCGGACGTTCCCCGCGGCGGCTGGATGTGGTTCGTGCACCACGAGACCTCCACTGGGATGCTGCAGCCGTTGCGCGAGCTCGTCACCTTCGCTCGCTCGCGTGGCCTGCGCGCCTGCGTCGATTGCGTCAGTTCCTTCGGCACCGTCGAGGTCGACCTGCGCGACGTGCACCTCGCCACGGCGACCAGCGGCAAGGGCCTCGGCGCTTACCCCGGTCTCTCGCTCGTTTTCCACGAAACCAAGCCCATTTCGCGGCCCGATCGTTTGCCCGGCTACCTCGACCTCGGCCACTGGGCCGAGCACGCGAGCATCCCCCACACGCACTCGTCGAACCTCGTCAACGCCCTCTCCGCGGCCTTGCGCGAATGCACGCAGGAGCGCCTGGGACGAGTTGCTGCGAGCGCGCAGTGGCTGCGCGCCGCACTCGAACGGCTCGGCTTCCGTTGCCTCGTTCCAGAACGAATCGCGTGCCCCGGCATCGTGACGATCCTGCCGCCGAGCGGGATCACCGCCTTCGAGTTGGGCCTCGCGCTCGACCGCCGCGGATTCTGGACCAGCTACCGCAGCGAGTACCTCGTGCAGCGCGGCTGGCTGCAGGTCGCCTTGCTCGGCGATCCGCCGCGGGATTCGCTCGAGAAGCTCGTGCGCGTGCTCGGCCTGCTCGTGGCGCGTCGCACGAGCACGGTCGTGGCCCGCTAGGAACTTCCCGAGAGGGACAGCACGATCTCGAACACGATCAGCAGCACGATCAGGACCTCGAGGATCTCGGCGCGCAAGGTCGACGCGTCGTCGTGCAGCTTGTCGTACACGTTGTCGAGCGCCGCGAGCTTGCGTTGCGCCGCGTCGTTCCACTCCTGAAGGCGGAATCGCAGCGAGGCCTGCCGCAAGAGGCGCGCGAGGAACTGGTCGCCGGACACCTTGAGCGTGTTGCCGAGGCGTTCGAACAGGAACGCGGCCTCGAGCTGCATCGACGAGAGCCCGCGCAGGTTGCGGCGCAGCGCGAGCGGGCCGAGCAGGTGCCGGCCCTTGCGGCGCGAGAGCATGCGTGCGGAGTCGTCGAGCGCCGCGTCGAGCTGTGCGTCCAGGAACCGCATCTCCAGCAGCTGCACGTTGGCGTACTCGAGCACACGCAACACGTCCTCCGGCTGATCGTCGATCACGAGCGCCGCGTGCCAGTCGACCAGCGTCAGGTCCGAGGGGCCGTACTGCATTCGGATCGAGAGCGCGTCGGCCGCCACCTCGCGCGACAGCGGCTGCCGCTCCGCGCGCAGCACGCCGGCGAGCATCGTGCCGTGTTCGGCGAGAAATCGCTCCGCGTCGTCGCCCATCACCGCCGACGGCAAACGGAAGATCGAATAATCCTCCTCGACCGCCGCGACGCCGGGCTTGGTGAGGTGCGGCCGCAGCTGTTCGAGCAGTTCCTCGACGCGCGCGCGGGCCGCCTTCGCGAGCGACGTGTCGTTGCCGAGCGCGCAGGAGAGCTCCACGCACTCCGTGAGGTTTCCCTCGAGCTCGATCTCGTGCAGCACGAGCACGGCCCCGAGATCGAACAGCACCAGCTCGACCTGCGGCTTCGTCTTCCAGCGCCCCACCTGCAGCTGCGGCGCAGCCAACGAGAACCGCAGCGGCGGAGGCGTGAACTGGAAGTAGCTAGGCGCCGGGTGCGTGCGCTCGAGCGTGCCGGGACTCGCCGGCCCGTGCACGGCGCGCCCCGCGGCGGCGAGGTCGATCGCCTGCGCGATGTCGAAGGCGAACAGCACGCGGCACTCGCCACGCGACGCCGCCGGGACTGCACCGAGGTTGGACATGCGCACAAGCTAAGCCGGAAGCGGGCCCGTTCCCACCGCCCCACAACTCCCCATGTCCCTGCGCTCGAAGGCGCATGCACGAACTTCCCGGAGCTCGCGAACTGGCCGAATCCTGCGGCAAGTGGCATCGTGGGAGCTCCCTGGGCCTCGCTTGACCACCCGCCTCTGGTTCCTGCTCGCGCTCTCCGCAGCGCTGGATTTCTCGCTCATCGTGTTCGCGTTGCGCTTCCGCGCGAAGCGCATCGGACTTGTCCGGCTCACGCTCGCCCTGGTCGCCGGCGTCGTGTTCGCGTGCCTCAAGGCGCCCGTGTTCGGGCTCGCCACGCGCAGCTTCTTCTTCATCGCCTCACTGGGTTGGGGCACCTTGGTCGTCGCCACGCCTCTGGCGTTGCTCTGCTTGCCTTTGCAGCAGCGCGCCACTCGTGCGGCGCGCACCGTTGCGCTCGCGGGAGCGCTGCTCCTGCCCGCGCTCGGCTGGTACGGCACGTTCTACGAGCCGTTCCGCCTCGTCGAGGAGCGCTGCGACGTGCCGATCGAGCCGCGCCACGCTCCTGCGGAGCCGCTGCGGATCGCGGTGCTCGCCGACATCCAGTCGCAGGAGGTCGACGCGCACTTGCGCGAGGCCGTGCGGCGCGCGATGGCATTCGAGCCACATCTGATCGTGCTGCCCGGCGACCTGATCCAGATCGCCGATCGCGAGCGCTACCTCGCGGCCGCTCCGCAGTTTCGCGAGCTGCTCGCGCCGCTCTCCGCTCCGCTCGGCGTCTACTTCGTGATCGGCAACACCGACACGCCGTCGCTGGTGCGCCACGCGCTCGAAGGCACGAACGTGAAGCTGCTCGTCGACGAGATCGCCGAGGTCGAATTCGCGGGCAAGCGCGTGCTGATCGGCGGCGCGAACATCGAGCATTGGAGAGCCAACGGCGGCAGCCCATTCTCGCGCGAGTTCGATCGTCGCGAAGGTGACGAGCTGCGCCTCCTTGTCTGCCACTACCCCAGCTGCGTCGAGGAAGCCCAGCCGATTCGCCCCGGCTTCGACCTCGCCATCGCGGGCCACACGCACGGCGGGCAAGTCGTGATTCCGGGTTTTGGGCCTCCGATCACGCTGACGAGCGTGCCCCGCTCCGCCGCCGCCGGTGGCCTGCACATCGTCAACGGTCGCCAGCTCTACGTTTCGCGGGGAGTTGGTCTCGAACGAGGCTCGGCGCCGCGCCTGCGATTCCTGTGTCCGCCCGAGGTCTCGCTGCTCACGCTGCGGGCCGCGGATTGACGGCGAACGCCGCAGGCGGCTAGCGTCGCAGCGTGCGCTCGCCCCGTGCCCTCGCCTGGCTCTTCGCCGCCCTGCTCGTTCCGCTCGCCGGAATCGGCGTGGTGGGCCTGCGTGCGATGGCGCTCGATCTTGACGGCGCGCGAGCACGCTACGTCGAGCAGGCGGCCGCGTACGCGCGAGTCGTGGTCGAGCAACTCGATGGGCTCGTCGCGGACCTTCCGCGCGACGAGACGGCGCTCGCGTGGCGCGCGAGCGGCGAGGCGGCGTTGCTCGCGCCAGCGCAGCGAACGGTGAGCGGCGAGAGCGGCCCGGACCGAAGCGTGCGCGAGATCGCGTCGGCTGAGATCGACGCCTTTGCGCTGCAGGGGCGCGAGGTGGACATCACTCGCCGGCTGGCGGAGCTCGCCGAGCGCGAGGATCGGCCTGCGCTCGCGGCCTGGGCGCTGGGCTGGATCGCCGCGCGCGCCGAACGTGCGGGTGAACTCGAGCTTGCGCGCGCTTCGTGGCGGCGCATCGTCGACAAATTCCCCGAGGAACGCGGCGAACGGGGCTTGCGGAGCTCGCTTGCGGCGCGAGCGGAGCTCGCGCGCCTCGACAACGCCGGCGTGGAAGTGTTCGAGCGGCTCCACGCGGACGCCCTCGCCGATCGCACGTCGATCTACGACTCCGCGACGGCCGCGTTTGCTGTGCAGATGGCCGAGCAGGTCGTCGCGCGCGCGCCGGAACGCGCCGCGGAGCTCGAGCGTTCTACCGTCGACGCCGCGCGGGTACTGCGTTTCCAGGCGGCCTGGTCGCAGGGCATCTCCGACTGGCTCGCCCGCGGCGCGCCGGACAGCGTCAGGTCGTTCCCGTTGCCGCCCGACCCCGCGCTCGCGCCGAATTCCTCGACGCAGATCGTGGTTTCCGCCGTGCGCGACGGCGAAGGCTGGAGCGGCACGGCGCTCGAGCTCGTGGTGCTCGGCGAACGCGCGCTCTCGCGGGCCGATCCGGGTGCGTGGCAGGACCTCGGATTCGCGGCTTCGTTGGAGGACAGCTCGGGACGCACGCTCGTCGGCGCGGCTCCGACTCCCGACGCCCCCTCCGCGACGGAACGTGCCCGCGCGCCACTCGGCGAAGTGCTCGTGCGCGCGCACGGCTCGGGCTTCGCCGAGTACGAAACCGCCGAGCGCCGGCGTTTCCTCGGCATCGCGATCCTCGGGGGCGTGGCGTTGCTCGCGGCCACGTTCGCGGCCTTCGCGACGGTGCGAACGCTGCAGCGCGAGGCGCGGCTCGCCCACGAGCGCGAGCAGTTCGTCGCGGCCGTCACGCACGAGCTCAAGACGCCGATCGCGTCGATCCGCCTGCTCGCGGAGCTGCTGCAGAACGGCGACGTCGATCCGGTGCGCGTGCGCGAGTTCGGTGCGCGCACCGTGCGTGAATCCGATCGCCTCGGGCGGCTCGTCGACAGCGTGCTGCGCTTCGCACGTGGCCAGTCGGCGCTCGATCCGGCCGCGATGGCGCCGCTCGAGCTCGCGGAGCTTGCACGCACCGCGGTCGAGTCCGTCGAGCCGCTCGCGCGCGAGCGTGGCTTCGAGCTGCGCCTCGACGCGCCCGAGGCGCTCTCGATCCGCGGCGATCGCGACGCGCTGCT
>JAPLOE010000316.1 GCA_026692705.1 Planctomycetota bacterium
GGCCCTCGTGATGCGCAACGAGCGCTGGCGGCGCACGCCGCAGCTCGTGTTCAAGATGGCCGTCGCGACGTGCGTCGGCGGGATGGCCTACCGCTTCATCCCGACCACCGTCACCTACGACCCGGGCTGGCAGTTCAGCTATTTCCCCGCGGTCCCGGAGCTGCTCGTGATGATCGGCTTCGTCGCGCTCGCGCTGCTCGGATTCAGCTTCGCCGTGAAGCTCTTCGCCGTCCTCCCTGCGCCTTACGACGACTGGCTCCAGTCCGCCGAAGGCCGTTCCTACGCCCGCAACCCCTCCTAGGAGCCCAGCATGTCCACTCGCCTGACGATCGACCCGATCACCCGCATCGAGGGACACCTGCGCATCGACGTCGAAGTCGACAACGGTGCCGTAGACCGTGCCTGGGCCTCCTGCACGATGTGGCGCGGCATCGAGCGCATCCTGCTCGGCCGCGACCCGCGCGAGGCCTGGCTCTTCACGCAGCGCTTCTGCGGCGTGTGCACGACCGTGCACGCGATCGCGTCGGTGCGTGCGGTGGAGGACGCGCTCAAGCTGCAGATCCCGCTCAACGCGCAGCTGATCCGCAACCTGATCCTGATCGCGCACGGACTGCACGACCACATCGTGCACTTCTACCACCTGTCGGCGCTCGACTGGGTCGACGTCACGAAGGTGCCGCAGGCCGACCCGAAGGCCGCCGCGGCCGCTGCGCAGGGTCTGTCCGACTGGACCGGCAACTCGCCGCAGGTGATGGCGCAGACGCAGGAGCGCGTGAAGGGCCTGCTCGCGAGCGGCCAGCTCGGAATCTTCGCGCACGGCTACTGGGGCCATCCGGCGATGAAGCTCTCGCCCGAGGTGAACCTCGTCGCCGTCGCGCACTACCTGCAGGCGCTCGAGTTCCAGCGCAAGTCCAACCAGGCCGTCGCGATCCTCGGCGGCAAGACGCCGCACATCCAGAACATGGCGGTCGGCGGCGTGATGAACGCGCTCGACCTCGACAGCCAGGCGGCGCTCAACCTCGACCGCATCTTCATGATCCGCGGCCTGCTCGAGGAAGTCTCGCGCTTCGTGCGCGAGGTGTACTTCCCCGACGCGTGCCTCGTCGCCGGCGCCTACAGCGAGTGGTTCGACTACGGCGCGGGCCATCGCAACTACCTCGCGGTGCCCGACCTGCCGACGGACGCGGCCGCGACGAAGTTCGACTTGCCCGGTGGCGTGATCCTCGACGGCAACCTTGCGGGCGTGAAGCCGATGGACGTGTTCGGCGACGCGGCCTTCCGCGCCAACGTCACCGAAGACGTGACGCACGCGTGGTACCGCGGTCGCGGCGCGCAGAAGCCGTGGCAGGGCGAGACCGAGCCGACCTACACCGACTTCGTCGAGGACGGCAAGTACACGTGGGTCAAGGCGCCGCGCTACGACGGGCACCCGATGGAAGTCGGGCCGCTCGCGGACGTGCTCGCGGGTTACGCCGCCGGCCATCCGCTCACGAAGAAGTGGGTCGATGAAGGCTTGAAGCGCATCTCCGCCGTCGCGGGCAAGCCGATCGGTCCGGAGAAGCTGATGTCGACGATGGGGCGCTACGTCGCGCGCGCGGTGCGCTGCGTGATCCTGGCCGAGCTCGCGCTCGAGCAGCACCAGCGCCTCGTCGACAACGTGCTCAAGGGTGATCGCCAGACCTTCGTCCCGCCGGTGTTCCCCAAGGGCGCCGTCGAGGGCGTCGGCGTGCACGAGGCGCCGCGCGGCACGCTGTCGCACTGGGTCGTGGTCGAGAACGGCAAGATCACGAACTACCAGGCGGTCGTGCCGACGACGTGGAACGCGAGTCCGCGCGACGAGAAGGGCGTGAGCGGGCCGTACGAGGCCTCGCTGCTCGGCAATCCGATCGCGGATCCGGAGCGGCCGCTGGAAGTGCTCCGCACGGTGCACTCCTTCGACCCGTGCATGGCCTGCGCCTGCCACGCCTACGACCCGCGCGGCAACAAGCTCGCGTCGATCACGGTGCGCTGATGCAACCCCAAGCGACGAACCCGCTCGTGGACGCGCCGATCTGCGTGATCGGGCTGGGCAATCTGCTCCAGCGCGACGATGGCTTCGGCCCGCGCGCGCTGGAGTGGATCGAGCAGCACTTCGAATGTCCCGAAGGCGTGGAGTTCGTCGATGTCGGCACGGCCGGACTGCACCTGATCCGCTGGGTGGTCGGGCGTCGGGCCGTGCTCATTCTCGATGCCTGCACGGCGGGCACGGCTCCCGGCACGGTGAGCGTGTTCCACCGCGAGCGGGTGCTCGAGGGGGACTGCACGGGCGTGCGCATCAGCCCGCACCAGCCGGACATCCGCGAGATCCTGCGCATGGCCGAGGTCGTCGACACGATGCCCGAAGAGGTCGTCCTGATCGGCGCCGAGCCGCGCACGATGGAGCAGGGGCTCGAGCTGAGCCCCGAAGTGGAAGCAGCCATTCCTGCCGCCGCACGCGAGCTAGCGAGAGAACTGCGGCGACTGGGAGTGGCGCTCGAGCTGCGTGAGAACGAGGCCTGCACTGCGGAGTGAAGCGATGGATGCACGTCCCGCCCAACTTCCGCCTCGCAGGACCGGAGCACCGAAGGGTGTTCCGGCGGCGGATCGCTGAGACAACGATCCAGCGCCCTCTCACGCGCTCGGCAAGGAGCGGTCGGGTTTCGCCCCGGCCGCTCTTCTTTTGTCCAAAGCCGCGCGAGCCGTCGTGGCGTCCCGCTCGAACGTCACAGGCCGCCGTAGAGCACGGCGAGGCCGCTCGCGGCGATCACCGCGCCCGCCAGCGTGTGCGCCCAGCGCTCGAGGAAGGCAAGACGCAGCGGCTTCAGGCCCGCGACCGCGATTCCGACGAGCGCGAGCATCGTCGCGATCGTCGCGATCGAGAACACCGCGCCTGTCCAGGCCGCCAGCGCCCAGTTGCCCCGGCTCGCGGGCAGGAAGAACAGCGGGATGAGCGGCTCGCAGGGCCCGAGCACGAACACGACGAACAGGCTCCAGAACGTCGCGGAGCGAGCGTCGACGGAATGGCTGTGCGGCGGCGTGAGCAGATGCGTGTGACCTTGGTGGGGGGCGTGCGTGTGCTCGTGAGTGCCGTGCGAATGCAGGTGAACGTCACCGTCGTGGCGGTGTAGCTCGAGCCCGCGGCGCGCGCGCACGGCCTGCCGCAGGCCCCACAGCGCGTACACGGCGCCGAACACGACCATCGCCCAGGCCGCGAGCTCGCCCCGGCTCAGCTCGACGCCTTCGATCGAACCGGTCGAAGCCCCGAGCGCGATGCCGATGCCTCCCAGCACGAGCGACGACGCGACGTGGCCGAGCCCGCACAGGCCCGTGGTCCAGAGCGTCTTGCGCAGGCTCCAGCGACGCGCCCGCGAGAGCATCACGAACGGCAACGTGTGGTCGGGTCCGATCGCGGTGTGCACGACGGCGACGAGCGCCGCGGACACGAGCAGGTTGAGCGTGAGCGCGTCGGCGGACATCAGCAAATCCTCGGGAGATCGAGTCCGGAGAGCATGTCGAGCGGGCGTTCGATGCCGAGCGTCGTCCGCAGCAGCAGAGGCGAGCGGCCGTCGGTGCGTTCGAGCACCGTGCCGATGCGCGTCGCACCGCGACCGAGCGGATGGGAACGCAGTGCGGCGAGCGCACGGGCCTCATCCTCGGGCGCCACCCACACCAGCGCACGGCCTTCGCTCGCGAGGTACAGCGGCTCGAGCCCAAGCAGGTCGCACACCGCTCGCACGTCGCCGCGCACGGGCAGCAGCTCCTCCTCGAGGACCATGCGCACGCCCGAACGCACCGCCGACTCGTAGCAGGTCGTCGCGACGCCGCCCCGCGTCGGATCGTGCATCGAATGCACGTCGATTCCGGCGGCGAACAGCGTGGCCACGAGGCTCGCGAGCGGCGCGCAGTCGGAGCCCAGGTCCGCAGCCGACAGATCGTGACGGCTGGCGAGGATCGTGGCGCCGTGGTCGCCGAGCGTGCCGCTCGCGATCACGACATCGCCGGGACGCAGCTTGCGATCGCTCACTTCGCGCCCCGGCGGCACGACGCCCAGTCCCGTCGTGACCGCGTACGCGCGGTCGCCCTTGCCTCGCGGCACGACTTTCGTGTCACCGGCCACGAGCAGCACCCCAGCCTCACGCGCCGCGCGCGCGGCGCCTTGCACGAAGGTGTCGAGCAGCTCGCGCTCCAGTCCTTCCTCGAGGATCAACGCGAGCGTGAGCCACAGCGGCTTCGCTCCCGCGACGGACAGGTCGTTGACCGTCCCGCAGACCGACAGGTACCCGAGGTCGCCGCCGGGAAACACCGGCGGATCCACGACGAAACCGTCGGTGGTGAGCGCGGGGCGGCCGGGCGGAAGCGCGTCCAGCACCGCCGAGTCGCTCAGCGTCGCGAGGTAGGGGTTGTCGAAGGCCGGGAGGATCGTTCCGGTGACGAGCTCGTGGCTGAGCCGGCCTCCGGCGCCGTGCCCGAGCAGGATGCGATCGTTGCGCTTCATCGTGCGACCTCGAGGCGCTCGTGCCGATACCAGGCCGCGCACGTGCCTTCGCCCGAGACCATGCAGGCGCCGACCGGATTGAGCGGCGTGCAGGCGCGATCGAACAACGGGCACTGGTGTGGCTCGATCTTGCCCTTGAGCATGTCTCCACAACGGCAGCCGCGCGGCTCGCGCGTCGGATCGAGCTGCATTTCCAGCCGATTCGCGTCACGGTGCGCAAAACGCTCGCGCAGGCGCAGGCCCGAGAGCGGAATCTCGCCAAGCCCGCGCCAGCGCGAGTCCTCGGGCTCGAACCAGCGTGCGAGCAGCTCGCGCGCGACCGGATTGCCCCGCTGCGACACCGCGCGCGGGTAGAGGTTCTCGACGCGTGCGCTGCCTTCGAGCGCGAGCTCGACCAGACGCGACACGCCGAGCAGGATGTCCGCTGGCGCGAAGCCCGCGATCACGCCCGGCACGGCCAGCTCTTGCTCAAGAAACGCGTAGAAGTCCGCCCCAAGGATCACGCTGACGTGCCCGGGCAGCAGGAAGCCATCGACGGCGATCTCGCCGTCGGCGATCAACGCTCGCAGCGGCGGCTCGATCAACTTGGCACCGGCGAGAATGCGCACGTTCGCGAGCTGCGCGAGCTCCGCTTCCTCGAGCATCGCCGCGATTCCGGGCAGAGTCGTCTCGAAGCCGACGGCGAGGAACACCACGTGCTTGTCCGGATTCTCGCGAGCGATCCGCAACGTATCGCGCGGCGAGTAGACGATGCGCACGTCGTGTCCCGCGGCGCTCTCGCGCTCGAGGCTGCTCGAGCTGGACGGAACGCGCACGAGATCGCCGAACGTCGCAACGATCGTGTCCGCACGGCGCGCGAGCGCGACGGCGCGATCCATGTAGTCGATGGGGGTGACGCACACCGGACAACCCGGCCCGGAGATGAGCCGCACGTTGGGCGGCAGCATGCGCCGAATCCCGGCGCGTGCGATCGCGTGAGTGTGCGTGCCGCACACTTCCATGAAGGCGACGCCACGCTCCAGACGGGCTGCGTCGCGCTCGATGCGCTGCACGAGCGCCTTGACCGCGCGCGGAGCGACAGCAGGTTGCAGCTCGCTCACGACAGTCCCTCCTCGGCGATCTGCGCCAGCGCCGCGAGCGTCTCGCGCGCCGCCTCCTCGTCGATGCAGCCGATCGCGAAACCCGCGTGAACCAGCACGAAACCTCCAATTTCCGCCTCGGGGCACAGGGCGAGACCGATCTCGCGCTGGACGCCCTCGATCTCGGCCGTTCCGACGAACTCACGGCGTTCGACGAGCTTCATCGGGATGGCGAGGCACATGCGAAGTCTCCTTGGAACACGGGCAGGAGGGACAGGGACGTCGCGGCTGCGGCCACGACGCATTGACCAAAGGCGAGGCCACCGTCGCCGGGCGGGAGGCGCTGCGGGACGAGCACCTCGAAACCGCGCGAGCTCAGCTCCGAGCGCAGGCCCTCGAGCAGCAGCCGGTTGACGAAACAACCGCCACCCAGCGCCACGGGCAAGTCTTGCGGCAGCTCGCGCTCGGCGAGCTCCGCCGCGAGCACACAGAAGGTCGCGTGGAAGTCGAGCGCAAGCTCCGCGAGCGGCTGGCGGGCCCGCACGCGCGCCGCGAGCGCTCGCAGCAGCTCATTTCCCGGCAATTCCGGCGCATCGCCGGGCAACTGGACTTCCGTCCAGCGCACGCCGGCTCGCGAGCACGTCGAAGCGAGAGCCTCGAAACGCGCCGCCGCCTCGCCTTCGTACGTGTTCTCGAGACACAGGCCGAGCAGCGCTCCCGCGGCCTCGAACAGGCGGCCCGCTCCGCGCGCGCGCGGCACGGCGCGTGTGGCGAGTGCCGCGATCGCGTTGCGCCGCTCGGGCTCGACGCACGCCTCGAGCGGCAGGTCGTGCACCTTCTCGCCCAGCTCCGCGAGCGCGGCCACGGCGACGCGCCACGGCTCGTGGATCGCGCGTTCCCCGCCAACCAACGGCAACGACCGCGCACTGCCGACGCGCTTCCACGTCAGGTCACCGGAGATCACGAGCCACTCCGCACCCCAGGTCTCGCCGTTGGGCCCGAGCCCGGTGCCGTCGAGCACGATCGCGCTCGTGCGCGCGTCCGGCCGCGGAAAACGCTGGTGTTCCCCGAGCACCGCGGCCGCATGCGCGAGGTGGTGCTGCACTCGCACGAGGCGCGCGCCGCGCTCGCGCGCCAGTTCTTCGCCCGTCCATGTCGCCGGATAGTCCGGGTGCAGATCGACCGCGACGACCGTCGCTCGCGCCTGCAGGAACTGCTCGAGTCCCGCGATCACCTCGCGCTGGAATGCGCGCGCTCCATCGGTGTCGAGATCGCCGATGTGCTGCGAGAGCACGACCTGCCGCCCGTGCGCGAGCGCGACAGTGTTCTGCAGGTGCGCTCCGAGCGCGAGCACGGGTTGCTTGGCCGCATCCGCGAGCCCCAGCGGCTCGGGAACGTATCCGCGCGAACGCCGCACGAGCGTTTCCTCGTCACCCCGCGAGCGCACGACGGAATCGTCGCAGCGCCGCACGATCTCGCGGTCGTGTTCGAGCAGGAAATCGCAGCTGCCGGCGAGGTGGGCGCGCGCTTCTTCCCGCGTGCGGCAGATCGGCTCGTCGTGCGCGTTTCCCGACGTCATCACGAGCGTGTCGTAGGGCGCGTCGCGGAACAGCTCGACGTGCAGCGGCGTCGTGGGGAGCATCACGCCCACGTCACCGAGCCCCGGCGCGACCAAATGGTGCAGCGCGCCTTCGATCCTCGGCACGAGCACGATCGGCCCTCGCGGCGACTGGAGGCGCTTCTCATCCGCCGGCGTCAGCCGCGCGATCCGCCGCGCGACCTCGAGATCGCGCACCATCACCGCGAACGGCTGCGTGGGCCTGGTCTTGCGCTCGCGCAGCCGCGCCAGCGCGAGCGTGTCGTCCGCGCGGCAAGCGAGCTGGAAACCTCCGAGCCCCTGGATCGCGATGGTGCGGCTCGCCGTCAGCAGGTCCCGCGTGCGCTCGAGCGCCGCTTCGCGCTTCGCGACTTCCTTCCCGTCCACTGCCCTCAATGTCACGTGAGGCCCGCAACGCGGACAGGCCGTGGATTCCGCGTGAAAACGGCGGTTTCGGACGTCCGTGTACTCGCGCGCGCAGTCTTCGCACAGCGGGAAACGAGCCAGCGACGTGCGCTCGCGATCGTAGGGCAGCGCCTCGACCACCGTGAAGCGCGGTCCGCACAACGTGCAGGTCGTGAACGGATAGCGGTGCCTGCGCCCAGTCGGATCGTCGAGTTCCGCGCGGCATTCCGGACAGATCGCCTCGTCGGGCGGGACGAGCGCGGTGCGGCGCGTGGTGACGCTGGACTCGGCCACGCGAAAGCCGCGTTCACCGCAGGGCGCGAGCTCGCTCACCACGAGCTCGTCCACGTGCGCGAGCACCGGCAGCTCGATCCCGAGCTCACGCCGGAACGACTCGATCGCCTCGGCCGGGCCCTCGAGCTCGATCGTGGCGCCGTCGGCGTCGTTGGCGACGCTGCCCGCGAGGCCCAGACGCGTCGCAAGGCGGTGCACTGCCGGCCGAAAACCGACGCCCTGCACCGTCCCGCGGCACGCCAGCCGCCGGCGGATCAGCTCGCGCGCGTCCGGCGTTTCTCGGCCAGCGCGTTGCGGAGCAGGTTGCACCATGATTCGACCCCCTGGCCGGTAGTCACCGCGACTTCGACGATCTTCACGTCGGGCTGCAGCATCTCGATCTCGGCGCGCACCTTCGCGACGTCGAAGCGCACGTGGGGGAGCAGGTCGACCTTCGTCAGCACGGCGACTTTCGCGCGCGAGAAGATGCCCGGATACTTGAGCGGCTTGTCGTGGCCCTCGGTGACCGAGAGCAGCACGATCTTGAAGTCCTCGCCGAGCTTGTAGGAAGCCGGGCACACGAGGTTGCCGACGTTCTCGATGAACAGGATGTCGAGCTCGCCGAAATCCGCGGCGTCGACGGCCTCGCGCACGACACGCGCGTCGAGGTGGCAGGCGCCGCCGGTCACGATCTGGCGCGCGTTGAGCCCGGCCTCGCGCAGGCGCTCGGCGTCGCGCTCCGTCGCGATGTCGCCGACCACGCAGCCCAGCCGCAGCTCGCCCGACAGGCGCCGCGCCGTCTCCTCGAGCAGGCTCGTCTTGCCCGAGCCGGGTCCAGAGATCAGGTCGACCACCAGCGTTCCGGCGCGTGCGAAGCGCTCCTGCAGGAGCTCCGCCGCCGCTTCATTCTCCGCGAGGATCTTCTTGCGGGCTTCGGTAGTGAGCATCGGGTTGCCTCCCGCCGCGAAGTTCGCCGCAGCCCGCCCGACGGGGCGAGTGGGGAACATCTCCCGGCGCTGGTGCATCGTCGTCGCCTACTGCGGAGCCCGGCATGGGGCGCGCGCCGTAGCGTCGCTCCCAACTCGTGCGTAGCTCCGGGCGCTCCCGTCGTGGCACCACCCGCGGGCACCTGCTACCGTTCCCGTCCGCCCCCGGAGTCCAGCATGCCCCGCGCCCGTACGCTCATCGCGCTGCCCCTCGCCTCATTCGTTTTCGCCTGCGCCGCCCCGCGCGAGCGCTCGGCCCCGGCCCTGCTCGCGCTCGGTTCGCTCGAGACTCCGCGCCTCGACGCGCACGGTCCGGAGAGCCCCGCGCCCGTCGCCGAGGCTCCGACGCCGCTCGCGTGGCCGACGGTCCAGCCGGCGGCCAGTGTTCCGGCGAGCACCCCCGGGCTCGCGACGATGCTCGAGCGCGCCCAGTCCGTCGAGCGCGTCCGCGAGGAAGTTTCCTACAGCGTCACGACGCTCGGCGAGTCGCACCTGTTGCTGGGCCTGCAGAACTTCGGCTCCTCGCAGATGTGGCGCCCCGTCGACGAGACCTGGGCACTCGCGCTCGACACTTCCTACGAGGACTTCGGCGACGTCGTCGGTCTCGAGTGGGGTTTCGCGCTGCTGTTCGACAACGGCTACCGCTACGGCCCCGGCTCGCTACCCGGGAGCACCGAGACCGATGACCGCCGCCACATGCGGCTCAACCTCTACGAGTTCTCGATCGGCGCGCACCGCACGTTCCTGCGCGACACGGCGCTGCGCCCCTACGTCGGCGCGGGCCTCGATTTCATCTACTACGACGGCGAGGCGAAGTGGTACGACGACCCGACGGCCGCGCGCGTCCGCAAGACGCACAAGCGGTTGGTGTTCGGCCTGTACGCACACGCCGGCATCACCTACCAGCTCTCCGAGGACCTGCAGCTCGGCCTCGACATCCGCCAGGTCTTCGGCACGCCCGACACGAATTTCTTCTTCGACGGCGACCTCGACTACCAGCGCGCGTCGCTGTTCCTCGGCTGGGGCGGCTAGCGGCGCATCCCGACGGAGAGCAGCAGGTCGCGCTTGGAGAGCGTGCCGACGAGCATGCGGCCGCCGTGGCCATCGACGACGGGCAGGCGCTCGCCGAAGTGCTGCAGGATGCGGTCTAGCGCGACGCCAACGGTGGTGTCGCGCTCGAGGAACGGGAACTCGGGATCCATGATCTCGGAGGCGATCACGAGGTTGGAGAGCTCCGGATCGGCCATGAACCC
>JAPLOE010000317.1 GCA_026692705.1 Planctomycetota bacterium
CTTCGTCGACTTCACCCACTGCCAGCCGTCCTCGCCGTCGCGCATCACGCCTTCGATCGCGGCGTTCCACCACGGCTCGAGCGTGTCGCCGCGGCGCTTCTCGAAGCGGATCGTGACGCTCACCTGCGCTTCACGCGCGGCCTCATCGACCTGCACGTCGAGCTGCTCGAGCTCCGCCACGAACAGGAACTTCTTCGTCACCGGATCGACCTGCTCGAAGAACCACGCGATCAGGGCCGAGCGCACGTCCTCGCGCGTCGCGCCCGAGCTCGTGTCGACGAAGTTCTTCGAGAGTGCGGCGAGCACCGGCCGGCCCTGGGCCTCGTTGAAGCCCTCGACCATCTCCGCGACCGCGCGGCGGATGCGCTCCTCGTCCGACTCGAACGCGCGCACGATCCAGCGCGCCCCGAAGTAGAGGATCGGCAGCGCCAGCAACACGAGCACGAGCTTGCGGAACATGCTCGCCAGCCTAGGCGGAATCGCCCGGGGTTTTCGAGTAGCATCCCCCGCGCGAGACGCACCTTGGACAACTTCCTCGACGGACGACGGCCGGAAATCGACTACCCCTGCCTGTGGACCTACCGGATCATCGGTTGGGACGAGCCGCGGATTCGCGCGGCGGTGGCGGAACTGATCGGCGAGCTCGAGTACAAGCTCGTGCTCGCGCGCGAGAGCTCGACCGGCAAGTACCGCACGCTGCAGCTCGAGATCACGGTGCGCGATGAGGAGCATCGCCACTCGCTGTTCGCGCGCATCGCCAAGCACCCCGACGTGCGCTTCGTCATCTGAGACGGCTCAGCCGCGCCGCGTGCGCGAGGTGCAGCGCTCCCCACAGGTACGTGAGCGAGACGATGGCGAGCGACGTGCGCACCGCGTGCTCGCCCTGCGTCGCGGCGAACGTGTCGTTGAGGAAGCCGGTCAGCCACGGCCCGAGTCCCAGCCCGATCAGGTTGATCAGGAACAGCAGCACCGCGGACGCGAGCGCACGTTGCTCGGGCTTCGCTTCGACCTGCGCGAACGCGAACGCGGGGCCGAGGTACATCGCGCCGAGCACGACCGCGGGCGCGTAGGCGACGAGCGCGAGCTCGGGATCGTCGAGATAGAGGAACGCGTACAGGAACGGCAACGCCGCGACCGTCGCGAGCGCCGAACTGCCGAGCCTGCGCCGCGCGTCCGTGCGGCCGAGCCGGTCCGCGAGCCAGCCACCGCCGAACGTGCCGAGCGCGCCACCCAGTCCGAGGATCGGCCCGAGCCAGCGGCCGCTCTGCTCGCTGTCGAATCCGTGCACGCGCGCGAGGAACGTCGGCACCCAGCCGAGCAGCGCGTATCCCGCGATCGACTTGATGCCGGCGCCGAGCGCGAGGTGGAAGAACGCGGGGCGCGAGAGCAGCTCGCGCAGGTCGGCGAGCGTCGTCGCGGGCGCCGCTGCGGCGGCTTCGCGCTGCGGCTCGCGCGTGGTGAGCCACACGACCAGCGCGAGCACGGCTCCCGGCGCTCCGAAGGCGACGAAAGCCGTGCGCCAGCCGTAGGCCTTGCAGAGCTCGCCACCGACGTCGTACGCGAGGTACGTGCCGATGTAGATGCCCGTCGAATACACCGCGATCGCCGTGGCACGCCGCGCCGGCGCGTACAGGTCTGCAATCAGCGAATGCGCGCACGGCGAGCAGGCCGCCTCGCCGACGCCGACGCCGATGCGCGCGCAGGCGAGCTGCACGTAGCTTCGTGCGAGTCCGGAGAGCGACGTGAAGGCGCTCCACGCGACCAGCGCGATCGAGAGCAGCCTCCAGCGCGCGCCGCGATCCGCGAGGCGCGCGAGCGGAATGCCGGCGACCGTGTAGAACATCGCGAAGGCCGTGCCCGTGAGCCAGCCCATCTGCGTGTCGCTCGCGCCCAGCTCGGCCTTCACTTGCCCGAGCGCCGCCGACAGGAGCTGGCGGTCCGCGAAGTTCAGCGCATACACGAGCGTGAGCAGCACGAGCGCCCACGGCGCGCGCGCGACGCGCTCGGTTTCGCGGCTCCCGCTCACTCTCACTCCCGCGCGCTACTTGCGCAGCGACTCGAGGTACGCGCGGATCGCCGCGTGCGTGTCCGGGTGCGACCACGCGAGCCGCACCATGCGCTCGTGCGAGGTCTGCTGCTTCCACGCGTCGAGGCTCGCCTGCCGGAGCTGACGCTTGGTGAGCGCGAAGGCCGCGGGCTGCGTGCGCGCGAGCTTCTGCGCGATGGCGAGCGCGCGCCGCATCAGCTCGTCCGCCTCGAGCGCTTCGTCGACGAGGCCACGCGCGAGCGCATCGTCGGCGTTGTAGGTCTCGCCCAGGTACAGCAGTTCCTGCAGGCTTTCCGGCGGAGTCGCGAGACGCAGCGCCTCGAGCGCGATCCACGGGAACGGCACGCCGACCGCGAGCTCCGGAACACCGACACGTCCCTTGCCGCGCGCCATCAGGCGGATGTCGGCCGCCGCCGCGAGCGCATAACCACCGGCGATCGCGTGGCCGTTGAGCGCGGCGACGACGGGCTTGGGGCAACGGAACACCGCACCCAGCGCGCGGTCGAGCGCATCGAGGAACGGCCCGACGTAACTCGCGCCTCCGTCGAGCACGCGCTTGAGATCGACGCCGGCCGAAAAGCTCGAGCCCGTGCCCACGAGCACGATCGCGCGGGTGCCCTCCCACTCGTCGGCGTGTTCGAAGGCGTCGGCGATCTCGTGGCACAGCTCGAGGTCGAGCGCCTGCACCTTGCCGTGTTCGAGCCGGAGGACCGTGACCGTTTCGTGTTGCTCGCGCTGGATCATCGCGGCATCGAACGCGGCGCGCGGCCTTCGCGCAAGGGGGAAGCGGCCGGCACGTTGCCCACCGGTCGCTTCCCGGGGCCCGCGGCTACCCGAGCGTCACCTTCGACCGCTCAGGCCTCGCCGGGGCCGCCTGCGACGGGGACTTGCGCTCGGCCTTCGTCGGAACCTCGCTCTTCTCGGGGATCAGCTCGACCTTCAGCTCGGTCTCCGGCCGCGGTTGGCGCGAGCGGGTGACGGCGGCGAGCGTGGTCGCGACCCCGAGGCCCTCGACGTCACGCTGCAGCCGGAACATCTCGCGCTGGGCCTCGCCCGCGAGGTCGGCGAGCGACACGAGCCCCTCGAGGCGCCCATCGACGTCGAGCACCGGCACGCGGCGCACCTGATGTTGCCGCATGAGCTCCTCGACGTCCTCGACGCGGTCGCCGCACTTGCAGGCGATCACCTTGGCGCTCATCGCCGACGGAACCGACAGTTCCGCCAGCGGGCGACCCTGCGTCCAGGCCGCCATGCAGATGTCACGGTCGGTCAGCATGCCGACGACGCGAGTGTCCTCGTCGAGCACCGGCACGCAACCGCAGTCGCCTTCCCACATCGCGCGCGCCGCGTCGGCGAGGCTGCCGCTCGCGAAGCACACGCGCACGTCCGTCGTCATCAGGCTTTCGATCTTCATGGGATCCTCCCTTGGATCCCATGCTGCCTCTGCCCGAGCCCGCGCGCGCGTCGACGTGCTGGGCACGCCCCGCGCACGTTGTGCGTACCGACACAAGCCCGCGTCTACTTCTTGCGCGAAGCGATCAGCGCGCCTACGGCCTCGTCGCAGGCCTTCGCCGCGACATCCGCTCCGGTGTTCGTAGTCACGAGGTAGGCCTCGCCCTTCTCCGGCGCGAGCCAGATCGTGCAGAACCACATCGTGTTCGAGCCCGAGTGCGAGAGCGTGCCGCCACCGGCCCACGAGCGCTCCGCCGTACCCCAGCCCATTGCGTAATCCTGTCCGGTGGCGGCGGTGTGGAGCTTCTTCCACGACTCCGGCTTGAGGAACTTGCCTTCGCCGCGTGCGCCCTCGAGGTGCGCGCTCGCGAACTTCGCCCAGTCGGCGAGCGACGCGTGAACGGTGCCCGCCGGCCCGATCGCGGCCGGGTTGTCGGCGCGCGGGCCCGGTTTCACCGGCTTTTTCGTGTGTCCACGCGGCTGGTCGACCGCGTCCGCGCTGCCCGGCGCGCCGAAGCCCGCGCTCGCCATGCCGAGCGGCCCGAAGAGCTCGCTGCGCATCAGGTCTTCCCAGCTCTTGCCCGTCGCCGCCTCGAGCATTGCACCCGCGATCGTGAAGCCCTGGTTCGAGTAGATGAACTTCGTGCCGGCCGGCGCTTCGGGTTCGAGCTTGAGCAGCTCGCCGACGAACCACGTGCGGTTTTCCTGCGACGTTCCGGCGCGGCTTCCGAGCGCGATCCACAGCTCGCGCGGTGCCGAGCCCGGCGCGCCGCCGCGGTTGGTGAGCAGCTGCTCGAGCGTCGTCGCGCGCCAGTCGGCGTGCAGCTTCTCCTTCCACTGCGGGAACGCGCTCTCGACGCTCGTGTCCCAGCGGATCTTGCCCTGCTCGACGAGCCGCGCCGCGAGCGTGGCCGTCATCGCCTTCGTGCACGAGCCCAGATGCCACAGATCGTTGGAGCTCACAACGACGCCTCCGCCGAGCTCCCGCTCGCCGCACGCTCCCAGCGCCACGAGCTTGCCCTCCGCGACGATCGCGCCACCGAGCGCGGGCAGCGAGTGCTTCGCGCGCAGCGGCTCGAGCAGCGGCGCGAGCTCGACGACCTCCGTCGCGGACGCCGGAGCCTGCGGCGAGAGGACCGGAGTTCCTGCGGCGAACCACGGGCACATGGCGAGAACGAGCAGCGGAAGCTTCATCGAAAGCGGGATCCTGCGGGATCGTGGATGGGCGGAGCGAGCGCCCGAGGTTACGGTGGGACGCCCCGGGCCCAGATGCTAGGAACCGAACCGAACGAAGGCGCGCAAGTGACCGGCAAGATCCTGGAACCCGTCGGGCTCGACCGTCGGCGTTTCCTTTCGGGCTCGAGCGCCCTGCTCGCCGGTTGCGCGACCGCGCCGGTGCTCCTGCAGAACAAGCGCTCGGAAGAGGGCGTGCGTTTCGCGGTGATCGGCCTCAACGGCCGCGGTCGCGAGCTGCGGCGCGCGCTCGCGCTGGTCGACAAGGCGAGCGTGACGGCGCTGTGCGACGTCGACGAGCGCATCCTCGCGCGCGAGGTCGCCGACACGAAGGCCGCGGGCTTCGACCCGTTCGCGACGAAGGACCTGCGCCGCGTGCTCGAGCGCAAGGACGTCGACGCGCTCTTGATCGCGACGCCCAACCACTGGCACGCGCTCGCCGGCATCTGGGGCCTGCAGGCGGGCAAGCACGTGTACGTCGAGAAGCCCGTGTCGCACTCGGTGTGGGAAGGCGAGCAGCTCGGGCTTGCCTCGACGCGCTTCGGCCCGATCGCCGCCGCAGGCACGCAGAATCGCAGCGATTCCGGCCATCGCGGCTTCCTCGAATGGAGCCGCACGCAGGACCTCGGCCGCATCCGCTACGTGCACGCCGTGTGGTATCGCCTGCGCGATCCGATCGGCAAGGTGAGCGAGCCGCAGCCCGTCGACCCCGCGATCGACCACGACCTGTTCTGCGGGCCGCGGCCGATCACGCCGGTGCGGCGCACGAACTACCACTACGACTGGCACTGGCAGTGGCCGTTCGGCAACGGCGAGATCGGCAACCTCGGCTCGCACCTCGTCGACGACGTGCGCTGGCTCACGGGCGTCGGCTTCCCGCGCCGCGTGCTGTGCGCGGGCGGGCGCTACCTGTGGGACGACGACGGCGAGACGCCGAACGTCTCGCTCAGCGTGTTCGACTACGGCGCGTTTCCCGCGCTGCTCGAGCTGCGCAACCTGCCGCTGAGCCCCGAGCTCAACATCGGGCCGACGATGCGCGGGCTCGGTTCGGGCGTGATGATCCGCTTCGAGCGCGGCTGGTTCCTCGGAACGCGCGCGGAAAGCCGCTATTTCGCCGAGGACGGCACGCTCGTGCAGAGCTGGCGCGGCGACGCCGGCAAGGACCACCTGCGCAACTTCAGCCGCGCGATCCGCCGCAGCGAGGCCGCGCACCTGACCGCGCCGCTCGAGGACGTCGTGAAGAGCTCGGCCACGTGCCACCTCGCGAACCTCGCCTGGCGCTCGGGCCGCGAGGCGACGCTCGCGGAGCTGCGCGACACGCTCGGCGGCATCGATCCCGCGCTCGCGGTGATCGACTCGATCCCGCAGCACCTCGCGGCGCACGGCATCGCTCCCGACGCGCTGCGCTTCCGGCTCGGCGGCTGGCTCCACGTCGCGCCGAACGAGGCGCGTTTCGTCGGCGGCGACGGCTTCGAGCGCGCCAACCTGCTCTTGAAGGAGGAATACCGTGCGCCATTCAGCGTGCCGGATCTCGGCTGAGCTCGCGCTCGTCGCGCTCGCCGCCTGCAGCGCGCCGGGAGTGCGCAGCGCGCAGGCTCCGTTGCGAACCGCTCCGCCGGGTTTCGCCTTCAGCCACGACAACTCGCGCACCGAGAGCTGGCCCTTCGGCCTCAACTCGATCTCGACCAAGTTCGTGGCCGAACCCGACCGCGCCAACGCCTTCGCCGCGAGCTACTGGGTCGTGCGCACGCAGCCGGGCGCCGAGGTTCCGACCGAAGCGCTCGTCGCGCGCGTGCGCCTGCGGCCCGAATTTCCCGGTGGATCCTTCGTTCCCGTGCAGGGCGTCGACTTCGAGCTCGCGCTCGAGCCCGACCGCAACGGTGCGACGTTCCGCGAGCTCGAGCCCGGCCTCGTCGAGGTGCGCATGCCCGCCGACGAACGCGCGCGCCAGCGGGGTTTCGTGCTGCGCGCGCGTTTCGGCGGCGACGACACGCTGCGCGAGCCGCCGAAGTCGTTGCTCGCCGAACTCGAGAGCGTCACGACCGAATCTGGCCGCGTGTTGCCGCTCGGCGAGCCGCGGATCGTGCGCTGGCTGATCGTCGAGGCCGCGCAGGCACCCGTCACGGCGCCCGCGGCGCGTGGCGACTGAAACCTACTTCGCGAGCGCGGCCTGCAGCTCGCTCGCGAACAGCTTCGGATCGAAGCGCGTCGTCAGTTCCTTGTGGTAGCCGCGCACCCAGTTCTTGCCGTCGAGCCGCAGGAACGGCACACCGCGCTTGCCGGTCTCGCGCTCGAGCTCGTCCGCAGCGCCCGCGACCTTGTCGATGTCGACTTTCGCGTGCGTGATGCCCGCGTCGGCGAGCACGCGATCGAGGCGCTTGCAGTCGGGGCACCAGCTCGCGGTGAACACTTCGACCTTGTGGCCGGCGAGGAAGTCGTAGGGTGAGCTCATGGCGTGCGCGTCAGGACGTGATCGAGGGATCGAGGACCTTCGCGAGCCAGTAGCTCGCGGTCAAGAAGTACACGAGGATGCCGGTGACGTCGCACAGGGTCGCGACGAGCGGTGCGGAGGCGCTCGCGGGGTCTAGCCCAAGTCTCCGCAGGATCAACGGCAGCATCGAGCCGATCAGCGTGCCCCACAGGACGACGCCGACGACGCTCATCAGGATCGTGACGGCAAGCTCCCACGAGAACAGGTTGAACTGCGCCTCGGAGCCCGGCCAGAGGCCCATGATGCGCACGAAGCCAATCGTGCCGAGCGCGAGGCCGAGGCACAGGCCGGCGCCGAGCTCCTGCAGCAGCACGCGCTTCCAGTCGGACAGGCGCACTTCGCCGAGGCTCATCGCGCGGATCACCAGCGTCGACGCCTGCGAGCCCGAGTTGCCGCCCGACGAGATGATCAGCGGCACGAACAGGCTGAGCAGCGAGAGCATCTCGATCTTCACCATGAAGTAGTTCATCACCACCACGGTGAGCATCTGCGCGAAGAACAGGATCGTCAGCCAGCCCAGGCGCTTCTTGATCATGCCCATCAGGCCGACCTCGAGGTACGGCGCGTCGAGCGCGACCGAACCACCGATCTTCTGGATGTCCTCCGTGGCCTCTTCCTGCACGACGTCGACGATGTCGTCGACCGTGACGATGCCCTTCATGCGCCCGGCGGCGTCGAGCACGGGCAACGCGACGAGGTCGTGCTCGGCGAACACGCGACCGACCGTTTCCTGGTCCATCTCCTCAGGCACGGTGATGACGTCGGTCTTCATCACCTCGCGCACCGAGGCCGTGCCACGCGCGCGGAACAGGTCGCGGAAGCTGACCACGCCGAGCAGGCGCTGCTCGCGGTCGAGCACGTAGCCGTAGTAGATCAGCTCGAGCCGGTCGAAGGCCTGCCGCCGCAGGTACAGGATCGCCTCGTCGACGGTCTGCTCCGGCCGCACGCGCGCGAAGCGCGGGCTCATCAGGCCACCGGCGTCGTCCTCCGCGTAGGCGAGCAGCGCCGCGATCTCGCGCCGCACCGGCTCGTCGAACAGCGCGAGCAGGTCCGCGCGCTTGTGCTCGTCGACTTCCTGCAGCAAGTCGGCCGCGTCGTCGGGCGCGAGCATGCGCAGCCAGTGACGCCGCTCCGACGTCGAGAAGCTGTCGAGCAGCGCGCGCTGGTCGGTCGTCGACAGCGACAGGAAGAACTCCTCGCCGTCCACGAGGCGCAGCAGCCGGAACCCCTCGAGCCGCTCTTCCGCGTCGAGCAGGCGCCACGCGTCGCTCAGATCCTCGGGAGCGAGCTGCTCGCCGGCCGCGAACACGCTGGCGCCGAGCGCACTGCCGCCCCCGACGCCGACCGTCTCACGGCGCTCCTCACCCGGCGCCGGGCCGTTCTCCAGCTCGCTCACGACGCCCTCCCCCCGCGCGCGCGGGCGCCGTCGGTGCAGCCCCGCCCTCGGCAGGCCGCCTTGTGGAAGTGCAGCGGGTTCATGGCGCTCTCGCCGCGCGCCGCCCGTCTCAACGTGTGCGGTCCGCGGCCTCTACGGGTTCGTACTGGGCTCCGGATCCATGGCTTTCGAACTTCGGACGCTGCAGCCTAGTCCGCGCCCGCGAACGGGGCAACGACCCGCGCGCGGGGAAGTCGTTCGGAAGAGCGTCGTCCACGAGCTCCGATGAACCCTCGTCGCGTTGGGCTGGTGGTCGCATTCCTCCTCGCCGGCCCCGCGCTCCTCCTCTGGATCCAGGAGTCCGCGACGACCTGTGTCACCGTGGCCCGCCCTGAGGATGCCTTGGTCGAGCTCGACGAGCTCGCGACGTGCCTTCGTCTTTACGCAGCCGAACACGCTGGCCAGTTCCCCATCGATCTCGAGGCCCTGCTCGAACCGAGCGCGAGCGGCGCGCCGTACTGGACCGCCTCCGGCGCCCTTCCGCTCGATCCCTGGAGCAACCCGTACGTCTACGAGCGCACCGGTTCCTCCTTCCTCCTCGTCAGCTACGGCAAGGACGGCCAACCCGGCGGCTCCGACGACGATTCGGACCTCTTCGCCCCACCGCCTCCTTCGCTCCGCTGACCGCGTCGAGTGACTTGTTGCGCGCGAGA
>JAPLOE010000318.1:0-11533 GCA_026692705.1 Planctomycetota bacterium
GGGCCGTTCGTCGTCGGCGGCGCAGTCGCAGCGCGACGCGCTGGACGCGCTCGAACGCGCGCGTGAGGCGGCGGAACAGGGCCTGCGCCCGCAGACGCAGGCACAGCAGCAGCAGGCGGCCGCGCAGTCGCAGCGGCAGGAACAGATCCGCCAGCGTTTGCTCGAGCTCGCGCAGCGCAACAAGGAACGCCGCAACGCCAAGCCGACGCCGAGCCTCGAGCAGGCCGCGCAGAAGGCGAGCGAGGCCGGCGAGTCGCTCGACGAGGGCGAGCTCGGCGAGGCGGAGCAGCAGGAGCAACAGGTCGAGCAGCAGCTCGACGAGGCGCTCGACGAGCTCGAGAAGGAAGAGGAGCAGTACCAGCGCCTGCGCCAGGAGGAGCTGCTCTTCCGCATCGCCGAGGAGGTCGAGGCGCTGCTGCGCGCGGAGAACGCCGCACTCGGCGCCGTGCGCGAGATCGACGCGGCCCGCGGCGAGTCCGAGCGGCTCTCGCGCGCCGATCGCCTGCGCCTGCGCCGCGTCTCCGACGACCTGCGGCAGGCCGCGACGCGCACCGAGGAGGTCGCCAGCGCGATCGCCGCCGAGCGTGCGCTGATCTTCGCCCACGTGTTCCGCGAGATCCGCCAGGACCTCGACCGCGTGGCGCGCGACCTCGACGACGAGGGCGGCAACCAGACCGGCCTGCGCACGCAGGCCGTGCTCGAGAACGCGATCGAGACCACGCAGTGGGCGCTCGGCGCGCTCAAGGACGAGCAGAAGCGCCGCGAGGACGAGGAACGCCAGCGCCAGCAGCAGCAACAGCAACAGCAGCAGGAAGGCCAGAACCAGGAGGCGCTCGTGCCCGACTCGGCCGAGCTCAAGCTGCTGCGCCAGCTCGAGGTCGACACGCTCGAGGGCCTCGACCGGCTGCGGCTTGTGTACCCCGAGCTCGAGAGCGGGACGGCCGAGCCCGAAGTGCTCGAGGACGTCCTGCGGCTCGCCGAACGCCACGAACGCACGTCGCGGCTGTTCGCGCAGTTCCGCGAGCGGCTCGGCATGCCGCCGCCCACGCCCAAGGAAGGCGAGCGCAAGCCGTGAGTCCCGCAACCCGCACACCGCACCGCCTGCACGGAGACCTCCGATGAAGAACTTCCTCCTGATCGTCGCGCTCGCCTGCGGCGCCGCGCCGTTCGCGCGCGCGCAGGACGACAACCCGTTCCGCCCGCCGCAGTTCGGCAACGAGGACCCGCGGCAGCGCATGATCGAGCTGTTCCAGAAGGTCGAGACGCGCCTGTCGGAGATCGACGCGCTGCTCTACCGCGCGGGCTCCGGCGAGGCGCCGCTCAAGGGCGCGAAGGAGAGCGGCATCGCGGAGCTGCTGCAGCAGTCGCGCTCCAGCGGCGACCAGGTGCTCAAGGACATCGACGAGATCCTGAAGCTCGCCGAGCAGATGGGCGGCCAGAAACAGGGTCAGAGCGGCCAGCAGCCCAAGGGTGGCCAGCCGCAGCCGCAACCCGGTGGCCCGCAGCAGGGCTCGCAGCGCCCGCAGTCGCAGGAGCGCACGCCGGATGCCCCGGGGCAGGAGCCGCAGGGCCAGGATCCGCAGCAGCAGGGCCAGGGCGAGAAGGACAAGCCCCAGAACCAGCCCGAGCCGAAGGACGGCACGCCGAACAGCCCGAAGGAATCGAAGGCGCCGGCAGAGAACTCGGCGGGCAAGGAACCTCCGGGCTCGAACAAGGGCGACGCCGCGAACGCGCGTGGCAACGAGCAGTGGGGCGACCTGCCGCCGCAGGTGCGCGACCTGTTCCGCACCGAGGGCGGCGGCGACATGCCGGCGCAGTACCGCGACTGGATCGACGCGTACTACCGGCGCCTCAACAAGGATCGCCGCTAGTTCCGATGTCCCGCGGCCTCGTTGGGCTCGCGCTCGGCCTCGCGCTCGTGTCTCCGTCGCCGGAGCGCGAGGTCGCGAACGCGCGTGACGTGGGCCCGGCGAGCAGCTCGCTCGCGCCGGGAACGGCCGCGTTGCTCCCGCGCTCGAGCGCGAGCCAGTCGGGTGACGCGCGCAGCGACGACGAGCCCGCGCGGCTCGCGTTCCTGAAGGGCCTCGACTACCTCGCGGCGCAGCAGCGCGCGCACCAGGACGGCTCGTTCCCGCGCGCCGGCGGGGCTCAGCACGCGCCGGTCGCGCTCGCGGCGCTCGGGGCACTCGCGTTCATGGCCGAAGGCTCGACGCCCGGACGCGGTCGTTACGGTCGCGAGGTGTCCGCGGCGGTCGACTACCTGCTCGCACGCGCCGACGGCAACGCGACCACGGCGCGCGGCTACATCGCCGTCAGCCTCGAGGACAAGTGGGGCATGCACGCGCACGGTTACGCGTTGCTCGCGCTGTGCAACGCCTTCACGCTCGCGCCCACGAGCGATCGCGGCGGCCGCATCGCGGCGCTGCTGCCCGACGCCGTCGCCGTGATCGAGCGCAGCCAGACGAGCGAAGGCGGTTGGTTCTACTTCCCCTCGGCCGGGCTCGAGCACGAGAACTCGGTCACCGTCGTCGAGCTGCAGGCGCTGCGTGCCGCGCGCAACTGCGGCATCACGGTCGACTCCAAGGTCGTCGCGCGCGCGATCGACTACATCCGCCGCTGCCAGGACGAGAACGGCTCGTTCCGCTACGCGCTCGATCCGACCTCGAAGACCTCGCTCGCGCTGACGGCCGCCGGCCTCGCGACGCTGCAGAACGCCGGGCGCTACGACGGGCCCGAGGTCGAGCGTGCGGTGCGCGAGATGTGGGTCGAGCTGATGGAGCGCGGGCGCGGCGCCGAGCGCGACGACTCGGGCTTCCCCCACTACGAGCGGCTGTACGTGGCGCTGGCGCTGTGGACCCACTCCGACCGGCGCATGTTCGAGCGCTGGTTCGAGTCCGAACGCACGCTCGTGCTCAAGGAACAGCGCCCCGACGGCTCGTGGCCGGACGCGCAGTTCGGCGCGTGCCTCGCGACCGCGATGAACTGCCTGTTCCTGTCGATCGACGACGGGCTCTTGCCGCTCTTCGAGCGCTAGCCCGCTAGAGGTAGAGCCGGACCTTGTCGACGTAGCCCTGCGCGCTCGCGCGGAAGGCGGCGATGTCGGCGTCGGTGAGCGTGCGGATCACCTTGCCCGGCAGGCCGACCACGAGCGAGCGCGGCGGCACGACGAAACAGCACGACACGATGGCCGATCGTGCACTCCTCGCCGATCACGTTGGGCACGCCGGTGTCGGCGTGGATCATCGTGAGGTCCTGGATGTTGGTGCGCCGGCCGATGGTGAGCGGCGCGTCGTCGCCGCGCAGCACGCAGCCGAACCAGATGCCGCAATCCTCGCCCAGCGTGACGTCGCCGGTCAGAATCGCGTTCGAGGCGACGAAGGCGCCGCCTTCGACAGGTCGGAACAGGCCCTTGCGCGGGAAGAGGGTCATCGGGAGTCGCGTTGGTGCTAGCCAGCGAGCTGGCGGCCGAAATCGGTGCTCAGGACGAGGAAGATCATCAGGCCGTTGTGCAGCGCGTGCACGACGTACGAGCCGACGATGCGCTGCGTGCGCAGCATCACCAGGCCCATCGCCAGCGCGATCGCGAAGAGCGGCAGGAACGCGAACAGGTTGGCGTGCACCGCCGCGAACAGCACGGCCGTCACGGCGACGCCACCGCGGTCGCCCAGGTTCTGCACGAGCAGCGGCTGCAGGAAACCGCGGAAGAAGAGCTCCTCCAAGAACGGGATGACCACGATCGCGAGCAGCAGGAAGACGAGGCGCTCGGCACCTTGCAGCTCGAGCACGAGCCGCAGCACTTCCTGCGGCTTCGACTCGAACCCGAGCGTGGTCCAGGCCCAGACCGACAGCAGCCCCGCACCCACGATCGCGGGAACGACGGCGACGTAGCTCGCGGCGCCGAGCAGCGCGCTCTCGAGCGTGCCCTTCGCGCGCAGGCCGAGCGAGCGGATGCCGTCGGGATCGAGCCTGTGGGCGAAGCTCATCACGAGCGCCACGGTGGAGAGCTGCAGGCCCGCGCCGAACAGCAGCGTGCCGATGCCGCTCGTGGCGAGCTCGATGCCGGCGAGCTTGAGCACGAGCCCGCCCACGATCGTCAGCGCGAAGAACGCGAAGATCGCGAGGCCGACATGGAAGAAGCCCCAGCGCGCGAACACGACGCTGCGCGCAGGAATGAGCCGATTCGCGAGGCCGCGCAGGGCCGGCACGAGCGCCACGCTCGCCAGCACGAGCACGGCGCCGACGAGCGCGACCGCGAGCGACGGCTCGATCGGAAGCGCGGCTTGTTCGGTGGCTTGCATCGGTCAGTTGCGCACGCCGATGACGCCCTCGAGCGGCGACGAGGCGTTGGCGTAGAGCTTGCGCTCGATGCGGCCGGCGAGGAACGCGTTGCGGCCCGCGCGGCAGGCGTCGCGCATCGCGGCGGCCATGCGCAGCGGCTCGCGCGCGCCGGCGATGGCCGTGTTGAGCAGCACGCCCGCGACCCCGAGCTCCATCGCGAGCGCGACGTCGGAAGCCGTGCCGACGCCGGCGTCGACGAGGATCGGCACGCGCACGAGCTCCATCAGGATGCGGATCGCGTTGGGGTTGAGCACACCCAGGCCCGAGCCGATCGGCGAGCCCGCGGGCATCACGGCGACGGCGCCCAGTTCCGCGAGGTGCACGCCCAGGCGCGGGTCGTCGGAGCAGTACACCATCACGTCGAAGCCCTGCCTCACGAGCTCGCGCGTCGCCTCGATCGTCCCGACCGGATCGGGCAGCAGCGTCTTGGGATCGCCGAGCACCTCGAGCTTCACGAGCGGCGTGTCGAGCAGCTCGCGCGCGAGCTCAGCGGTGCGGATCGCGGTCGCGGCGTCGAAGCAACCGGCGGTGTTCGGCAGGATGACGTAGCGCGAGCGATCGATGTAGTCGAGCAGCGACGGCCCCGCCTTGCGGTCGAGGTTCACGCGCCGCACGGCGACCGTGACGCAGTCGGTGCCGGAAATCTCGAGCGCCTCGCGCGTCTGCTCGAAGCTCGCGTACTTGCCGGTGCCGACGAGCAGGCGCGAGCGCAGCGTGGTGCGGCCGACGACGAGCGGCTCGTCGGCGAGCCAGGGCGGGATCGGTTGCGTCACGGGTCTAGCCTCCTCCGACGAGAGTGACGACCTCGAGCTCGTCCCCGCGCTGCAGCGCCGTCGTGGCGTGCTCGGCGCGGCGCACGATGCGCCCGTTGCGCTCGACGGCGACGACCTCGGGCCGCAGGCCGAGCCCGGCGACCAGGATCGCCACGCTCGTGCCCTCGGGCACCGACTTCGTTTCGCCGTTCAGGCGGATCTCGATCTGCATCGCCAGCATCCTCTCGAGCGCCGCAGGATATCCGCTGGGCCGCCGCCGCCTCAAGCCAAGTCACTCGACCCGCAGGAACACGCACTTCAGGTAGCTCGATTCGGGCAGCACGAGCAGCGCCGAGTGGTCGGGCGACGCGCCGAGCAGCTCCTCGAGGTACACCGCGCGCCCGGAAAGGTGCGCGGCCTGCGCGATCACCGCGACGAAATGCTCGGCCTTCATCGCGTGCGAGCACGAGGCGCTGACGAGCTGGCCACCGGGCTCGACGAGCTTGAGCGCGCGCAGGTTGAGCTCGCGGTAGCCGCGTTCGGCGCCCTCGAGCTCGGCCTTGTTGCGCGCGAAGGCCGGCGGGTCGATCACGACGACGCCGAAGCGCCCGTCGAGATCCGCGCGCGTGCGCAGGTCGCGCATCACGTCGACGCGCTCGAAGGCGAGCTTGTCCGCGACGCCGTTGCGCTGCGCGTTGCGCCGCGCGCGCTCGAGCGCCGGCTCGGACTGGTCGAGGCACAGCACCTGCGTCGCGCCCGCGAGCGCCGCGCGCACCGCGAACAGGCCGTCGTAGCAGAAGGCGTCGAGCATCGCGCGCCCGCGCGAGAGCTCCGCCGCGCGCCGACGGTTGAAGCGCTGGTCGAGGTAGTGGCCGGTCTTGTGGCCGTGCAGCACGTCGACTTCGTACACAAGGCCGTCCTCAAGCACGTCGAGCTGCTCCGGCACCGCACCGCGCAGCACCTCCACGCGCTTCTCGAGTCCCTCGAGCCGCCGCACGCTCGCGTCGGAACGATCGACGATCGCGCGCGGCTCGCCACACAGTTCCACCAGCGCGTCGACGAACGTCGGGATGAGCCGGTCCGCGCCCGGAGTGCCGCTCTGCAGCACGAAAACGCCCGCATAGTGGTCGATCACGAGCCCCGGCACGAGGTCCGCGTCGCCCGCGAGCACGCGACAGGCCCCCTTGGGATCCAGGCCCCAGCCGAGCAAGCGCTCGTCGGGACCGTTCACGGCGACGACGTCCCCCGGCTCCGCCTCGGTCGCGACCACGTCGTCCGCGAAGATCCACGGATGCCCGCTGTCGGCCCGCCGACGACCCCGCCCGCTCAAGCGCACTCTCGCCACGTTCGCTTCTTTCTCCGCTACTTCTTCGCTTCCGTCGCCACCAGCGCCTCGAAGCGCGGATCGCCGCGCAGGGACTCGAGGTCCGGATCACCCTTGGCCCAGTTCTGCTGCCGCTCGCGCGCACCCGGTTGCGTGCGCATCTCCGCGAGGTCGCGCGCGAGGTAGTCGAGCGCGAGCTCACGCTCACCGAGCAGCGCCCACGTGCAGGCGAGGTTGTAGTAGTTGGCCGGCAGCACTCGCAGGTCCGCGAGCGCCGCCCGCGCTTCCTCGCGCCGTCCAGCGCGCGCGCGATAACACGCGAGCATCACGCGCATGAAGTCGCTCTGGTCGAGCTCGTAGGCGCGCTCGAAGTACTCGAGCGCCTTCTCGCTCGCGCGCAGCTTCACGTTGGCGTTGACGGCGAGGCTGGTGAGCATTCCGGCGCGTTGCGCCTGCACCACACGCTCCGCCGAGCTGTCCTCGCGCGTTCGAACCTCGCGCAGCGCGCCGTCGAGCCGCGCCAGCGCACGCTCGAACACCTGCTCGGCCTCCTCGCCGCGCTCAAGGTCCATCAACGCGCCGCCGAGCGCCGATTCCGACGCCGCGAGGTAGCGCGCGAGCGTCAGCTCGTCGAGCCGGCCGCGCAGCGCCTCCAGATCCACGCCCGCCCGCTCCGCGATGCGCCGCGCGCTCTCGGCCCGGCCCTGCTCGCGGTTGCGCTCGGCAAAAGCGAGGCCCGCGCGCGACACGCCGCGTTGCCGCAGGAGCGCCGCATCGCCCTCTTCGGTCTCGCGCTGGAACATGCGCCGCACCTGCAGGCGCAGCACGTCGAGCTCCATCAGCCGCGTCGGGTCGACGGCGAGCTGCGCGCGGTCGAGGCGCTCGGTCTCGCGGTCGATGTAGCCCAGCGCCGACTCGCGGCGCGCTTCCTGGATGCGCACGAGCAGTTTGCGGCGCTCAGGATCGGCGAGCGCATCGGCGAGGCGCGCATCCAGGCCCTCGAACGGCTCGAAACCGGGCAGGCCACCGCCGCACACGCTCGCGCAGGCGCGGCACAGGTCGCGCTCGAGCTCGAGCGCCCGCTCGCCGAGCGCGTCCGCGGCACCACCGTCGAGCGCGAGCACGAGCGGCCCGAGCGGATGCCGCAGCACGTCGTCGTGCGACAGCGTCGCGTTCCACGCCACGCGCGAGATCTCGAGTTGCGCCTCGAGCAACGCGACATCGGCGCGACGCGCCAGCTCGAGCACCGCCAGCGAATCCGGCGCGGCGCCGTCGCCGAGCGCCACCAGCGTGCGCCACAGCGGCACCACTGCCGTCATCAGGAGATCGTCCGTCGCGCGCGCGTCGAAGTCGGCGCGATCCTCGCGCGCCCGCAGGTCCCAACGCTCCGCGCGCAGCGAAACGAGCGCGTTTTCGGCCTGCGCGAGCGCCGGTTCCGCTTCCTTGCCGCGGCCGAGCGCGAACAGCGCCGCCGTCTCGATCAGGCGCGCGCGCGCAAGCGTCGTGCGCGAGCGAGGATCGTCGGTCACCGGCGAAGCCTTCGCGAGCGCGCGCGCGAGCTCGAGCGCCTTCGCCGCACCCTTCTCGCGCGTGAGTTCGAGCACCGCACGCCGCGCGAGCAGGTCGTTGCGCTCCAATCCGGCTTGTTCGAGCGCCTCCAGCGTGCGTGCGGCCCGCTGCGGATCGCCGAGCGTGTCGCAACGGTCGAGGAAACGCTCCAACGCGAGCGCACCGGCGTCGCGCACTTGTGCATCAGGATGGCGCGCAGCGAGCGCGAACAACGCACGGTCCGCCGGAGCCTCGCCACCCGCCTCGACATCCGCGAGCGCCGTTCCGCAAGCCGCGACGAGCTGCACGAGCGCGTCTCCCGCGACGGACTTCGTCTCGCCGCGCAAGGCGCTCGCGACGAGCTCGAGCAACGCTGCGCGTCCGCGCGAATGGCCCGCGAGCAGCCGCGCCGCCTCGACCTGTTCCGCGCCCGTGCAGGCCGGAACGAGGCGCGCGAGCGATTGGGCCGCGGCCGCGTGGTCGAGCGCCGCCAGCGCCGTCAACGCACTCGCACGCGCATTCGCCTCGGGCCAGCGTTGCGCCGCCGCCTCGAGCGCCGCCGCGCGCTCTTCCACACGCTCCGCACCCAATCGCGGCGAGCCGAGCAACGCGCACAGGTTCGCGCGCACGACCAGATCCGGATCGGCGAGGTTCGCGAGCGCCGCCGGCAAGGCCGCCGCACTCGCATGGTCGCGCGCGAGCGACGAACGCACGCGGCGCACTTCCAGCGCGAGCTCCGCGAAATTCGCAGCGAGCGCCGCATCGCCCGCCGGCCGCCCAAGCTTCGCGAGCTCGCCCGCGAGCTGCTCGAGCCGCGTTCCCCGCGCTCCGTCGAGCTCCGCGAGCCTCGCTCCGACATCCTGCGCGGCCGCCGCGAGCGCGAGCCAACCCACGACGAGGGCCTGACGCACGAACTTCACGCGTCCGCTCCTTCGCCGCGCGCAAGCCGCGAGACGCGATAGTCGAACGCACGCCGCGTCAGCCCGAGCTGCCGCGCCGCCGCGGAAACGTTGCCCCGCTGCTCGCGCAGCGCCGTCTCGATCAGCGCACGCTCGACCGCCTCGAGCGAAAGCCCGTTCGACAGCGCGCGCTGCGCGACGTCCTGCGCCTGCCCCGCGAGCGCCATCGACAGGAACTCGAGCTCGCTCGCCTCGATCGGCCCGCGGGCCTCGGGGGCGAGCGCGAACACTCGCTCGAGCGTGTTCTCCAGCTCGCGCACGTTGCCCGGCCAGGGATGCGCGACGAGGCCCGCCTCAGCCGCAGCGGAAAGTTCGCGCACCGGCACGCCACGCTCGCGGCACAGGGCCGCGATGCGCCGTCGCGCGAGCTCGGGCACGTCCTCGGGGCGCGCGCGCAGCGGCGGGAGCTCGAGCTCGACCACCGCGATGCGCCAGAACAGGTCGGGACGGAACTGGCCGGCCGCCACGAGCTCGCGCAGGTTGCGCGAGCTGGTCGCGACGACGCGCACATCGATCGCCACGGGCTGCTCGGCGCCGACCGGCTCGACCAGGCGCTCCTGCAGCACGCGCAGCAGCTTGCCCTGCAGCTCGAGCGGCAGCGCATCGACGTCGTCCCCCCCTGCGCCTGCCGGAAGCGCCCCAGCCGCGAGCGCGCGGCCCCCGTGAAGGCGCCTTCCTCGTGCCCGAACAGCTCGGCCTCGATCAGGGTCGGCGCCAGCGCGGCGAGGCTCGTCGCCACCAGCGGCCCCGCGGCCCGCGGGCTCAGCCGGTGCAGCGCCGCCGCCGCGTGGCCTTTCCCGGTGCCACCCTCGCCCCACAGGAGCACGGTCGCCTGGCTCTGGGCCACCCGGGCGAGGCGTTCCTCGAGGGTCCGGGCCACGGCGCTCGAGCCCAGCCACAGGTCGGTACGGGGGGGGGTCACGGGGCAGAATCCTAGGGCGGCCGGGGTCCTCCCGGCCCCAAGAACATACGACTTGGTCCAGCGCGCCGTTGACGCGGGACGGGGGGAGAACCCAAACTGCTCGGCCTTCGAGCTTCCGACCGGTTCGGTCCGGACGGGGGCGCGCTGCCCTGGCGTGCGGGTTCGCCCGACCGCCAGTCACAAATCGAGCTGCGCGGTCCCGCCCGCGCCCCGCTCCGGCCGCACCCCAACCCCGCCCCGAACTCATGAACACTGAAGAACTCCTGCGCCTGATCGACGTGATCAGCCGCGAGAAGGACATCGAGAAGGAGAACGTGTTCCTCGCTCTCGAGGACGCGCTCGCCGTCGGTGTCCGCAAGCGCCTCGGCGCGGGCGACGACCTCGTCGTGAAGATCGATCGCAAGAACGGCGAGATCTCGATCGAGGACGAGGAAGAGGTCTACGAGCTCGAGATGAACGAACTGGGACGCATCGCGGCCCAGGCGGTCAAGCAGGGCATGGTGCAGAAGTTCCGCGAGGTCGAGCGCGACAAGCTGTTCGACGAGTACGAGAGCCGCGTCGGCCAGCTCGTCAACGGCACGGTCCAGCGCTTCGACCAGGAAGATCTCGTGATCAACCTCGGGCGCGTCGAGGCCTACCTGCCCAAGACCGAGCGCGTGCGCGGCGAGACCTTCCAGCCCGGCGATCGCATCCGTGCCGTCGTCGTCGAAGTCCGCAAGGACGGCCCGCGCGTGCGCATCGAAGTGAGCCGCACCCACGCGGACCTCGTGCGCCGGCTGTTCGAGCTGGAAGTGCCGGAAATCGCCGACAACATCATCGAGATCAAGCGTGTGGTCCGCGAGCCGGGCTACCGCACCAAGATGGCCGTGCTGAGCAGCGATCCCAAGATCGACTGCATCGGCGCCTGCGTCGGCGTGCGCGGCGCGCGCATCAAGGCCGTGATCGACGAGCTGCGCGGCGAGCGCATCGACATCATCCGCTGGAGCGACTCGCTCGAGACGCTGGTGATGAACGGCCTCAAGCCGGCGACGATCCACTTGGAGAACATCTACCCCGACGTCGAGTCGCGCACGGTTGTCGTCATCGTTGACGAGGACCAGCAGTCGCTCGCCATCGGCAAGCGCGGCCAGAACGTGCGCCTTGCGAGCCGCCTGTGCGGCTGGGACATCGACATCAAGACGCGCGCCGAGTTCGAGGCCGAGTCGATGGGTGGCGGGGCTCCGCGCCCCGGTGGCGACGAAGGTGAACTGGGCAGCGGCGACGAGAACGGGCCCGATGGGCCCGACGAGCCGCAGGCCTGAGCGGGAGCGGGCTCCCCGCTCCCCCACCGAACGAACTGGACGAGAAGAGACCTCACATCGAGCCGAGAGCGACGCAAGGAAACCGGGTGACCACCAAGAAGCGCATTCACGAGCTGGCCAAGGAATACGGCATGACCGGCCAGGAGCTGGTTGCCAAGCTCAAGTCCCTCGGGATTTCCGAAGTGAAGGGTCCGAGCTCGACGCTCGACGACTCTTCGCTCCTGATCGCCGAAGGCATGCTTCAGGCCTCGGGCATCTACAAGCAGGCGGGCGCGCCGGCCGAAGCCGCGGGTGAAACCGAGTCGCTCGGCGGCGGCGGCATCATCAAGAAGAAGAAGAAGAAGGTCTCGCTGGCCGAGCTCGACGCGCGCGAAGAAGCGCCCGCGCCC
>JAPLOE010000318.1:11584-40462 GCA_026692705.1 Planctomycetota bacterium
GCCCGCGCCCGAACCGGCGGCTCCCGCCCCGGTGGCTGCGGCCCCTGCGCCGGCCCCGGTGGCTCCCGCCGCCCCGGCCCCGGTCCACGCCCCTGTCGCGCCCGCGGCTCAGGCCCCGGTCGCCCCTGCTCCCGTCGCTCACGCGCCCGTGGCCCACGCGCCGGCTCCGGCCGTCGCGCCCGCCCCGGAACCCGTCCGCGAGCCCGAACCGGCCCCGCAGGCCGAAGCTCCGGCGCCCGCGTCGGCTCCGAGCGCCCCCGTGCACGTCGAGGCTCCGGCTCCGACGGCCGTGGCCGAGCCCGCGCCCGCTGCGGTCGAGCCGGAAGTGCTCGAGCCCCAGGTCGCGGCTCCGGAAGTCGTCGCCGCCCCGCCGGTGATCGAGATCATCGCTCCGGTCGAGCTGAAGCCGGGCGACAACCCCGATCTCGTCCGCCCCGCCGCGCGCCGCCCCGGCAAGGTCGTCGGTTTCGTCGACCTTTCGAAGGTCCAGGCGACCGCCGTGCCCAAGCGTCCCGATTCGCGCCGCCTGCGCTCGAAGGACGACGTCACTCCGAACGTCCTGCCGACGCTCGGCCACGACAAGAAGCGTGCGCTCGTCCGCGGCGACACGGGCAGCCGTGGCCAGATGACGGCCTCGCAGCTCAAGGAGCAGGCCAACGCCCGCTTCCTGCGCAACAACAAGCGCGGTCCGACGCCGATGGGCGCCGCTCCGGTGCGCCAGCAGCGTGGCCGCCCGACCGACGTCAGCTCGTCGCCGCTCTCGGGTGGCGAGGTCGTGCTCGCCGCGCCGATCACGGTCAAGAAGCTCGCCGAGGGCATGTCGATCAAGACGACGCAGCTGCTCGCCAAGGCGATGCAGCAGAACCTCGGCCTGCTCAACATCAACTCGATCCTCGACGACGACACCGCGGGACTGATCGCGATGGAGTTCGGCGTGACGCTGCTGATCGAGCAGGAAGTGCAGGCGGAGACCGAGCTCGTCGCCGCCTTCGTCAAGCACCGCACCGAGGTCGAGGAGTCCGAGCTGATCGTGCGCGCGCCGTCGATCGCGATCCTCGGCCACGTCGACCACGGCAAGACGACGCTGATCGACCGCATCCGCAGCTCGAAGATCGCCGCGGGCGAGTCGGGCGGCATCACGCAGCACATCGGCGCGTACCAGGTCACGACCAAGTCGGGCCACGCGCTGACGATCCTCGACACGCCCGGTCACGAGGCCTTCACCGCCATGCGCGCCCGCGGCGCCGATGCGGTCGACATCGTGGTGCTGGTGGTCGCGGCCGACGACGGCGTCATGCCGTCTACGGTCGAGGCCCTGAGCCACGCGCGCGCGGCCAAGAAGAAGGTCGTCGTCGCGCTCAACAAGAGCGACAAGCCCGGCGCCAACCCGCAGCGCGTGCGCGAGCAGCTCTCCAAGGAAGGCCTGATTCCCGAGGAATGGGGTGGCGACACCGCCATGCTCGAGATCAGCGCGTTGACGGGCAAGAACGTCGACGAGCTGCTCGAGCGTGTGTTCCTCGAGAGCGAAGTGCTCGAGCTCAAGGCGCACGCCAAGGGCCCGGCATCGGGTCTCGTGCTCGAGGCCGAGGTCGAAGGCGGCTTGGGTCGTGTCGCGCACCTGATCGTCAAGGACGGCACGCTCAACACCGGCGACGTGATCCTTGCGGGCGAGGGCTTCGGCCGCGTGCGCATGATCCTCAACGACCGCGGCCAGAAGATCGACACGGCCGGTCCTTCGATGCCGGTGCGCGTCACCGGTCTCGACGAGCTGCCCAGCGTCGGTGACTCGTTCTACGTCGTCGCGAAGCTCGACATGGCCCGCGAGGTCGCGGAAGAGCGCCGCAAGAAGAACCGCCAGATGTCGATGGCGGAACGCAAGCAGACGACGAGCGAGAACATCCTGCAGGCGCTGGCCGACCAGTCGAAGAAGACCATCAACGTCGTGCTGCGCGCCGACGTGCAGGGCTCGCTGCAGGCGCTCGAGGCCCAGCTCAAGGGCCTCACGCACCCGGAAGTCGACGTCAAGCTGCTCTCCAGCGGCCTTGGCACCGTCACGGAGAACGACGTCAACCTCGCGGCGACCTCGACCGGCACCGTGCTCGCGTTCCGCGTGAACACCGACTCCAAGGCACGCGACGCCGCCGAGCGCCAGTCGATCGAGATCCGTCCCTACGACGTGATCTACGAACTGCTCGACGACCTGCGCGTGATGATGGAAGGCACGCTCGCGCCCGAGATGACCCAGCAGATCACGGGCCACATCGAGGTCCGCGCGCTGTTCAAGTCGTCGAAGTTCGGCACGATCGCCGGCTCGCACGTGATCGACGGCTCGGTCACGCGCGACAGCCGCGTGCGCGTGCTGCGCAACAAGAAGGTCGTGTACGAGGGCTCGATCGCGGGCCTGCGCCGCGACAAGGACGACGTCAAGGAAGTCCGCGAGGGCTTCGACTGCGGCGTCACGCTCAAGGACTTCGACCTGTACGAGCTCGGCGACGTGCTCGAGGGCTACAAGATCGTTCCGGTCAAGCGCAAGCTCGGGAAGAGCTAGCGCCGCCGTCCGCTCGCGGGGCGCGCCAGCGCGCGCCCCGCGTCGTTTCCCCTCCCGGCACCGTCAACAAGATCCCGCCATGGCGAATCCCCGGACCATCGCCAAGCTCGAGGCGCGCATCCACGAGCGCGCCGCCCACGCCCTCGAGTTCGAGGTGCGCGACCCGCGCAACGTGCTCGTCACGATCACGCGCGTCGAGCTCTCGAACGACCTGAGCCACGCCAAGATCTTCTACTCGGTGCTCGGCTCCAAGTCGGAGCGCAGCAAGGCCGAGCACATGCTGGCCTCGGCCGGCGGCTTCATCCAGCGCCAGGTCGCGCGCGTGCTCGAGACGCGCAAGGTCCCCCACCTGCACTGGATCTACGACGAGTCGATCGAGCAGGCCCAGGAGCTCGACAGCGCGATTCGGAAAGCGCTCGAACGCGACCGCATCATCGCCCAGACCGGCAAGCCGCCCACGGACGACGAGGAAATCGCGCCGGAAGCCGCTGAAGGCGACGCGGACCTCGGTGACGAGGAACTCGACGAAGGGGATGTCGACGACGTCGACACGGACGAGGACGACGCGGACGCCGACGAAGATGGCGACGACGAGCCCGAGGGCGACACGCCGCCCGGGCGCGCCTAACGATCGACGAGCACGCGCTCGCTCGCCCCATCGAGCGACGTGAGCACCAGATCCCCGTCGCGCCGCACGTACAGGTAGCCGCGCTCGCAAAGGCGCAGGAACAGCGGCTGACCGAGTTCGCGATCGATCTCGAACTCGGTTCCCGTATCCAGATCGAGCACACGCGTCGGGGCGCCGCGCACTCCGACCGGAATCAGCCTCAGCACGCGCGAGCTGTCGGGCGCATCCACCCAGCTCACGGATACCCCGTGCCTCGAGAACGGCTCCCGCAACGGCGTACCACTGCGAGAATCCAGCACGTGCTGCGCGTCTTCCGTCGGGAGAAGCAGGGCCGAACCATCCGGGCTCGGATCGATCCAGCCATCGACCCCAGACAACAGCACGCGCTCCTCGTCGCTCGCCATGTCGATCCGCAGCAGCTCGCCCGCTCGCACGACGAGCAGCACTCCGGGCTCCGGCGTCGGGAAGACCGCGCGCACGGGCCAGACTGTCGGGCCGTCGAAGCGCCGCTCGCGCTCGCCCCAGCGCACGACCGTTACGTCGTCGGAGCCGCGGCGCCGGATGCGCTCGACGTGGGCCCAGCTCGGGATCTGACGCGTCGTCGTCGTCCAGGCCGCATCGAGAGGCACGTGGGTTCGACGGGTGCTGGGTGCACCCACGCTGCCGATCTCCACTTCCACCAGAGCCACCTGATCTCGCCAGGCGAGCGGACTGTGCTCGAGCACGCGCAACGGGTGCTCGTCGTCCCAGACCACCTGACGACCGACGTAACGATCCGTCAGGACATCGGCCGCGCGCGCCAGCAGCGTCCTAGCGCCCGTCTCGCAGTCGAGCAGCCAGGCGCTGGGCGGCGAATCCGAGTTGCCCGGCACATCGAACCTTGCCTCGACGACCACGTAGCGACCATCCTCGCTCGCACTGCCCACTCCAAACCGCAGCCGCGGGTTCTCGAGCTCGACGGCGGTGCGCCGCGAGTATTCGGCGGCGCTCGCGAGGCCACCGAGCGTCAAGGTCGCGAGCACAGGCCACGTCGCCTGCCACGCACGCACGGAGCGCGATCCGAGCCGGCGCTGGCCGCGCACGAAGGTGTGGGCGCCGAGCGCGAGGAAAGCGAGCGCGAGCAGGACCTGCAGCAGCACGCCATTCCGCAGCGCCGGCGTGACGTCGACGCCCACGATCGCGAGCGCCCGCACCGCCGGAGCCGCTGCGAGCCCGATCGCACCGAGCGCGAGCAGCGACCCGATCATCGCCGCGAGCGCCGTCTCGACGACCAGCGACGCGACCATCGCCGCGGCCGCGATCACGGCCAGCGAAGGCAACCACGGCCACATCGGCCGCAATCCGTCGATGCAGGCCTCGAACGAGTCCGTTGAACCGAGCGTCGCATGCAGGCCGAGCCCGAATCCGAGCGCGAACAGCCCTTGGCCGAAGCTAGTCAGCGCCACGAAGGCCACCCGCGAGCTCCACAGCGTGCGCGCGCGCACCGGCAGCAGCGCAAGGGTCGCGAGCCGCCCTGTCGCACCATCGCTCGCGAACGAATCCGCCGCGAAATACAGCGTCCAGAGCGCCGTCAACGCGCCGATGGCGTAGGCCGTGGCCTCGCCGACCGCATTGGGGCCCGGGAACCAGGCGAACACGCCACCGAGCACGACCGCACTCGCGAGCGGAGCGACGACCAGCGCGGCGCGGTTGTCGCGCGCTTGCTGCACGACGAGACGGAGCAGGGTCTTCACGAGAGCACATCCTCGAGCTTGTGGCGCAGCAACGCGTATTCGAGGTCCAGGCGGCCCGATTCCGACGTCGCGAAGCTCTCGAGCTCGCCGCCACGCACGATCCGGCCCGCTTCGAGCACAAGCACGCGGTCCGCGACGCGCTCGACGTCGTTCATCGAATGGCTGACGAGCAGCACGCTGCGCCCTTCGTCGCGCAGGTGTCCGAGAACTCCCTGCGTCACCGCGAGGCGCGTCTCGACATCGAGGCCGGAGAACGGCTCGTCGAGCACGAGCAACTCCGGCCGGTGCGCGAGCGCCGCGACGAGCGCGAGCTTGGCGCGTGTGCCCTTCGACATCTCGCCAAAGCGCGTGTCGAGCTCGAGCTGGAGCAACCCCGCGAGCCGCTGCGCCTCGGCGTGGTCCCACGTCCGCTGGAAACTCCCGACGAACTCGAGCCACTCGCGTCCCCGCGTGCGCGGCTGGATCTCCATGCGATCCGCGACGTAGCCGATCCGCTCGCGCAGCCGCTCGCCCTCCCGCGTCGGGTCGAGCCCGAGGACACGTGCAGTACCGGAGTCCGGCACCAGCGCACCGACCAGCACGCGCAACAAGGTCGACTTGCCTGCACCGTTGCCACCGACGAGCGCCGTGACGCTGCCCTGCGGCACGTCGAGGTCGAGCCCGTCGAGCACGCTCTTGCGCCCGAACCTCACACCCAGATTCCTCGCGGAAATCACGCTGGTTTCGTGCTTCATGACGTTTCTCCGACTCGGCGCAGGCGCCTGGGCGCCAGCGCACGTTGGAACAACTCCCGCAGCTCCGCTTCCTCGAGCCCCGCCGAGCGCGCGTCGTTCACCCACGCGCCCAGTCGCGCCGTGAGCTCGCGGTCGCGCGCGTCCTTGCACAGCTCCGGCGCCGCGACGGAAACGAAAACACCGTCTCCCGGCCGCGATTCGAGCACGCCCTCGCGCTCGAGATCGCGCCACACCTTCCCCACCGTGTTGGGGTTGACGAGCGCCTCCACCGCGAGCTGCCGCACCGACGGCAGGCGCGCACCCGGCCCGATCACGCCCGCAGCGATCGCAAAACGCACCTGCGCGGCGATCTGCTCGCTCGGCGGCCGATCCCCCTTGGGGTCGACGCGGATCGTGAGGCTCGGGCCCATGGTCGTGGGCCGTCCTATCGTCCTAGGACAGTGCCACGCTTGAGCCCGCGCGCGCGAAAACGCCTAGCCCGCGAGATCCTCGCGCAGCGCCGTCGCCTGCTCCGGCTTGAGCGGCGACTCGACGTCCAAGTCCGAGTGGTCGGCGCCGATCGCGACCGGCACGCGACCTCCGACGGGGAACTTGATGTAGTGCACGCTCGAGAGCCGGTCCTCGCCGATTTGGCGCTCGTCGAACTGCGCGTAGACCTTCGAGCCGTCGCCAAGGCGCGCGTACACGTGCTTGGGCAGGTCGAGCCAGGCCTTGAGCTTCACCGCACGCACCGCCGGATCGTCGATCTCGATCAGCAGCGTGCAGCCGAGCTCGCCCTGGCGCCCGAGCAGCTCGTTGTAGGTCTCCAGCTCGTGCAGGATGTCGCTTTCCTTGACGATGCGCTCGATGCGCATCATCTCCTGCACCTGATAGCGCGCGGTCTCGGTCGTCTCGAACAGGAACGTGAGCCACTCGCCGACGTGCACGCGCCGCGGCGCCTTGTGCGCGAGCACGCGCGCGCGGATCGCCTCGCGATTCTCTTCGTAGGTGACGTAATCGAGCAGCGTGGAGCGTTCGACGGGCTTCATGGACGTTGGATCCCTGGCAGGAGGTCGGGCAGCGTACCTAAGGCGGGCGCGCGCCGCTTCAAGCGCCCTCCGCCGCGTAGGCCGGGCCGCTCTCGATGCGCGGGTCGTCGACGGGGCCGCCGAACGTGAAGTGGTAGAGGCTCTGGAACGAGCGCTCCACGAGCCCGAGGCGCCGGTGCACCGCATCGTCGAAGAAACAGCCGATCCCGGTGCCCCGCAGCCCGAGCGCCTCGGCTTCCAGGTACACGAGCTGGCCGAGGAAACCGCACTCCCAGTGCAGGCGGCGGTAGGCGCGCGGGCCCCAGCTCGCGAGCGAGGCGTCGAACTCGGCGAGGAACGCAAAAGCGGCGCATCCGTCCGCCGCGATGTCCTGCTGGCAGGAGACCGATCGTGCGAGCGAACGGGCGTCGCCGCGCTCGAGCCGCAGCAGCGTGAGCCCGTCCTCCTCGACGCGCTCGGCGTTCGCGACGACGGCAGAGCGCTCGCGCCAGCGCGTCTCGCGCGCCGCGTCGCGCAGGAGCAGGTACAGCCCCGGCTCGAGGCCCTCGACGCGGTGCACGAAGGCCAGCACGTCGACACGCGGTGCCCACGGCAAGGCGGCCAGCGCGACGTCGCGCTCGCGCGGCAAGAGCCTTTGCAGCAGCTGCTCGAACCCGTCACGCGCGATCGCGCTGCGCGCATCGAACGCGACGGCGCTGCGGCGCTGGCGCACGATTTTCCGCAGGGAAATGGGCTCGTCGCCCGGGTTCCACGCGCTTGCGAGCGTCACCGACTCTGGTGCATGCACCGTGCGCGCGGCGCGTGTCGCCTCCTCGACGACGTCGATCGCCGGCCAGTCGACATGCCCTGTGCCGAGATCGTTCGGCTTGCCCGCGTGCACGAGCTCACGCACACGCTCGAACGTGCTCGCTCCGGGAAGTGCCGGCTTCGCCGTCGACGGGCGCGTGCGGATCGCGACGAACGTCTCCGGGAGCTCCGCCTCGGGCCCCGATTGCCGGTCGGTGCCGCACAGGCGCGCGAGTTCGGCGTGCGAGGCCTCGTCGAGCACGTGCGCGCTCCAGCCGAGCGCCGCCGCCGCGACCGCGAGCGCAGCGATCGCGTGCCCGCAGTCGAGCTGGCTGTAGCGGAATGCACGCTCGCCGTACTTCCACGCCTCGCGCCAGTGGATCGAAGTCAGCGCGACCAGGAACGTCCCGGGCCCGAGCGAAAGCTCGAAATCCCGCCAGATTTCGGCCGAAAGCGCGGCGCGCAGCTCGAGCGCGTGCTCCCGCGGCTCGTAGTGCGCCACGAACGCGCTCTCGTTCGCTCCCGCGAGCGGCCCGGCGATCACGTAGGCCTCCGTCGGATGCAGGTTGCCGCTCGAAGGATTGGCGCGCAGCGTCCAGCGCGCCTCGCCGTACTTCTTCGACCCCGACAGCGCGAGCGAGTCGAACAGGAGCTGCGCAAGCGTGTCCGCCTCGAGCTTGCGAGGCTCGACCGCACCCGCGCAGAACGCTTCCTCATAGAACGGCCGCTCGCCTTCGATCGGTTCCGCCCTGCGCAAGCGCACGCGCGCGGTGCCCGCGAACGTCCGGAACGGATCGGGCTGCGTGTCCCAGTCGAGCTCCGGCGGCCCGGCCGCGAAGCGATGGAAGTCGTGCTTCGTCGCCTCGTGGTAGGCGAGCACGACCCGCAGCGGATCCGCGCGCCGCTCCGCTTCCGGTGCAGGACCGGACTTGGGCTTGCGCCAGAACATCGCTCGCCAGCGATTTCAGCGCTGGCGCTGGTCCATCGCGCGCAGGATCACGCTCATCGCCTCGGCGGCGGCGAGGCACACGTCGCCGTCAGGGTCGACGATCAGCTCTTCCAGCGCGGGGCGCGCGCTCGCGGCCCGCGCCTTCATCGCACCGAGCTTGAGGCACGTGTCGAGGCGCACCTTCGGGTCGGGGTCCTTGAGCTTGCGCACGAGCGCATCGAGCTCAGGGTCCGGGCCGGCGGTCGGAGCGTCCTGCTTCTTCTTGAGGAAATCGAAGAGTCCCATGGAGATGGCGCCTGCGTGACGCAGGCCGGAAAAGGATAGTCCGGGATCGGCGCGCGTGCGAGCAATCCCTCGCTACGGGTTCCCGGACTCGATCCGGGCGACCAGGTCGCGGATCGTGTCGGGCGCGAAGCCCGCGTAGTGGTTGTTGGCGTAGACGTAGACGTCGCCGACACGCTGGAGCAGCTCGCGGGCGAGCCCGGCCCAGGCCTCGAGGCGCTCGGACTGGTCGAGCACGACGTGGTCGAGGGTGTCCGTGAGCGCGTCGATCTTCTTGCGGTCGCCGATCAGCCGCGCGTAGCTGAAGTCGGCCGTCACGAGGTCGAAACGCTCCGCCAGCTCGGCGGGATGCGGCATGTAGACGAGGTCGACGAGCACGAGCGCGCAGTTGCGGCGGCGCAGGAGCCCGAGCAGCTCGTCGTCGATCCAGGTCTTGTTGCGCAGCTCGACGCCATAGCGGAAACCGGCCGGAAGTCCGTCAAGGAACGCGCCGAGCCGCTCGCGGAACTCCCCCGCGCTCTTGAACACGCTCTTGTTGAAGTACGGGAACTGCATCACGAGCGGGCCGCACTTGGGGCCGAGCAGCGCCATCGCGTCGAGGAAACGCTCGAGGTCCGCGGCGACGTGCTCGCGCACCAGCACACGCGCGGGATCCGGCGTCGCGCTCTCGCCGCCGTGCACGATCGAGCGCGGGAACTTGGCCGAGATCGTGAAGCCTTCGGGCGTGCGCGCGGCCCAGCCGGAGACGAGGCGGCGGTCGGGGACGCGGTAATACGTGACGTCGGCCTCGACGGTGCGGAACTGCGTCGCGTAGTGCGGCAGCTGCGCCGACACGGGCATCCCGGAGGGATAGAACACGCCGTCCCAGGCCTTCTCCGACCAGCTCGAGGTGCCGTAGTGCAGCTTGCCGAGGCTCATGCTCCCGCCTCCACGCGTCCTGCGAGCAGCCTGCGCAACGCGACGAACGCGAGCAAGAGCAGCCCGAGCACGAGCCGCGTCCAGCCCGCGCCCGGCACGCCCTCGAACACGAGCAGCGTCTGCAGGAGCCCGAGCAGCAGCGCTCCGAGCACGGTGCCGAACACCGCCGCCTCGCCGCCACGCAGCGCCGTGCCGCCGATCACCGCCGCGGCGATCGCGTCGAGCTCGAGCCCGACGCAGGCCGTCGAATCGCCCTTGCCCGTGTAGAGCGTGTACGCCACGCCAGCGAGGCCCGCGAACGCGCCGCCGAGCGCGTGGACGCGCACGCGCGTCGTCCGCACGGGAACGCCGAAGTACGTCGCGGTGCGTTCGTCGCCGCCGAGCGCGAGCGCGTTGCGCAGCGTGCGCGCGTGGCGGTAGGCGAGCGCGAGCAGGCCGGCGAGCGCGAGCCACGCGCAGGCCGCGAGGTCGAGTCCCAGCGGCAGCTCGACACGCGACCACGGGCCCCAGGCCGCCGCGTCGATCGGCAAGGCCTCGACGTGGATCGCGAGCGCGAGCCCGCGCGCGAGGAACATCGCACCGAGCGTCACGATGAAGGCCGGCATCGCGAGCACGTCGATCAGCCAACCCGCGAGGCCGCCGAGCAGCGCTCCCCCGCCGATGGCGAGCGCGAATGCGAGCGGCGGCGGGAGTCCCGATTGCACGAGCGAAGCGACGGAGATGCTCGCAAGCGCGACGACCGCACCCGGCGAGAGGTCGATGCCACCGCTCGACATCACGACCATCGCGCCGAGCGCGGCGAGGCCGAGCACGGCGCCATCGTCGAGCGCATCGAGCAGCGTGCCGAACGAGAGGAATCCCGGATGCCGCAGGGCGCCCGCGAGCAGCAGCAGCGCGAGCGCGAGTGCCGTCGCACGCCAGGACGAGAGCCACGTGCTCCTCATTGGGCACCTCCCGCGCGTGGGCGGCGCCGCAGGAGCTCGCCCCAGCGCTCGGACTGCAGCGCACACACCGCCACGACCGCCAGCGCCTTCGCGATCAGCGCGAACTCGAGGCGCGCGCCCTGCACGAGCACGAGCGTGGTCAGCGTCTGCAGGATCAAGGCGCCGAAGGCCGTCCCGACGAGTTGCACGCGTCCCCCGCGCAGCGACGTGCCGCCGATCACGACCGCGAGGATCGCGTCGAGCTCGAGGTAGAGCCCTGCACTCGCCGCATCGCCCGCTTGCACGTCGGCGGCGACGATCGCTCCGGAGAGCGCGGCGAACAGCCCACAGAGCGCGTAGGCGCTCACGATCACGGCCGTGACCGGAAGGCCCGCGAGGTCCGCTGCGCGCGGGTTGTCGCCACAAGCCTGCAAGTAGAGCCCAAAACTCGTGCCGCGCACGACGAAGGTCAGCGCGGCGAGGCTCGCGAGCGTGATCCAGATCGGGAGCGGCAGGCCCGCGAGCGTGCCGGTCGCGAGCGACGCGAACGTGTCGGAGCGGAACGTGAGCACGTTGCCGCCACTCGCGAGCTGCGCGAGGCCGCGGCCAGCGGTGAACAGCACCAGCGTCGCGACGATCGGAACGAGGCCGAGCTTGCGGACGAGCACGCCGTTCCAGGCGCCGAGCAGCGCTCCACTGCCGAGCCCGAGCGTGAGCGCCATCGCAGCGTTGCCACCCGATTGCAGGTGCCGCGCCGCGAGCACCGCCGAGATCGCCGCCACGGCTCCCACGGACAGGTCGACGCCGCCGGTGCCGATGACGAGCGTCATGCCCAGCGCGGCGAGCAGCGTCGGCGACGCACGCAGCAGCACGTCGACGAACGTCCCGTACAGGCGTCCCTCGCGCCATTCGAGCTCAAAAAAGCCCGGGGAAATCGCGGCGCCGATGGCGAGCACCACCAGCCAGCCGAGTGCCGCCTTGGCCGCGCTCGATTTCCACCACGCGAGGCGTGCGTCAGCCATCGCGAGCGTCTCCCGCGATGCGCCGCAGGATCTCCTGCGCGTCGAGTTGCGCGCCCTCGAGCGTCGCCACCACGCGCCGGTCGCGCAGCACGAGCACGCGCCCCGCGTGGCGCAGCACCTCCTCGAGCGCGGACGAGATGAACAGCACGGCCGTGCCACGCGCCGCGAGTTGCTCGACGAGCTGCTCGACCTCGGCCTTCGCGCCGACGTCGATGCCCCGCGTCGGCTCGTCGAGGATCACGAGGCGCGGCTCGAGTGTCAGTGCGCGCGAGAGCAGCACCTTCTGCTGGTTGCCGCCGCTGAGCGTGCCGACGGGTTGCTCCGGTCCCGAACAGGCGATGCGGAAGCGCTCGATGCTCGCGCGCGCGAGCCCGTCGGCCTCGCCGCGCGAGAACAGCCCCCAGCGCGAGCGATGGCGCTGCGACGCGATGGCGATGTTCTCGGCCACCGTGAGCGACGGAAAGATCCCGTCCAGCTTGCGATTCTCCGAGCAGAACGCGAGGCCGCGCTCGATCGCGTCGCGGGGTCCGGAAAGCCTGCGCTCGGCGCCATCGACGAACCACGCGCCCTGGTCGGGCCGATCGGCGGCGAACAACGCGCGCGCGAGCTCGCTGCGGCCGGAACCGAGCAGGCCCGCTAGTCCGACGACCATTCCGGGCTGGAAGGCGAGGTCAAACGGCTCGATCGCGCCGCGCCGACCGAGCCCGCGCGCCGCGAGGAACTCGGCACCGCCCCCGATTCGCGCCGCGCCGCGGGTAGCGCTCGCGAGCTCGCGCCCGAGCATGCTGGCCACGAGCTGTTCGCGCGACAGCTCGCGCGCGCGGTGCGTTCCGACGCGCCGGCCATCGCGCAGCACCGTGATCGTGTCGCTGATCGCCTCCACTTGCTCCAGCGAGTGCCCCACGAACACGATCGCGAGCCCACGTTCGCGCAGGCGCCGCACGAGCGCGAACAGGCGCTCGACCTCGCTCGCGTCGAGGCTCGAGGTCGGCTCGTCGAGCACCAGCACTCGCGCATCGAGGTCGAGCGCACGCGCGATGGCGACGAGCTGCGCCAGCGCCGCCGTGAGCGTCGCCGCCTTGCGGTCAACGTCGAGTTCGAGCCCCAGTTGCGCGAGGCTCGTCCGCGCCCGCGCACGCATCGCCGGCCAGTCGAGCCGCCAGCCGCGGCGCAACTCGCGCCCAAGGAACAGGTTTTCCGCGACGGAAAGCTGCGGAACGAGGTGCGTTTCCTGATGCACGACCGCGATGCCGGCGCGCAACGCCTCGATCGGCGACGCGAAGGACACCGGCTGTCCCGCGACACGCAACTCGCCCTCGTCGGGCCGTTCGACGCCGCCCAGAAGGCGCACGAGCGTGCTCTTGCCGGCTCCGTTGGAGCCGCACAACGCGTGCACCTCGCCCGCGCGCAGTTCGAGCCCGACCTGCTCGAGCGCACGCACGCCCGGATAGCGCCGCGAGACGCCCCGCAGCTCGACCAGCGGCGCCGTCGCGCTCACTCGAGCTTCCACTCCAGCACGCCGGCGCTCATCTCGGGCTGCAGCTCGAGCTCGAGCCGCACGGCTTCCGCGAGCACGCGCTCGAACTTCACCGTGCACCACGCGTCGACGCTCGTCGCGTACGTCTCGCCGCTCGCGAGTTGCACCGGCTTCCACTGGCCGTTCTCGCGGTAGCTGAGCCGCCAGGACTTCGGCACGCGGCAACCGCCGCGCCCCGTGTCGTCGAACCAGTACACGCTCGCGCTCGAGAGCGGCTTCGGCAGCCGGAATTCCTGCTCCACCCACTCGCTCGTGCCGCGGTGGCTCCAGAACGTGTGGCGCGGAACGTCGTGATCATTCGAGGCCTTCGGGGCCACGCCATCGACGACGGCCGCTAGCGAGTCCGAGGGCCACGCGTGGCTCGCGCGCACGAGCACATCGCCGACCTGTGCGCTCGGTCCACCGGGAGCCTGCGCCAGCGCCGGATCCTCCGACAGCCATACGGCCATGTCGCCGCGCTCGCGATTGCCCCAGGAGTAGTACGGCACGAGCGTCGCGTGGCGCGCTTCCGTGCGGACCGCATCGAACTTGCGCTCGACGACGACCTGCGCGTCCGCGGCGATGCGCACGGGCTCGCCGGATGCGCCGGCCGACATCACCGCGAGATCCGCGCCCTTCGGCAGCACGAGCGAACGCGCTCCGCCCGCGTTGTCGACGCCCTCGGCGCAGTACACGAGCGGCCCGCGCTGGATCGCGACTCGCCCACGGTCCGCCTCGACGCGCGAATCGGCGTACACGCGCCGCGGCGGCATCTCCATGCGCAGCACCAGCGAATCGCCCTTCTTCCAGCGGCGCCGCACGCAGAAGAAGCCGTCGACGAGCGCCGTCGTGCCCGCATCCTCGACACCGGCGACGACGACCTCGAACTTGCCGTCGCACCACTTCGGCACGCGCAGGCGCAGCTCGAACTCGGCCTCACGTTCCGGATCGAGCTGCATCTTCACGACGCCATCGAACGGATACTCCGTGCGCTGCGCGACGTGCACCTGCTGGCCCGCGAGCGGAACGACAGCGTCGCTGCCAACGTACTGCGACACGAACAGCTCGTCGCCGCGGTGCGCGTAGATGCGCTCGCCGATGGCCGGCAGGAAGCGCACGACGTTCGAGGGACAGCAGGAGCAATCGAACCACGGCACGCGCGCGCGGTCGCCGGCGCTGGCGAGCGGATTGGCGTAGAAGAAGCGATCGCCCGAGGCGGAAACGCCCGAGAGAAAGCCGTTGAACAGCTCGAGCTCGACGATGTCGGCGAAACGGCCCTCGCCCGTGGCGAGGAACATGCGCTGGTTCCACAGCGCCATGCCGATCTGCGCGCAGGTCTCGCAGTAGGCCGTCTCGTTGGGCAGGTCGAAGGAATGCGTGATGCCCTCGTTGGAAGCCGAGGAGCCGATGCCGCCGGTCACGTACATCTTCGTGTCGACGACGTCGTGCCAGATCGCCTCGAGCGCGGTCCACAGTTCCGCATCACCCGTGATCCCCGCGACGTCCGCGACGCCGCTGTAGAGGTACATCGCACGCACCGCGTGGCCGACGATCTCGCGCTGCTCGCGGATCGGCAGGTGGTCCTGCGCGTAGTCGCCGAAGCGCTCGCGACCCTGCGCGCTGCCGCGCTGGTCGACGAAGAAGCGCGCGAGCGCGAGGTGCCGCGGTTCCTGCGTGCGGCGCCAGAGTTTCACGAGCGCGAGCTCGAGCTCCTCGTGCCCCGGCGGATCGAGCTTCTTGCCCGGCCCGAAGGTCGCGTCGATGTGGTCGACGAGGCGCAGCGCGACGTCGAGCAGCTTGCGCTTGCCCGTCGCGGCCTCGTAGGCGACCGCCGCCTCGATCAGGTGCCCCGAGCAGTACAGCTCGTGCCCGTGCGCGATGTTCTTCCAGCGCTGCGTGGGCTCCACCATCGTGTAGTAGGTGTTGAGGTACCCGTCGGGCTGCTGCGCCGCCGCGATCTTGTCGATGATCGAATCCAGCCGCGCCTCGAGCGCCGCATCGCGTGTCGTCGCGAGCGTGTAGGCCGCGCCCTCGATCACCTTGTAGACGTCGGAATCGTTGAAGAGCAAACCTTCGTGCGGCCCCTGCTCGAGCCCGCCGCAGCGCGCGAAGTTCGCGATGCGCCCGGTCTCCTCGCACTTGGCGAGGCAGGCCTCGACCGTGACGGTGCGGTTGGTCTCGACCTTCGGCTTCCAGAACGAATCCTCCAGCCGCACGCGCTCGAACGGCACGGGCTCGAGCCGACCGCGTGGGCCGCTGCCCGCCGGACGCGACGGGGTCGACTGGCAGGCGACGAGAACAGCGGAAACTACGGCGAAAACGAGTCGTCGCATGGAAATCCCTAGTACTTGCGGTTGGGGAGCTCGGCCGCGGCCTGCTCGGCGGTGAACACGCGGTCGTCGACGACGATCCGCTTCGGCAAGGTCTCGCCACGCTGCAGGCGCTCGAGCGCGTCGAACGCCATGGGCCCGAGCAGCGGGCTGCACTCGACCACGCAGTTGAGCTTGCCCGCGACCATCGCCTCGAAGGCCGGCTTGCCTCCGTCGATCGACACGATGCGGATGTCGACGCCCGGCTTGAGGCCCGCGGCCTCGATCGCCTGGATCGCCCCGAGCGCCATGTCGTCGTTGTGCGCGTAGACGGCCTGGATCTCCTTCCCCTTCGCCTTGAGGAAGGCCTCCATCACTTCCTTGCCCTTCGCGAGACCGAACTCCGCCGTCTGCGACAGCAGCACCTCCATCCCCGGATGCTTCGCGAGCACCTCGAGGAAGCCCTTCTGTCGATCGATCGCCGGCGCGGATCCGACCGTCCCCTGCAGCTCGACGAGCCGGCACTTGCCACCCGTCGCGTCGACGAGCCACTGCGCCGCCTTGCGACCTTCCTCGACGAAATCCGAGGCGATCAACGTCGTGTAGATCGACTCGTCGGCGACTTTGACGCCGCGGTCGAGCAGCACGACTGGAATGCCCTTGCGCTTCACGTCGGCGAGCACGTTGTCCCAGCCGGTCTCGGTCTTCGGCGCGAGCAGGATCGCTCCGACGTTCATGCCGACGAAGCCCTTGAGCGCGCGGATCTGGTTTTCCTGCTGCCCCTGCGCGTCGCTGAACTTCAGCTCGATTCCGCGGCGCTGCGCCTCGTCCTGCACCGAGCGCGTCTCGGCCGTGCGCCAGTTGCTCTCGGCGCCCAGCTGCGCGAATCCGACGACCATCGTCTTCGCGGAGCCGCCTCCGGCCGCCGCACCGCCATCACCGCCGCCACAGGAGACCACGAGCGCCAGCAGCGCTCCCATCCAACCCAGAGCGCGCATCTAGAGCTCCTCCTGTCGCTTGGAACGCACGAAATTCGTCACGAGGTGCAGCGCCGTGCGGTCGTACACACGCTCGGCCGCCTTGCCGTTCGAGCCCCACCACTTCTCGCTCGCCGTCGCGCGCCACTGTTCCCAGGGCATCGCCATGCGGTCGACCGCGTAGGCCTGTCGCTCCTCGTTTTCCTTGAGCCACGTCGCGTTGACGAGGCCTTGGTTGTTGAAGTGATTGACCGAGTCGCACACCAGGCCATGGCCCGCACGGAACCACACGGTCATGTTGCCGACGCCGTACTTGCCGGCGCATTGCGGGCTGTCGACGAGCACTTCGCAGCGCTCGCGGTCGACGACCTCGATCAGGTGCGGACCCTCGAGGTTGTAGTGCGGCTCGACGCCCCCATCGAACACGCCGACGAGGTAAGGGCTGCCCATCGCGATCGGCTCGGCGTTGACCGTGGCGAGCTCGTTCTCGAGGTGCCGCGCGCGCACGACGCCGGGATACACGCGGTCGATCGTCTCGCCGAGCGACCAGCACGAACCGAACAGGTAACCGCCGGTGCGAATGAACCACGAGATCGCCTCGAGGTCCGCGGGCGCGACTTCGCCGGTGCAGTTCGACACGTACACGCCGAAGGGCTGCAACCCATCCGAGCGATGTTGACCGGCCGTGGTCTTGCGGTACGGAACGCCGCCCTTCGGCGGGACCTTCTTGTCGCCCTTGCCGGCCGCGACCGCGAGGCCGGTCTCCACGCGCTCCAGCACCGACTGGATCTGGTCGCCGCGGCTCTCGAGCACGATCACGTCGAGATCGCGGAACACCTCGCCGATCGGCACCGAGTAGCCGAACTTCTCGCGCCGCGCCTTGGCTTCCTCCGGCGTCCAGAGCTTGAGCCGTGCGCCATTCTCGCCCCACCACTTCAGCCACGCGGCGGAATCGCGGCCGAAATCCTGCTTGGTGAGCGCCTTCGCGCAGGCGAGCGCCGTCAGCGCGACCGCGGGCTCGCGGTCGGCGGTCGCGGCGAGGATCGGCGGCAGCGCCTCGTTCTTCGTCACATGGCAGAGGCCAACGATCGCCGCGCCACGCAGGCGCCAGTCCTCGCTCTTCGAGGCCGCCACGAGCGGATCGACCGCGCTCGGCAACGTCGTCTTGCCGAGCGAGACCGCCGCGCACACCGCCACGGTCCAGTCCTTGTCGCCCAGCGCCTTCACGAGCGCCTGCACCGCCGCTTCCGCGCGGCTCGTGCCGAGCGCCACCGCCGCGTCCTCGCGCACCAGTGCGTTGTTGTCCGTCGCCAGTCGCGCGATCAGCGCTCCCGCGATCCCGTCGTCGTTCGCTTCGGTGCGGAACTCGCGCACGATCACCTGCCGCACGCGCGCGTCGGGATCCTTGCCGAGCAGGCTCTTCGCGACCGTGCGCACGCCCTCGAGCTTCAACGCGAGTCCCGCGTGCAGCGCCGCGGCGCGCACGTCCGAACTCGAGTGCGTCGCGCCGGCCACTAGCACCGCCTCCGCGCCCGCGCGCACGCCCTCGACCGCCGCGAGCTCACGCGCCAGCCCCATCGCACGTCCGGCCGCGAGGTCGTTGCCCTTCGCGAGCCGTTCCGCGGCCTGCGCCGCCGTCGGATCCTTGCGCGCGATCGCCACGAGCGCGCGCACGATGCGCCTCTCGACGACGTCGATCAGCGTCGGGCTCGCGAGCTGCTCCTCGAGCACCGCGACGAAGCTCGAGTCCGGCCGCACCTCGACGGCACCCAGCGCCGCGCAGGCGAGCTCCGCGTCCCCTTGCAGGTACGCCTTGAGCTGCGCCGTCATCTCCTCGAGTGACACCGCACCGATCGCTCCGGCCGCCGCGAGCCGCTCGTCGGCCTCCTTGGCCTTTTGCGACTTCTTGAGGTTCTTCGCGACGGTCTCGGCCTCCGCGCCCGCGCCCTGCGAGGCGACGATCGCGAGCGCCTGCCACGCGTGCAGCGCATTCTTGCCGGCCGTCTGCTTGGCGAGGTCCTCGGTCGCGCGCGCCGCGTCGATCTTCGCGAGCGAGAGCGCCGCCGCGCGCCGCAGGCGCATCGCGGGCGCCTCGAGCGCGGTCTTCACGAGCTGCGGCACCGCCGTCTTCGTGCCGACGGTCGCGAGCGCGAGCGCCGCGCGCTCGACGACTTCCCAGTCGCGATCGATCAACGCCGACACGAGCGCCTTCTCCGCCGCCTCGCCGCCGAGCTTCTCGAGCTCCGCCACGGCCGCGACGCGCTTCTCCGGCTCCTTCGCCTTGATGTCCTTCAGCGCGTCCTGCGCGTTCGCCGTCAGCGCGAGACCGAGCAGCGCGAGAGCCGCGAGGCTCACAGGCGATAGCGATCGTCGAGCCACGGCTCCGCGCTGTCCGAGTAGCCACGACGTTCCCAGAAACCCGACCGATCGACGGCCCTGAACTCGATGCGCTTGATCCACTTGGTGCCTTTCCATGCGTACAGGCGCGGAGTGATCATCCGCACCGGTCCTCCGTGCTCGCGCGCGAGCGGCCGCCCGTCCCACGTGTGCACGAGCAGCACATCGGGATCGAGCGCGCGGTCGAGCGGCAGGTTGGTCGTGTAGCTCTCGCCCGAGCCAGGGTCGCTGTCGTAGCCGGTGCACAGCACGAAACGCGCGTTCTCCGTCGGCGTCACTAGCGTCGCGAGCTCGCGGAACTGCACGCCGCGCCAGCGGTTGTCGAGGCGACTCCAGCTCGTCACGCAGTGGAAGTCGCTCTCGTCGTCGGTCTGCGGCAGCGCGAGGAACGCCTCCCAATCGAGCGTCACCGGCTGCTCGACCTCGCCCGTGATCTCGAGGCGCCATTCCTTCGTGCCGACCAGCGGCTGGTGGCCGAGGTCGAGCACGGGCCAGTTCTTCACTTCGTGCTGCCCAACCGGAACTTGCGGCATTCCGTGGCGATTCGCCGGGCCAGATCCGAGCGGCACGTCGACCGTGGGCAGCTCGCCGCTCTCGCGCAGCTCCGCGACGCGGCGCGCGAGATAGCTCAGGCGGCGCTCGACGAGCGAACGATCCTTGGGCTCGCCCATCGTCACTTCCCCTTGCCTCGCGAGGGCGCGAGCGCGAGCTTCGGCGCGCGCTCGAGCTTGCCACCGTCCTTCGCCGACAACCGCGCACCAAACGCCGCGGCGCCGCGCTCATCCTCGACGAGACACAGGAGCAGGTGCTCACCGGCCGCGAGCTTGAGCGCACAAGCTTCGCTGCCGTCGATCGCGCCTTGCTGGCGCTGGCTCGAGCCGACGAGCACGCCGTCGACGTACACGCGCCACGCATCCTCGACCTCGAGCCACAGGTGCGCATCGAGCGCGCCGCTCTCGCTGCAGTCGATCCAGGTCGCGAGCGCGACAAAGCCGCCGTCGCACTCCGTCGCGAGCGCCTCGTCGAGGTTCACCCAGCCATCGGCCTTGAGCGTCACGCGCCGCCAGTCGCGCTTCGCGAACTTCGCGCCGTCGCGCGGCGACACCTTCGCCGGTTCGAACGGCAACTTCTCGAGCCCACGCCCCGGAATCTCCGAGCGCCACGGCCCGATGGCGAGCCATTCGCGCATGCGCGGCACGTCGCCGGCCACCGTCAGCGGCTTCGGTGGCCGCAGCGCATCGAGCTCGTCATCGAGCACCTCCGACGACGGATCCTGCGTCACCGTCGCGCGCCGCAGGAACAGCAGCGCAAAACACGTCGACTCGTTCGTGTCGAGCCAGCTGCCGTTGTCGAGCTGCCGATCGACGAGCCAACGCGCGCCTTCCTCGTACCAGTCGTGCCCCGCGAGCTTGCCGCGCTGCGAAAGCCCGCACCAGCGCTCGATCGCCCACAGGTACGGGTACTGGAACGACGGCGTCCAGCCGACATCGCCGTAGGCGTTCTCGCCCGCGTTCCAGTGCGCGACCATCCAGTCGTCGCCCGCGCGCAGGTCCTTCGCGTGCTTCTTGAGCACCGCCTCGACCGCGCTGCGGCCTTCGCCGAGCTGCGCGAGCACCGTCAATCCGCCGAGCGACGCCGCGGTGATGCCGCCGGTCGGCGCGCGGCCGTGTTCGTAGCGAAAGCCGCCGCCTTCGTCCTGCAGGCGATAGATCGCCTTCACCGCGTTGACGAGCGTCTCCTCGGGAATCGAGAGCCCCATGCGGTGCGCCGAACGCAGCCCGAGCAGCGCGAACTGCGAGTTGCTCGCGTCCGCCGCGCCCCACGGATAGGCCCAGTCCCCTTCGACCTGCGTCTGCACGAGGAAATCGAGGCTGCGATCGGCCTGATCGCTCCAGGCCTTGGGATCGCCGAGCGCATCGAGCAACAGCAGGCGCACGCTGTGCGAGTAGACGCTCTTGAACTCGGTCGCGAGCACGAACTTGAGGCCTCGCTGCACCGCGTCGTCGCTGCGCCGCACGCCCGAGCGCAGCAGCGTGAACGTCGCGAGCGCGGTCTGCCCGCCGGGGTGCTCACCCTCGAAGCCGCCCCAGCTGCCGTCGGCCTGCTGGCGCTCGCGCAGGAACTGCACGCCCTTGGTGATCGCGCGGTTGACGCGCAGCGACAACGGCGCGGGCGGCGGCGCCGGCGGCTGTTCCTCGGGCGCCTGGGCGAGCAGCGCGACAAGGGCTAGGGAGTGCACGGTCGGCAGAGCATAGCCCCCACGTTCGTCACGGCGAGAGCCGAGCGGCGCTCAGCGGCGACGAATCGCGACGACCGATGGCCGAGGAGCCACTCCGAGCTTGCCCGAGGGCCAGTTGCTGCCCAGCGGAACGCTGCGAATCTGCTCGAAAGGCTTGCCATCGCGTGCGGCGACGAGCACGCGCCGCTCCACTTCGGTCGGCAGTCCCGAACGCGCGTGCCCCCGAGTCCCGTGTTGTTCGCCGGGATGCTGCACCGCGAGGAACAGCGTCTCGCCATCGGAGCTGAAGGTCACGCCGCACAGCTCGCATTCCACGGGCCCGGTCGCGAAGCAATGCGCGATTCCAGCGCGCGGCCCGCGGGTCGGGATCATGAACAGCGCGCTCGAGCCAAACACTCCGGCGAAGCGGTCGCGGCCCGGCGCCGACTCGCCGTCGCGCGCCACGTCGGCGTTCTGGCTCGCGGAGGAGATGTCGGTGAGCACCCACAGGTTGCCCGCGGGATCGAAGCACAGGTTGTCGGGATTCGCGAAGCCCGCGCCGCCGTCGCTGAGCTCGCCGGACTGGCAGAAGGAGCTCCAGCGGAAGCGCAGCGAAGCGCCGTCGAGCTCCTCCTCGAGCCGGTAGATCGCGCCGTAGCGCTTCGACGTCGCGGCGCGCGAGTCCGGGAACACGCCAGCGTCGGGCGAGCCTTCGCTCGACAGGCTCGTGAAGTCGGAGAACGACACGAACACCGACGAGTCGTGCGGATGCAGCTCGAGGTCCTCGGGGCGCGCGCAGGGCGTCGCACCGATCGCGTTCGCCATCACCACCGCATCGAGCAGCAGCACGCGCTGCAGGTGCCGCGCGAGTCCGGCCTCGTCGAGCCGCACGTTGGACGGCGCGCAGACAAGGTCGCCGAGCGTCAGTTGCTCGAACGGCTTGCCGCACAGGCTGGCGACGCTCGCGCACCATTCAGCGGCGGAAAGGCCCTGTTTTTTCGCCTCGGGCGTGCTCACGGCGATCCAACCGCCGGCCGCGATGCCGTTGTCGCGGAGCTTCGAGCGGTCGGGCAACCACAGGTGGCCGCCGCCGGTCCTCTCGGGCGCGGGACGGACGAGGCGCGTCGACGGGACGAGCGGAATCCACTCGCCCGTGCCATCGGCGGCGAAGCGTTCGACGTGCAGCGTGCCTTCGTCGAAGAGCCGCACGTTGGCGGGATCGTCGACACGCTCGACCTTGCGCGCGCTGATGAACTTCCACACGTGCCCGCCGCGGCGGTCGTCGCCGGTGTAGGCCACGAGCGGCTTGCCCGCCTCGACACGCAGCGCGACGTTCTCGTGCCGCATGCGACCGAGGTTCGCGAGCTTCTCCAGCGCGCCCGAGCGCGGATCGACGTGGCAAACCCAGCCGAAATCGCGGCCGTCCTGCCCGATCGCGGCTCCGATGCCGAGGAACTCGACCGGTTCCGGAAAACGCTCGTCCACGCCGTCGACGGAGAACAACAGGCGGTTGGGTGACGGCTCGCCCGAAGCGTCGACCGCTTCCTGCACGTAGTCCTGATAGTTCTCTTCGCCCGAGAGCGCGGTGCCCCACGGCGTCACCGTGCCGGAGCAGTTGGAATGCGTCGGCGTGCGGGGATCGGTGCCGGAAATGCGCTTGTGGAGTGGCGAGTCGCGGTCGACGCGCCAGCCGCCGCCTGCGGTGCGTTCGAGCCGCAGGATGCTGATGCCGAGGTCTTCGAGCGCGCGCCGCGAGAGCTCGCGAGCCGCCGCTGCGACGTCCGCGGGCGCGCCAGCTTCACCGACGGCGATCGACTTGCCCTCGACGGCGTGCTCCCCGAATTCGAAACGCACGTTCCCGTCTGCGAGCGGTGCGATGCGGAAGCGCAAGGGTTCGCCGCGCGCCTCCTCGTAGCCCTGCAGCCACGGCCGAGCCGCGATGTACTCGTGGTTGACGACGAGCCACGCCGCGTCGGGACCATCGGGGATGAACCCGAGAAAGTCGTTGTTGTGCCCGAACACGATCTGAGCGCCTTTCGGCCCGAAACGCTCGCCCCAGCTCGCGAGAAGCTCGACCTCGAAGCCTTCGGGCACGACGAGCTCGTCGCGCACTACGAAACTCGCGAGCCGCGTCGCGTCCGTCGCCGCGTCACCGCCATCGGAACCGATCGGCAAGGGCAGCGGAACCGGCGTCCAGCTCGGGCTGCCGTCGGCGAGCACGAAACGTGTCGTGTTCCCGCTTTTCGTCGCCGCACAGCCTCCCGCCGCGATCCACGCCGCGCTGGCCGACAGCCACGCGAGCACCTCGCGCCGGTCGAGCCTGACCCCATCGCTCCGCTGGTCCATCGAGGCAGAGACTAACACCGTCGCCGCTTGGGCTCGACGGGCACGCGCAAGCGTTCAGTCGTTGCGATGGAACTCCTCCTCGACCCAACTGATGTCCTCGTGCGGCCACGGCTCGAGCAGCTGGGACCGCCGGATCGGCGGATTCCAGCGCAAGTCAAAGTACTCGCAACGCACGCAGCGGCGCCCGGCGAGCGCCTCCGCCTTGAGGATGTGATCGACGAGGAGTTCGAGAGGCAACGCGAACAATCGTCCAGCGATGCACACGTGTCCCGGCGTCTCCTCAGGGATGCTCGCCCGTACCCAGCCGCTCCACAGGTGTTCCGTGCAGTATCCGCGCTGTTGCATGGCATGACTCCATTCTCGTTCCGCATCGCACGACTCTTCGATTTCGCCCCAACTGCCGGACCAAGTCAGCCTCCGAGTGCGTCATGTGCGGGGCGAAGTTCATGACGCACACGGACGTGGAGCGCTGCGTCGGAACGAGCTACGTTGAACGAACGATGGAGACGATCGTCACGACCTACGCGAACACGGTGTTCGACTTCGACGGGCTCGGCACGCTTGACCTGCGCGCACCGGTGGGCGAACGCGAGCGCACGTTGCTCGCCGCGGCCGGCCTTCACGGGCCCTTCGCCGTGCTCTCGGCTTGGCCAGCCTTCGGCGCACAGCGGGACGAGGCGCGCGCGGCCCTGCTCACCCATCGCCTGCGCGGCTTGATCGGCCTGCACGGCGTTCCGGCGATCCCGTTGCTCGCGCGCTCCCCCGACGGCGCGCACCGAGAGCCGAGTGTCGCCGCCGCCGTCGACGCGGACACGGCGCTCGCGATCGCACGTTTCTTCGCGCAGGACGCGCTCTTCTGGTTCGACGGCCAGCGCTTCTCGATCCGCTGGACCGCCGCGCGCCTGACTACGGACCTGCCGCTGGGCCACTGAGCGCGGCGCTAGACTGCGCGGCATGCTCTCGCGTCCCCTGCGGCTCGTTCTGTTCGCCCTGCCGGTGCTGCTCGCGTTCGCGCTCGACGACGAGAAGGCGGCTCACGAGCGCGCGCAGCGTTTCGTGACGACGCGCGCGAGCAAGGTGACGCTGCCGCTGCCCGAGGAGCGCGACGCTTTCAGCTTCGTGATCTTCGGCGACCGCACCGGAGGGCCCGCGGACGGCGTCAAGGTGCTCGCGCAGGCCGTCGACGAGGTCAACGTGATCCGGCCCGATCTCGTGATGACCGTCGGCGATCTCGTGCAGGGCTACAACGACCGCCCGGCGTGGCAGAAGCAGGCCGACGAGTTCTCCGGGATCATGAAACGCCTGCGCTGCCCGTGGTTTCCCGTCGTCGGCAACCACGACCTGTACTGGCGCGGCAAGGGCGAGCGCCCGCCCGAGGAGCACGAGGCCGACTACGAGGCCCACTTCGGCCCGCTTTGGTACGCCTTCCGCCACAAGAGCGCGTGGTTCATCGCGCTCGACTCCGACGAGCCCAACCCGCAGACGGGCGAGCGCGACTTCAACAAGCCCGAGTGCCAGCGCATGAGCGCCGAGCAGCACGCGTTCCTCGACGAGGCGCTCGCGCGCGCGAAAGGTGCCGAGCACGTGTTCGTGTTCCTGCACCATCCGCGCTGGCTCGGCGGCAAGTACGGCGACGACTGGGAGAAGGTGCACGCCAAGCTCGCCGCCGCCGGCAACGTGAGCGCGGTCTTCGCGGGCCACATCCACCGCATGCGCTACGACGGCGCGCGCGACGGCATCGAGTACTTCACGCTGGCGACCGTCGGCGGCGACCAGTCGGCGCTCGTGCCGAAGGCGGGTTACCTGCACCAGTACCACCTCGTGACGGTGCGCAAGGGCGAGCTCGCGGTCGCGGCGTTGCCGGTCGGCAGCACGTTCGACGCGTGCAGGTCGCGCGGCCCGCCGCGAGCCTCGACGCGGCCTTCCGGCTGCCGCAGGTCGAGCTGCGCGGCGACTGGCTCGGCGCGAACGCACGCGTCGAGTTGCCGAAGAAGCTCGCGACGCTGCAGCTCGACGGCGCGACGCTGCCGCTGCCCGCGCGGCCCGAGGTCGAACACGTGCTCGCGCTCGACGGCGACGGCGATGCGCTCAGCGTCCCCCACGCCGCGCTCGCGCTGCCCGACGGGCCGTTCACGGTCGAAGGCTGGCTGTGCGCGCGCGAGTTCCGCTCGCGGCAAGGGTTCGTCAACAAGACCGAGCAGGGCGAGTTCGGCCTGTTCGTCGACGGCGGCCGTCCGTCGTTCACGGTGTTCCTCGGGCGCGACTACGTCGGCGCACGCGCCGAGAAGCCGCTGCTCGAGCCGGGCCGCTGGCACCACGTCGCGGGCGTGTTCGACGGCGCACAGGTCGCGCTGTTCGTCGACGGCCAGCCGGTCGCGTCCACGCGTGGCTCGGGCGCGCGCAAGCGCCTGGAGCTTCCGCTGCTCGTCGGTGCCGACGTCAGTGCCGACGGCGGCCCCAACTCGTGTTTCCCCGGTCTCCTCGACGAAATCCGCCTCTCGCGTGGCACGCGCTACGCCGCGGACGAGCCGTTTGCGCCCGCGCGGCGCCTCGAGGCCGACGCCGACACGGCGCTGCTGCTCCACATGGACGGCGACCTCGGGCCCTGGAGCCCGGATGCGTCCCCGGCGCGCGCGCACGCGCTGCGGCTGGGCGACGCGCGCGCGCAGGCGCTCAAGCCGTAGCACTTCGGTTGCCCGGGCCCCGCCGCGCGAAGGAAGTTCCATTCCGAGCCGCGGCCGCCACCCCTACGAACTTGCTTTTCCTCTTTCAGGACCGTTCCAGTTCGAGCGCAGCCCCCTCCCGCTCCGAAAAGCTCCCCGGGGAAGAAGATCCGGCCGCCGCCCTGCGCGCGGCCCTCACCAGGGGAAGCTGATCGAATGGGAGAAGAGTTGAACCTCCACCACCAACTGTCGGGGACTGGCCGCACCAACGCGCCGGGCCGCCGTGGAAAAGAACGGGCTGCACGCGCTCTGGCGCTCGCGGCCCTGCTCCTGCCTTTCGTCGGCTCGTGTTCGTCGGGTGGGACCGGAACGGCTCCCGCTCCGGCCGCGCCTTCGGGCGACAACGGGCTGTTCACGCTCAATTCCGGCGCCGGCGGTCAGCCGCAGGCCGGCGGTGACGTGCTGGCGAAGATCGAGCTCTCGGCGCCGAGCCAGACCTCCTACGTCGTGCGAGCGACCGTCCCGGTCCCGCCGGGCACGTTCCCGCGCGCCGACGGCAAGCTCCCGCTCGCGATCCGCGACGTCAACGGCTTCGTCGTGCCGACGCAGGTCGAGATCGTCTCCCGTTACGCGAACTCCGCCGATGGCGCCGACGTGGTCGAGGTGCTCGGACGCGTGCAGCGTCCCGCGGGCGTCGCGCCCGGCACCAAGGTCCGCTACGACGTCGTCGACCACCTGCACCCGAACTCGAAGCTGCCGATCAAGAAGGACGTGCTCGGCCTGATCTCGCGCCCGGGCTCGGTGCTGCTCGTCGCCCGCGACGTGTTCGGGAACGAGTACCGCTTCGACGCCTTCGACGGCGTGCGCGACGTGCCGCAGCAGAACGCGGTCAAGACGCTCAAGCAGGGCCCCGCGGCCGTGCAGATGCGCACCTACGGCACGATGCGCCCGCAGGGGACGAACCTCGGCGCGCCCAGCGGTGCGCTGCCGCACTTCCTCGGCGTGCATGCCTACGCGACGGCTTGGGCGCTCGAGGACTTCCTCACGCTCGAGCTGCGCGTCAACAACGGCGCGAGCGGCGCCGACAAGAGCCCGAGCGTGAAGGAGGACGACCCGCTGGGTGACGTCTACTTCCAGTCGATCGAGCTGTGGGTGCCGAGCGGCTGGAGCGTCGTGAGCGACGTGGCCGACCCGTTCCTCGGCTCGACCCATCCGGCGGGCTCGTGGATCGCCTACGAGCTCGTCAAGCCCAACGCCGACGGCACGCAGCACCTGATGCCCGAGCAGGCGATGATGCACCGCCGTCTCGCGATCGCACGCTCGGCCGCCGTGCCGGCCGCGACCGCGGCGCTCGAGCGCGAGTCGCTCGCTTTCTGCGTCAAGGGCAGCTCGCCGACGGGCATCCCGCTGTGGTCGTGGTGGAACCCCCAGACCGCGCGCTACTTCCCGCAGCGCCTGCCGCTGCCGGACCTCTCGTTCCTCGGACAACCGCAGGTGCAGGGCAACGTCGCGGCCTACTACAACACGATCCGCGGCCACCTCGAGTACGGCACGTTCACCGGCGGCTATCCGTGGAGCCTGCCCAACTTCGGCTGGGCGCACCCCTACGGCGTGAAGTACGGCGGCATGACCAGCGGCTCGGAGATCTGGTTCTACGACGGCTTCAAGACCGCCTACGCCTCGTCGCGCGAGGGCTACCGCAGCTACGAGTTCTCGCACCGCATGTACAGCGAGCGCCAGCCGCAGCTCCTGATCGACAAGGACGGCGAGCCGACGAAGTTCGAGACCTGGCGCATCGACACGCCGGGCATCGACTACGTCCCGATGAACTTCTTCCAGCGGCTGTGCAACGGCTCGAACGACCCGTTCGGCATGAGCACGAGCCCGAGCTACCAGCGCAGCTACGTCGCCGCGAACTCGCTCCAGCCGAGCTACGAGGTCGACCTGCTGGGCACCTCGCCGATCGACTTCCAGCACTACGTGCGCTTCCTGCGCTCGCCGATGGTGCTGACCTGGCTCGGCAACGACTCGCTCGCCAAGGATGACCTGCGCATGGCGGCGGAAGTCTTCCGCATGTCCTACTGCGAGGTCGCCAACAACTCGAGCGGCGGCACGATCCCGTCGACCCTGCTCGCCGACCTCAACTCCGTCTCCAACCGGCCCTCGCGCGGCTTCGCGTTCGGGCGCGGCGAGAGCTGGGGCATGGTCTCGGCGATCAGCGCCTTCGCGATCTCCGACGACACGTTCCGCAACCGCTACCGCCCGTGGTTCGGCACGGTCGCCGACCTCGTCGCGGCCGGCCAGTCGAACTGCAGCGGCTTCATCCAGGCGCAGATCAGCTCCAAGTGGCTGCTCGGCCAGTGGAACTGCCGCCAGTCGATCGAGCAGGCCATCACCGAGAACATGCTCTGGGGCCTGAAGGAGAGCGTGTTCCGCGGCGTCGATCCGACGCACCAGCAGACCGTCGAGCAGGTGATCGCCGCCTCGACGTCCGCGATGATCGGCCCGATGGCGTGGAACGGCAACGGTCCCTGGTCGCACCTCGCGGTCGCGCCCACCGACCCGCTCCAGCAGCCCTACTGCGGCTCGATCCCGTCCGGCGGCGGTGGCAACGGCAATGACAACTACCAGACGCCGTCGTCCTACGCCTACGGCTACATGCTCACCGGCGACTCGACCTTCCTGACGCGCGCCTCGACGGCGCTCGCCGGTGGCTCGACGAACCTCTACAACGCCCTCAAGGGCCAGAACTTCAACAACTTGGAGAACAAGGCAGCGTTGATGAGCCTGCTGCAGTAGCGCGAAGTCCGGCGCACTGCCGGGCCAACGCGAAATACTGAGCCAGAGCAGTTCTTTCTGCAAACGGCAGCCGGCGTCGAGGGCCTTGCCTTCGACGCCGGC
>JAPLOE010000319.1 GCA_026692705.1 Planctomycetota bacterium
CAGCCCGGCAGCCGCCACTCGCCGATCGTGAGCCCCTCGCGCGTCACCCACGCGAGCGCCGTGAGCACGAACACGGCCGCCATGCGGCGCTCGCCCGACCCCATCGCTCCGAGGCCCGCGCGCTGCGCGTGGATCACTTCCTTCGCCGCCAGCGACTCGTCGTTCACCTTCAGCGCACCCCGCGTGAGGATCCACCACAACGCGAGCACGAACAGCACCACGAACGGCAACCAGCACGCGACCCACGTGCCGAATCCGATCGTTGGCGCGCCGGGATGCAATTTCGCGAGCGTGCCGAGCAGCAGTTGATTGGGCGCCGTGCCCACGGGCGTTCCGATGCCGCCGATCGACGAGCCGTAGGCGATGCCGAGCAGGAGCGCGATGCCGAAGTTGCGGTTGCGCGCGCCGCCGAGCGTCGTGATGACCGCGAGCCCGATCGGATACATCAGCAGCGTCGCCGCCGTGTTGTTCACCCACAGCGAGACGAAGGCCGTCGCGGCCGTGAAGCCGAGCACGAGCGCGCGTGGGCGCGTGCCGACCCGCTCGACGACCCACAGCGCCATGCGGCGGTGCACGCCCCAGTGCTCGAGCCCCGACGCGACCACGAACGCGCCGAAGAACAGCATCACGATGTCGTGGAAGTACGCCTCCGCCGCCTTCTGCGCGGGCACGACGCCGAACAACGGCAGCAGCGCGGCCGGAATCAGCGAGGCGGCGCCGAGCGGAATGCCCTGCGTGAGCCACAGCACCGCCGTGAGCGCGGTGACGGCCGCGGCGCGGCGCTGCAGCGGCTCGAGCTCGAGGCCGGGCGCGAACAGCAGCGCGAGGAACAGCGCGAACCCGCCCCAGCGCCCGGCGCGTGCGACCCGCGGATCGACGCTCGACTCCGCGGACTGTCGCACCGGTGCGGCGCTCATCCTTGCCGCTCCACCTCGGCCACGAGCCACGCGAGGTAGGGCGCGGCGACGTGCGTGGGCTCGAAGGCGATCAGCTCGGGCACCTCGTAGGGATGCAGCCGCGCGAAGGCGCGCTCGAGCTCAGGCAGGCGCTCCGCGGTCGTCTTGATCAGCAGGAGCACCTCGGTCGCCTCCTCCACCGCGCCCTTCCAGCGGTACACGCTCGCGAGCCCGGGCTGGAAGCTCACGCAGGCCGCGAGCCGCTCCTCGACGAGCGCCCGGGCGAGCGCGCGCGCCCGCTCGAGATCCGGAGCCGTCGAAACGACCCAACGGGCCACGCTCGCGTCCACCGACATGGCGCCATCCTAGGTGCGCACTCGGGCCCTGTGCCAGCGCCTGCGGCGCTCCTACAATTCTCGGCCCTATGCCGCTGCTCCATTCCGCCGTGATGAGGGTGATGCCGCACGTGCCCAAGGCGATCCTGTGGCGGGTCGCCAAGCGCTACGTCGCCGGCGAGACGCTGCAGTCGGCGATCGAGCGCCTCAAGCTGCTCAACGGCCGCGGTCACCCCGGCGTGATCGACGTGCTCGGCGAGGACGTCAACAGCGAGGAGCAGGCGCGCCACGTCGTCGCCGAATACAAGGAGGCCGCCGAGGCGGTCGTCAAGAACGGCATCCAGGCCTACGTGTCGGTCAAGCCGACGCACCTGGGCCTGCGCAGCTCGGAACGGCTCGCGCTCTCCAACTACGCCGAGCTCGCGAAGTACTGCAAGGCGCGCAAGCTCTTCCTGCGCGTCGAGATGGAAGACGCGTCGACCACCGACGCCACGCTGCGCATCTTCGAGGAGCTGCGCAAGGAACACGACAACGTCGGCATCGTCCTGCAGTCGCGGCTCTTCCGCACCCCCGACGACATCTCCAAGCTCGCGCCCGGCCCGCTCAACGTGCGCATGGTCAAGGGCATCTACCTCGAGCCCGCCAAGATCGCCCACACCGAACCCGAGCCCATCCGCCAGGCCTACATCGCCTGCACGCAGCAGCTCTTCGAACGCAAGGCCTTCGTCGCCCTCGCCACCCACGACGCCGCCATGGGCGACCGCTGCGCCGCTCTTGCCAACAGTCTCCGCGTGGGCAGGGACGGTTATGAGTTCCAGATGCTGCTCGGCGTCATGGAACCTTTGTGGCAGCGTTGGCAAGAGCAGAATCACGTCGTGCGGGTGTATGTGCCGTTTGGGCCGCAGTGGCAGCCGTATTCGCTCCGCAGGATGCGCAAGAACCCGCAGATCTTCTGGAACGTGACGCGGGCGATGTTCGGCATGAAGTGAGTGCGCGGAGAGGTGGAACAGGCGGGGCGTGAGAGAGCGCGAGGCCGGGCCCGCGGCACGGCCACAGGGAACAGGGTCGGGGCGCGCAGAAGGAACCGACGCCACGGCTGGCGTTTCGACGGCCACGCGTTCGGCGTCAAGTGCCTCGCCTCGCCGCAAGGCGAGGCGCAACAAGTAGCTCGCGCGCGATTGTGGAGGGAACGCCGGGAGGCGGCACGAGAGCCGAGCCGCAGGCGAGGCGCGAGGGACGACTCGCGGCGTTTCCTCCACAATCGCCCTCCGCCTTGGGGCCCGGGCCCCGTTGCCGCGTTCCTTCAACGGCCACGCCGCTCGAAAGCAACGGCGCGCTCCACTTCCTCGCCCCGGGGCCCGGGCCCCAAGGCGGAGGATCACTTCCCCATCGCGAGCCGACGCGCGAGCACTTCGCTCAGCGCGTTCGTGCGGAGGATTTTTTCGGCGGTGAGTTGGAAGTCGTAGGGGACGCGGTGCCAGGTGATGCGGGTGTCCTCGAGGACGGCGTAGCAGGCGCGGTTGTCGGAGTCGCGGGGTTGGCCGACGGAGCCGACGTTGATGAAGCACTTGCCGTCGGTGGGCAGGTCGAGGGAGAACTCGGAGGCGCCGGCGAGGCCGTGGAAGCGCAGGGATTCGTCGTGCAGGCCGGGGTGGTGGGTGTGGCCGGCGAGGGCGATGCGCGAGAAGCTGTCGAAGATCGAGCGCAGCTTCTCGGGGTTGAGGAATCCGTCGGTGGAGAGCACGTACTCGCGCACGGGGTCGCGCGGCGAGCCGTGCACGAACAGGAAGCGGCCCTCGGTGTGCGAGAGCGGCAGGTCCTTGAGAAAGCGCCAGCGCGCCTTCTTGGCCGTGCCCGAGTACCAGGCCGGCAGCATGCGGTCGCGCGTGTACTCGATCGCGCCGCGCGCGTGCGGGTTGAAGTCGGAGGCGTCGCGGAAGAGCGCCTCGTCGTGGTTGCCCATCAGGCACAGCTTGCAGCGCTCGCGCACGACGTCGACGCAGTACTCGGGCTCGGGCCCGTAGCCGACGACGTCGCCCAGGCAATACACGGTCTCGATCCCGCGCCGGTCGATGTCCGCGAAGACCGCGTCGAGGGCCTCGCGGTTGGCGTGCAGGTCCGAGATCAGCGCGATCCTCATCGCGCGACGTCCGAGAATTGCCTGACGGCGGCCTCGACGAGCTTCGTGCGCATTTCCGGCAAGGTCCCGCGCAGCGTGGCGCCCGAGGCCTTGGCGTGGCCGCCGCCGCCGAAGCCGCGCGCGAGCCGGTTGACGTCGTAGTCGGTCTTGCTGCGCGCGGAAAGCTTGAGCGTGCCGTCCTTGAGCTCGCGCAGGAACAGCACGACCTCGACACGCCCCACCGCTCGCAAGAGGTCGAGCACGTCGTCGCCGTCGGGCAGGTCGACCTCGCCGGGCTGGGCGAGCGGGAGGTCGACGAGCGCGAGGCGCCCGTCGGCGAAGTACTCGAGGCGCCCGAGCGCGCGCGCGATGCCGAGCGGCTGCTGGCGGCTCTGGCGCTGGTAGATCGAGCCGAAGAGCTCCGAAGGCTTGACGCCGAGCTCGACCGCTTCCGCCGCGGCGGCGAAAGTCTCCGCGTCGGTGTTCGAGTACTTGAACCAGCCCGTGTCGGTCACGATCGACGTGTACACGCCCCGCGCGGCGCGCAGGTCGAGCGGAATGCCGAGCTCACGCGCGATGCGCCGCACGAGCAGTCCGGTCGCCGCCGCCTTCACGTCGACGTACGCCGCGCTCCACCACGGCGCTCCATGCGCGATGTGGTGGTCGATCACGAGCTTGCGCGAGCCGGCCGCCTCGAGCGGCGCCTTCATCGCTCCCGTGCGCTCGAGCTCGTTGAAGTCGAGCATCACCGCGACGTCGTGCGCCGGCAGCGAGCCGCCCTCGAACACGCGGAACTTCAGGCCCTCCGCGAGGTAGTCGAGCTGCGCCGGCAGCGGATCGGTGTTCTCGATCCAGACTTCCTTGCCCATGCGGCCGAGCACGCTGGCGAGTGCCGCCTGCGCGCCGAGTCAGTCGCCGTCGGGCCGCACGTGGCCGCACAGCAGGAAGCGCTGCGAGTTGCGCAGCAGGTCGAGCGCGGCGGCGCGGTCGCTGGCGGCGGCGCGTTCGAGCTCTGGCGTGGACGGCGAGGCGTGGGTCATCCTGGGATCTTTGTCCGGGGGCCGGCGGCACTCCAGCCCTTGGGCGGGCACAACTTACCGTGCGAGGGAGGGTCCTGCACGCCGCCCGGCTACCCAGCTCTCGAGCACGGCTTCCCGGCCCAGCGTCAGCTCCTCGAGCGCCGTGCGCGCGTCCTTCGCCTGCGTCGGCAGCACGAGGAAGTCCGCCTGGGCGCCGAGCGAGAGCTCGCCGAGCTCCCCCGCCCGTCCCAGGGCCCGCGCTCCGGCCCGTGTCGCCGCCTCGAGCAGCGCCTCGGGCCCCAGCTGCGGCTGGGCGGCCGCCACGAGCCGCATCTCGCGCCGCAGGTCGAGCGCTTCGTTGCTCGCGAGCGAATCGGTGCCGAGCGCGACCACGACCCCGGCCCGCGCGCAGCGGCGCCAGTCGAACGGCGCGCGCTCGAACCACGCGTGGCTCCCGGGGCAGTGCACGAGCGTGACGCCGCGCGCCCCGAGCCGCTCGAGCTCACCCGGCATCGGATGGTTGCCGTGCACGAGCGAGAGCGACGAACCGAGCAGGCCGGCGCGTTCCAGCAGGTCGAGCCCGCTCGCACGCGGCGAAGGCCCGAGCAGCGCCGCCAGCGGACCGCTCCCCCGCTCCATCCACTCGACCTCGGCCGGCGTCTCGGCCCAGTGCATCTGCACGGCGAGCCGGCGCTTGCGCGCGAGCTGCGCCAATCGCCCGAGCAACTCGGGACTGACCGTGAACGGCGCGTGCGGAGAGAGCCCCTCCCACTGCCGCGCGCGTTTCGGCAGCGCCTTCGCGACGCGCGCCATCGCGGCGTCCGTGCGGCTTGCGTCGTGCGCGTCGAGCACCTCTCGCAAGTGCAGCACACGCAGTGCGTGCCCCGCGAGCCCGGTCACGGCCGCTCCGGTCGTGTCGACGTCGGCCACGGTGGTCGTGCCGCTCGCGAGCGCCGCCTCCGCACCCGCATGAGCCGCTTGCGCCAGACTCTGCGGAGTTTCCGCAGCACGCAACGCGATCACCGAACGCACCCAGCCCGAAAAGTCCTGGCCCCGCGGCGTCCTTCCCGCCAGCGCGCCGAGCTCGAGGTGCGCGTGCGCGTTGACGAAGCCGGGTGCGATCAGCGCGTCCCCGAAGTCGACGCTCTCGCACGCGCCCATCGCTCGCGCGACCGCCGCAGCGCCTTCGACGACGCGCACGACTTTCCCCGCGTGCACGACCAGCGCGGCCTCGCGCAGCACTCGCCGCGGATCGACGACGAGCCAGCGTGCTCGCAGGCACAGCTCACGTGCGCCCGCGGCGCTGGACTTGCTCGTTCGTGCCATGGAGAAAGCGCGAGGCCCGCTCGCGTCCGCGCCCAAGCAGAGCGCCCCGCGGATCCTGCGTCGAGGAGCCGCGGGGCGCAACGATCGCATCCGCCCCGGACGGCGCAGCCTGCCGACCGTGGATCAGTCCGGAACGACGCGAACCGAGAGGTTCGTGACGCCCTTGACGAGGTTGAAGTCGGGGTGCGCGCGGTCGAACACGATCTGGAAGCGGATCATGTCGGGCTTGATCGCGAGCAGGTTGGAGTTGAACTCGTCGGGGTGCTGCACCCACGGGGTGAGGCTGTTCTGCGCCACCGTGTTGATGTCGTTGACGTCGACGTTGCACGGATCCGAGAGGCCGGCGACGGCCTTCGCACCCTGGAAGCGCACGATGATCGGAGCGCTGGTCTGCGGCGGCACGAGCGTGCCGTCGTCGATCAGGTTGCCCCAGAACTGCTGCGGCGACTGGCCCGAGAAGATCGTCGAGTTGCGGTAGCTCGTCGTCACTTCACCGGCGCCGAGGTCGAGGATCACGTCCATGTCCCAGCCCGGCGTGCCGACCGTGTCCGACTCGAACGTCAGGTTGAAGAAGTTGCCCGTGGCGCGGATCCAGCAGGACTGCGCACCGCTGTGGGCGTCGGGACCCGAGTTCTCCGCCGACCAGGTGCCAACCGACAACCAATCGATCGAGTTGTTCGGACCCGTCGGGGCGACCGAGACCGCCGCCGTCGGACGGTCGAGGCCCGTGTTGTCCTCGATGCGGACGAGGCCCGTGCCACCGATGCCGCCGACCGACGTGAACGGACCCGTGCCGCCGCCGCCGCCGACCACGATCAGTCGGTTCTGGATCGGGGCGAGGTCGACCGTCTTGCTCTGGACGAGGATCGCGCCACCCGAGCCGCCGCCACCCGGCGTCGCGTGCTGGCCATAGATCACGTTGCTCGAGAGCACGTCGCCGCCGTCACCGCCGGTGACGTCGATGCGGCCGTCGATCGACGCGATGCGACCCGCGACGATCTGCACCGCACCACCACCGCCGCCGCCGCCCGCACCGCTGTGCGAGCGGTAACGGTCGATCGTCGTCGCGACGCCGACGCAGGTTGCGCCACCGACGGTACCCGTGGTGTGCGTGCCGAACAGGCCAGAGCCACCACCGCCGCCGCCCGAGCCACCGCGCAGGAAGCCCATCGACGGGCGCAACGCGCGGCGGTCACCCGGCGTCGCCGCCGGTTCGAGGCCGAGTTCGCTGAAGGCGCCACCGGCGGTGTTCGCCGGGGCCATGTTCGTGGCGAGCACGCCCGTGGCCGTGCCGCTGACCGTGACGCCCGCGCCACCGTCGGTCGCGAAGGCACCACCGGCGCCGGCCGCACCGAGCTGCTGGCTGGTGCAATCGAGCGCGATCACGTCGAGGCCGTTGTAGTTCGCCTGAGCTGCGTTCGTCGGGAAGCTCAGCGGCCAGCGCGAGCCACCGGTGCCGTCACCGAGGCCCGTGACGCCGCCGAAACCGACCGCGCCGCCGACGCCCTGACCCGGACGGCCGTCGACCGTGGCACCGACGTTGACGATGCCCTGGTTGATGATCGGGAGCTGGCTGGTGCCGGTGCCACCGCCGGGGCAGTTCGCAGTCGTGCAGTTGGCGAGGTTGAGCAGCGTCGAGCCCGTGTTGTCCGGACGATCGGCGCCCTGGCCGCCGCGACCCGCACCCGGACCACCCACCGAGCCGTACTGGCCGATCGGGGAATCGGACGGGTGACCGCCGAGGTCGGAACCCTGCGCGTCGATGATGGCCGTGTCGGCCATGATCAGGTTGCCGCGCGAGAACAGGCGGAAGGGGTTGTCACCGCGCACGGTGAGCGACGAGTTCGAGCGCATCTCAACGAACGAGAACTCGAGCACGCCGTCGGTGATCACCGGATCGGGGATCGTCGCACCCAGCGCGAGGTTCGTGAGGAACAGGCGCGAGTCGAGGTTGTTGATCAACGCACCGGCCGTGGTCGTCAGGCCGAGGCCGTTGTCGAGGCCACCAGCGAACGTGCCCGGGACGTAGGGAACGCCGCCGCCCCAGTTGGTATCGAGCGGATTGACCGTCGAGGCCGGGTTGAAGCCGACGAGCGTCAGCGCGAAGTCGGGGAACACCGCGACGCGCGTGCCGTTGAGCGCGCTGCCCGGCGTCGCCGAGCGGCACACGATCGTGTCGATGCCCTCGAGCTCGTACGTGAGCTGCGCGAGGACCGGGTTCGCACCCGGATTCGAGCGGAAGAAGTTGATCGTCTCCTTCAGCGAGTCGAGCAGGAAGTTGCGGATCGGGATGTCGAGCGCCGTCGCGTTGGCCGGCACCTTGTAGACGATGTTCAGCGCGTTGTTGCCGAACATGAGGCGCGCCTGGTCGGCGCCGCGGATGTTGCGGACGAAGCGGATGCGCAGCTCGCTCGGCAGCTCGCTCGTGTAGAACGTGCGCACCTGGTTGTCGGTGATGATCAGGTCGCCGAAGCGGCCCGAGCCGCCGCCGACGCCCGCGACGAGGCGACCACCGCCCCAGTCAGCGCCGGTGCGCAGCGTGTCGGTGTTCGACTGGTTGGTGAACTGCTCGCCACCGGTCGGCAGCGAGACGGGGTTGAACACCACGACTTCGGGGACGAACGTGCGGCGACCGGCGTTGAGCACCGCGTTGCCCGAAAGGTCCTTCACCGAGGTCGGGACGTCGACCACGATCTTGCGCTTGGGGTTGCCGGTGCCGGCGCTGGGGAAGCCGCCGAAGGGCGTGAAGACGAGGCTCGTCGTCAGCGTGGACTGGTTGATCGAGAACTGGTACGTGCCGCCGACGGGGACCTGGTCACCCGGCGTGCTGAGGTTGCCGTCCGGGTCGACCTTGACGCTGATGAAGGGCGAGAGGCCCGTCGACGGCTGCACGAGCGTGCCGACGTTCATCAGGTCGTTGAACACGAAGGTCACCGTCGAGGTCGTGAGCACGTCCTCGAGGTTGGCGACCGAGTCGAGGTTGACGGGGTTCGCGAAGCCGAGCGCGCGCACGAAGATCGAGACCGTCGGCGCACCCGGCACCGGGTCGATCAGACCTTGGCTGGTCGTGATCGTGCAGAGCATGCGGCTCGAGTTGAGCTGCCCCTCCTGGCTCTCGACGAACGGACCGACGTCGCTCTGCTGCGTGCCGGGGATGCGGATCTGGTAGGTCTGGTTCGAGCCGAAGCCGTAGCTCGGGTTGCCCGAGGAGTCGAACGAGAGCTTGGGCCGGAAGATCGCGCGGCGCGAGTTCGACGGGTCGACGAGGCGCGTGCCGGGCGGCACGCCACCGGTGACGATGTCGATCACCTGGAAGGCGTTGTTCGCTGCCAGCGAGCCGATCGAGACCGGCTGCGAGAACACCACCGCCACGTCCTGGTTCTGGTACGTGTTGACGATGCCGCAGCTGACCTGGTCGCCGCTCTGGCCGTTGGTGCAGCCGAGCGTGCACGACTCGACGTACATGCGCCCGCCACCGGAGCTGCCCCCGCTGCAGGAAGTGAGGATCGACACCGTGCCAGACAGTGCGGTGACGAAGAGGAGCCGGGCCGCGTTCTTCATGAGTTGGAGGCGCGCGCAGGCGCGTCGCGTGTCGTTCGAACTGGGGTCGAGGGCGAACAGGGTCAGGGGGTCGGAGTCCGCGGCGCGACCGCCGGGAGCCCCGGGCCTACCTACCCCGCGGACGCGCCGAGGGGACGGAGAGAAGGCCCAAGGCCGCGGCGGAGGGACCGGACGCGGATTCACGAGGGGGTCGGCACTATAGTGGGAGCGCGCACCTCGGCGCCAGAGCCTTGGCTGGGTCTGGCGCCGGACTCCGCTCGCACCGCCCCACCCGGGACGGCGCCTTGCGGCGAACGGCGCCGACGAACCGGGCGGTCGCCCCCTCGGTTCGATCCGGCCCGGATCCGGAACCGCCGAGGTCCGGGACTGCCCGGCGTGCTGAGCCCGTGCAGAACCTGACCTCGCTGGCCCGGACTGGAACTTGCGACCCTCGGGGAACCGCCCCTCGCGGTTCGAGCCCCAAGGGGTGCATGCTCCAGAGCTCCGGACCCAGGATTCCAAGGGTTGCTCCCACCGGTGCCAGCCCTCGAGAGAGCTTCCCAACAAACCGCGTTCCGCCCCGTAGCCCGCCGCCTCCCGAACCACCCGCACCGCCCGCCCCACGCGAATGAGCGCCCTCCGCCCCGCCGATTTTCCTTCGCCCGCCCTTCTGGCCGCGCCCGCGCAGCGTTCGCTTCCGCACAGCGGCTGCGGCAAATCGCACGCTCCGCGCCGGATCGCCGCCGCGGTGCTCGCCCTCGCGCTGGGGTTCGTCCCCGCCTGCGGCGGCGGTGCCAAGGCCGGCGGCATCTCCGAGGTGGACGCCCGCCAGAAGATCGACAAGCTCGTCGAGCTCTTCCGCGGCGTCGACCCCACCACCACGAGCGACATCCAGGACAAGAACTTCCGCGAGCGCAGCAAGCTGCTCGAGGACCTGCACGGCGTCGGCCGCGCGGCCGGGTTGGCGGCGCTGGCCCGGCTCGAGCAAGCCAAGGACGAGCCGCTCGACGTGCAGTGGGCGCTGCTCGAGGCCGCGGCCTTCAACGCGCCCGAGGACGCGCAGCCGCTGCTCGAGAAGCTCATCGTCACCTACGACGGCAAGGAAGGCACCGGCCTGCGCATGCACGCGGTGCGCATCATGTCGGCGGCGATCCCCCAGCGCGCGATCGAGCTGATCGAGCCGATGCTGCGCACGCCGCTGGCGCGCGAGACGCGCCCGCCGCAGGAGGAGCTCGTGCGCGGCTGGCACACGGCCGCGAAGAAGCTCGGGATCACTGAGGCGCGCGTGCTGTGCGACCTCGTCGTCGACATGCGCCAGCCGCCGGATGCGCGCTACGCCGCAGTGAACGCGCTGTCCGACATGGGCGGGACGCGCGCGATCCAGGCGCTGCGCGAGGTGCTGGTCGAGAGCGCCTCGGACGGCAACATCCGCCGCAAGGCCGCGCAGGCGCTGCTCGTGATCATGCCGCGCAAGGACTTCTGCGCGCTGATGAACGAGGCCGCGGGCCACGAGAGCGACGAGATCTTCCTCGCGTTCCTCGACGACATGCTGCAGCGCAACTGCGGCGGCCAGTGACCGCGCCCGTGATCACCGACAGCCACGCGCACGTGTACGACACGGCCTTCGAGGCCGATCGCGAGGAAGCGCTCGCTCGCGCGCGCGAGGCCGGCGTCACGCGCATGCTGATGGTCGGCACCAACGTCGCGACC
>JAPLOE010000320.1 GCA_026692705.1 Planctomycetota bacterium
GCGCATCGAGCTCGAGGCGCTCCTGCGCGTCGCCCCCGACGACACTTGGGCCCGCGAGCGCCTTGCCCCGGCGCCCACGAAGCGTTGAACTGGCCGCAACGTGCGCGCGATCCTCACCTACCACTCGATCGACCCTTCGGGCTCGCCCGTGTCGGTCGACGAGCTCGTGCTGCGCCGCCACATCGCGTGGCTGCGCTCCGGGCGCGTGCAGGTCGTGCCGCTCGAGCGCATCACCGACGTCCCCCCGGAGCGTGACGCCGTCGCGATCACGTTCGACGACGGCTTCGCGAACTTCGACACGGTCGCGTGGCCGCTGCTGCGCCATCAGGATTTCCCGGTGACGCTGTTCGTCGCGAGCGAGCGCGTCGGCAAGGACAACGCCTGGGGCGGCGAGTCTGCGCCCGGCATTCCGACGCTGGCGCTCGTCGGCTGGGACGCGCTGCGCAAGATGGTGAGGCAGGGCCTGACGATCGGCTCCCACAGCCGCACCCACCCGCGGCTCTCGCAACTGGGCGACGCGGAGCTCGCGGCGGAGCTCGACGGGTCCGCGGACGAGCTCGCGGCAGCCTTCGGCACCCGCCCTACGAGCTTTTGCTACCCCTACGGCGACGTCGACGAGCGTGTCACCGCCGCCGTACGCACCCGCTACGCCCGCGCCTGCACCACCGAGCTGGCCGTGCTCCCCACCACCCCCGACCTGCACCTCCTGCCGCGGCTCGACGCCTTCTACTACCGTTCCCCGGGTCGTCTGGAGGCCTTCGGGACCCCCTCCTTCCGCCGCCACCTGTGGCTCAGGGCCACCGCCCGCCGGGTTCGGGCGGCCTTTCGGAAGTAGGGAGTGACGAATGTCCGGCCCGGTCCTAGGACAGAACCCCGAGGAACCGGAATGGTCCGGCGTTCGTCTGCCGATCTAAGATCCCGGCCCCAAGCCCACCCGATGACCCAGACCGCACCCATCCCGACGCAGGACCCGGCCGAAGAGCAGGAGATCGCGGGCGAGCTCGAGCTCGCCGTCGCGCCCCTGCACAAGCGCTGCCTCGGCACTGCCGTCGGCGTCGCCCTCGGCCTGCTGGTCCTCGCGGCCACGCTGATCCACCTCTTCCGCTCGGCCGACGATCCCTATCCGCTGGTGCTGCTGCGCCAGTTCTTCCCCGGTTACGAAGTGAGCTCCCTCGGCGCGCTCGCCGGCGCCTTCTGGGGCTTCTGGCTCGGCTTCGTCGTCGGCTGGGTGTTCGCGTTCCTGCGCAACCTGACGCTGGCGATCACGTCGTTCGTGTTCCGCGCGCGGGCCGAGCTCGAGGAGAGCCGCGGCTTCCTCGACCACATCTAGGCGCCCACCCCATGACCACCGGCGACTCCGTTCACGTGACCCTCCAGCGCGCCAGCGCGCGCGCCTGGGGCATCGCCACGGGCCTCGTGCTCGGGCTGGGGCTCTTCGGCGCGACCCTGTGGCTCGTCATCAAGGGCGGCGTCGACCGTGGCCAGCACTTGGGCCGCCTCGGCCAGATCTTCCCCGGTTACGACGTGTCCGTGCGCGGTGCGATCTTCGGGCTGCTCTACGCCTTCGTCGTCGGTTACGCGCTCGGCCGCATGCTGGCGCCCCGCGCGCAGCTCTCGCACGCCGAACGCCAGGCGGAACTCGAGAAGCACGTGCGCCTGAACGCACGCTCCTGGAGCCTCGCGCTCGGTGGCCTGTTCGCCGCCGCGATCTTTGCCGTGACCGCCGCGCTCGTGCTGCGCGGGGGCGAGCATCCCGGCGATCTGCTCGAGCACCTCTCGATCTACCTGCCCGGCTTCGCGATCACGCTGCCCGGTGCCGCCATCGGCGCCGCCTGGGCCTTCGCGATCGGCTGGCTCCTCGGCCAGGTCATCGCCGCGCTCTACAACCTCGCCGTCGTTCGCGCCGAGCGCAGCGTCGCGCGTTCCTAGCGAGTTTCCGTGCCTTCGGGCACGAACACGTAGACCGCGAGATATTCGTCGACGCGCGTCTCGGAGAGCACGCGCCGCCCGGTCGCGATCGGATCCCACGCGTCGTCCGCCCCGAGCGGAATGCGGCCGCGGCGCAGCACCACGACCGGACGCTCGAAGCCCGGCGTGCCCGGCGCGGGCAAGGAAACCGGCTCGACGCGCTCGAGATCGCGCGCATAGGCCTGGTACGGCAGCGTGTGCTCGAAGAGCGACGGCTGCACGAGCAAGGCGGAGTAGAGCGGCCGCTCGAGCTTCGCGCCCGTCTCGCGCGCGACCGCCACGGCACTGCGCATGTCCTCCATCTCGCGTCCGCCGGCTTGGGCGATGCCGAGCGCGAGCGCAGCGGCGCCGAGCAAGCCGACGAGCGTGCGCCGGGAACGTTCGGGCCAGCGCTCCGCAAGCTGCGCGACGGCGATCGGCAGGATCCACGCGACGGTCGCGAAGTACTGCAGCGGCAGGCGGTCCCAGCGGTAGAAGCTCAGCGCGAACGTGATCACGAAACACGTGAGCCCGTAGAGGTACAGCCCGCGCAGCGGTGCGCTCGTCGGCTCCGCGCCGCGGCGCGTGCGCCACCACGCTCCGCCGAGCCCCGCGAGCAACAGGAAGAACACGGCCGCCGCGCCCTTGGCCACGAGCGCCCAGCCCGGCCCGAGCGCGCCGAGAACCGGCGCAAACAGCCGCGAAGGCAGCACGAGCGCTTCCTTGACCAGCGCCGGGCGAAGGTGGAACCCGCCGACCGTTTCTTGGTACTCAAAACGATCGCTCGTCGCCTTCGCGGCGTAATCGAGCAGCCACGGGACTTCCGGCAGCACTGCCACCGCGCCCGCGGCGATCAGGCCCCACAGCGGCACCATCTCGCGGCTTTTCACGAACAGGCGCGCGAAACCGATCGAGACGACGACCAGCTCCATCGCGCGGTGCGTCAGCACGCCCGCGGCGACGCACAACGCGAACACGACGACACGCAGGAGCTTCGAGTCGCGCTCGGAAAACGCGGCCCAGGAGGCGCCGGCGCTGAAGAGCGAGAGCCACGCGTAGGGGCGCAGCTCGGTCGAGTAGTGAACGCCGTACGGGAGGCACGCGAGCAGGAAGCAGGCGAGGGCAGCCGTGCGCGCGCCACCGCCGGCGGTGCGGGCGAAGGCGAACACGGGCACGAACAGCACGAGGCTCGAGAGCACCGGAATCGCGCGCAACGCCGCGCCTTCTTCCCAGCCGCCGAAGAGGTGCACGAAGCCGAAGAACAGCGGCTGGTGCACGACCTCGGCCTTCACGTGCGCGATGACGGCCGAGAGCGTCGGCAGGCTCGCGTGCGAGAGCGTGTGCAGCTCATCCAGCCACAGGCTCGAGGCCGCGGCCTCCCAGATGCGCAGGACGAGCCCGATCACGACGGCGGCGACGATCCAGCGCGTGGCAGGGTTCGAGCCCGCGGAGGCTTGGCTGGCAGGCCCGGATTGCATGGGCGCCCACGGTACGGACCGCGGCGGTCCCGGGAAAGCGAGCAGAGGAGGCGGAAGTCGGCGCGGGCTCAGGCCGCGCGCGCGCCCTGCCGAGTTGAGTCGCGCGGCTGCTACTCTCGCCGCCCCCATGTCCGGCGCCCAAGGCTCGAGCATCGTGCGCAGCTTCGCGGCGCTCGCCTCCGGCGATGCCGTCGGGCGTGTCGTGGCGTTCCTCGCCGGCGTGTGGGTCGCGCGCGAGCTCGGCGCCTCGATGTTCGGCGTGATGGCCTTCGGTCAGGCCGTGGTCCTGTACTTCACGCACCTCGCCGCCTGCGGGCTCGAGCTCACCGGCACGCGCGACGTCGCCGCCGACCCGACGCGAGCGCACTCGCACGCCCCGTCGATCCTCACGGCCCGCACGCTGGTGAGCGCCGGCCTCGCGCTGTCGCTCGCGCTCGGTGCGCTGATCCTGCTGCCGCCGCTCGACGCCGCCGTGGTCGCGCTCTACGCCGCCACGCTCTTCGGCCACGGCCCCAACCCGCGTTTCGTGCTGCTCGGCCTCGGCCGCCCCACGCCCGTCGCCCTCGCGCGCACGGCCGGCGAAGTCGTGTATGCGCTGCTCGTCGTGCTGTTCGTGCGCTGGAAGTACGAGCTCATCTACGTGCCCTGGGCGCAGGCCATCGGCGACGTGCTCGCGGTGCTGCTCCTGCTGCTCGCGCTGCGGCGCATGGGCTACCGGATGCCGCTCGAGCTCGACTGGCCCAAGGTCAAGCCGCTCTTCGCCGCGTCGTTTCCGCTCGTGCTCAACATCCTGCTCGGGCTGCTGATCTTCAACAGCGACCTGCTCGTCCTGCGCGCCTTCCGCGACAGCGCCACCGTCGGCTGGTATTCGGCCTCGTACCAGCTGATCAGCTTCCTGATCAACATGTCCGGCGTCTACGCGCTCAGCCTGATGCCCGTGCTCGCGAAAGCGCGCACGCAGCCCGACGAGCACCGCGCCGTGTACCTCAACTCGCTCGCGCAAGCGCTCTGCATCGGCCTCCCGATCGCCGTCGGCGGTGGCTTGCTCGCACCGGGCCTGATCACGCTCGTCTTCGGCCCCGACTACGGCCCGTCCGCGCTTCCGCTGTCGATCCTGATCGCCTCGATCCCGTTCCTGCTCGCCAAGGACATCGCGATGGTCGCGATGGTCGCCGGTGGCCACGAGAAGGCCGTGCTGCGCTTCACCGCGCTCGCGGTCGTGGTCAATCTCGTCGGCAACCTGCTGGTCATCCCGCGCTTCGGCATGGTCGGAGCCGCGTCAACCACACTCGCCACCGAGATTTTGCGCGCGATCCTCGGAACGCTCTACGTGCGCCGCGAGCAACTTCCGCTGTTGCCTTTCGCTCCGGCCTGCGACTGCGCGTGTGAGCCGGGAAATCCTGCGAGCTAGTAACGCAGCTCGACGACGCGCGATTCCTTGCCGGGGCCCCACTGCGTGACGAAGAAGATGCGGTCGTACTCCGCATCGTCGATCTTGACCTTCGTCTGCCCGCCCGAGAGCTTGTCGACCAGCATCGGAACCGTGTTCGAGTGCCCAGCGACCACCGCGATCGCGTTCTTGGGCAGTGAGTCGAGCGCACTGAGCAGCGTGTCCACCGAGCGGGCCGGCACGACTTGCACGTTGACGCCGGAGGCGACGGAGAGCAGCGAGAGCGTCTGCTGCGTGCGCTGGTATTCGGTCGCGAAGGCGTGCGTGACGCCGCTCTTGGAGAGCATGTCGGAAAGGCGCTTCGCGCGCGTCGCACCGGCTTCGGAGAGGTTGGGATCGTCCTTGGGCTCGACGTCCTTCTCGGCGTGGCGCACGAGCACGATCGTGCGCGGATAGGAGAGCGCCTTGAGCGCACCAGAGTCGTCCTGCGGAGCGCGCGGGCCCATGGCGGCGACGGCGAGGGCGCAGGCGGAGAGGACGGCAAGGCCGAGGGCGCCACGGCGGGAGAGCGGCGAAGTCATCACAGGTAGCCCAGTTCCTTGAGTTTGCGGAGCTCGTCCTTGTCGAGCGCGACCTTGCGGGCCGCGCCACGGTTGTCCTGTTCGGTGGTCCAGGCCTCGAGCAGGGGCAGCATCTGCTTGACGCGCTCCGGCTCGCTCGCGGCGAGGTCGTTCTTCTCGCCCGGATCGCTCTCGAGGTCGAACAGCAGCGTCTTTTCCCACGTGAAGTGCCGGATGAGCTTCCAGCGGCCCTCACGCAAGGACGAGATGCGCATGCGCTTGCCCCACGACACGTTCGCGTCCGGCAGCCACAGGATCGAGAAGGCCTTCGCCTGCGGATCGACGACCTCGTTGCCGTCGGGGCCGAGCTTGTGCAGCAGGCTGCGCTTGCGCGCGGCGTCGGCGAAATCGAGCCCGATCGCGTCGAGCACCGTGCCGAACACCGTGCGCGTCTCGACGATGCCCTTCACGCGCGCCGGCGCGGTGCGGCCCGGCGGCACGACGAGCAGCGGCACGTGCAGCTGCTCCTGCCACAGCGTCGTCGTGTGGCCGTAGGAGTCGTGGTCGAGGAATTCCTCGCCGTGGTCGGCGACGACGATGATCAGCGTGCGGTCGAGCTTGCCGCGCTTCTCGAGCGCATCGACGAGCCGCCCGACCTCGCGGTCGACGTACGCGATCTCCTCCTCGTACAGGTCGACCAGCCAGCGGTTCTCGTCCGCGTTGACCATCTGGCGGTTCTTGATCAGGTTCTCGTAGTCGTTCTCGTTGCGCAGCCAGCCCTTGTAGTCGTCGGCCCAGCTCCAGTCGGGCTGGTCCATGTACTCGTAGTGCGCGTCGAAGTAGTGCGTGAAGAGGAACAACGGCTTGTCGCCCGCGTCGCCGAGCGCGCGGATCGCGAGGTCGGTCACGCTCTTGCTCGTGATCGCGCGATGGCCGAGCGCGTTCGACGCGTCGTAGCGCTCGTAGCCCTGCGTGAAGCCGTGCGTGGCGCCGAGGTACGTGTGGCTCACGACGCCGCGGGTCGCGTAACCAGCTTCGAGCAACGCCTCGGGCAGCAGCACTTCGCTCTCGCGCAGCGCGCCGGAGAGCGAAAAACCGCCGTGTTCGTGCGGATAACGGCCGGTGAGGATCGCGCCGAAGGACGGCATCGTCCACGGCGCCTGCGAGACCGCGTTCTCGAACAGCACGCCACGCTCGGCGAGCTTGCGCAGGTTCGGCGTCGTGTCGCGACCGTGCAGCGAAGGCCCGTAGAGGCTCGTCGCGTCGGCGCGCAGCGTGTCGATGCCGATCACGACGACGTCGAGCGGCTGGCTCGCGGTCAGCGTCGGCGCACCGAGCGCGCCTTCGAGCATTCCGAAGTTGAGGCCGAGCGCGACGAGCACGCCTCCGACGATCGCTCCGACACCGGCGGGCCCCGTCACGAATCCCGGCTCGCGACCGGCGAGCTGCGCCGCGGCGCGCGCGCGCACCCACACGAACACTATCGCCGACACGACCAGCGCGAGCACCGTCGGCGCGAGCGGCAGGCGCCCGGTGGCGGCGACGTGCAGCTGCAACTTGACGAGATCGAGCCCGCTGAGGAGCTCGCTCACGCCGTGTTCGACC
>JAPLOE010000321.1 GCA_026692705.1 Planctomycetota bacterium
CCGCATGCCGCGCCACCTGCGCGCCGGCCGCAAGTTCGCCGTGGCGGTCGCGATGTTCGCCGTGCTGGCCGCGCTGTGCCTGTGGCGCTTCGAGGAGCTCGCATGAACTCCCTCGACCCGCTCGGACTGACGCTGATCCTCGGCCTGTGGACGATCGTGGCGTTCGGCCTGTGGATGCAGCGCGCTCGCTCGCCGCTGCACATGGCGACGCTCGCGCTCGTGGTCACGGGCCTGATCGGGTCGTTCTATCCGCTGGTCACTTCGTTCGTCGAGCCTTCGAGCTGGCGCAACCTCGACGTGCTCTCGCCCGCGATCGTGCGCGACACGCAGCAGCAATACGTGGCCTACGCCGCCGGGCTCGTGCTCGCGATCCTCGCGTCGAACTCAGGCCGGCGGAACGCATCCGCTGCGCTCGACTCGCGCGACACGACGGCGAGGGACTTCACGGCGAGCGCGCTGCTCGTCGGCGCCGGTCTCACGATGTACGGGATCTACGCCGAGCGCGTCGGCATGAGCGCGCTCACCGACCGCGAAGACTACGCGGCGAAATACCTCGCGAGCCAGGGGCTCGGCCCGCTGCAGCTCGGCCTGCCGATGGCGATGGCCGGTTGCCTGTGGGCGGAGGCTTCGGAGCTCGCTGCCGCGCGCAAGTTGCCGTTCCGCGCCGTCGCGCTCGCGATCGTCGTGTGGAGCATCGCGTTCATCTCCGTGCGCACGAACGCGGTCGTCGTCGTGCTCGGCTACGCCTCGATCCTCGCGCGGCGCTCCGGCTTCGAGCTGCGCAAGATCCGCCCTGCGCTCGTGATTGCGGGGCTCGTCGGCTACTTGTTCCTCGAGTCGTTCGCGCTGCTGCGCGGCGTCTACCGCGGCGATCTGGGCTCGGCCATCTCGCAAGTGATCGACCGTGGCGAGCTCGCGCTCGGCACCGCGGTCGGTGGCTCCGAGCTGTCCCACCCGTTCATCACTGCGGCCGAAGTGCTGCGCTCGCGCGAGGCCGGCGAGCTCGCGGGCGAGAGCCTCTGGGACGGGGTGGCGGCCTGCCTGCCGCGCGGCATCCATCCCGACCGACCGCCGTTCCTGAGCGAGCAATTCGTGCGCTCCAACTACGCCGAGCTCGCCTCGCGCGGCGGCGGTGCGGCGTTCAGTCTCGTCGCGGAGGCGTGGCTCGACTTCGGTTCGTGGATCGGTCCGTTCGCCTTCGGCCTGGCACTCGGTTGGCTGCTCGTCGCCTGCGAGCGCCGCCGCGAGACGCACCCGACGGGCCTCGTCGCGCGCGTGCTCCCCTACTTCGTCTTCTACGTGGCGATGCAGCATCGCAACGAGTTCGGCTCGCTCTTCAAGCAGGTTTTCATGCTCAGCCTCGTCGTCGTTCCCGTGTGGCTCCTCGCCGAGGCGCTCTCGCACTCGCCGCGGCGCGCCCGTGCCCTGCACCCCCAGCGAGGGAGGAGCTGAACGATGTGTGGCATCAACGGCTACGTGTACCGCGCAGGAGCGGTGGGTCGGCTCGACCTCGCGGAGGCGATGAATGCAGCGATGCTGCACCGCGGGCCCGACGAAGGTGGAGCGGTCGACGCGGGTTTCGTCGCGCTGGCGATGCGGCGGCTCTCGATCGTCGACGTGCGCGACGGCCACCAGCCGATGCGCTCCGAGGACGGCCGTTTCACGCTGGTCTACAACGGCGAGCTGTACGACTTCGCGGCGTTGCGCAGCGAGCTGGAGGGGCTCGGCCACTCCTTCCGCACGCGCTCCGACACGGAAGTGCTGCTGCGTTCGTGGATGCAGCGTGGCCTCCGTTGCCTCTCGACTTTCAACGGCATGTTCGCGTTCGCGATCGCCGACCGCTCGGACGGAAGCCTCGTGATCGCACGCGATCCGCTGGGCATCAAGCCGCTGTACTGGTGGCTGGGCCCCGGGGGCGAGCTCGTTTTCTCGTCGGAACTGAAGAGCCTCCTCGCGCATCCGTCGGTTCCGCGCAAGCTCGACCGGCGCTCGCTCGAGATGCTGCTCGTCGACCGCTACGTCGCGGACCCGTGGACGATGCTCGAGGGCGTCAAGCAGCTTCCGGCAGGCTGCTGGCTGCGCTGGCGCAACGGCGAGATCGAGATCGGACGTTACGCCGAGTTCCGCATCGAGCCTGAGCCGATCGACGAGCGCGAAGCGCTCGCCCAGCTCCGCCAGCGTCTAGACGAGACCGTGCGATCGCAGCTCGTCGCGGACGTGCCCGTTGGCGTCTTCCTTTCCGGCGGCATCGATTCCAGCACGATCGCGGCCTACGCCGCCCGCGCCACGGCGGAGCGCGGAGCTCGCCTCAAGTCGTTCTCGATCGGCTTCGACGATCCGTCCTACGACGAGAGCGACCTCGCGCGCGAAGTCGCGGCGCATCTGGGCACCGAACACCACACGGTGCGCCTCGAGAACTCTCGCTTCGAGCTCGCGACGCTCGACACGATCCTCGACCACGCCGGGCAGCCGGTCGGCGACACCTCGTGTATCCCGACGCTCGCGGTCTCGCGCCTCGCCGCGAGCCACGTCAAGGTCGCGCTGTCGGGCGACGGCGGTGACGAGCTCTTCGGCGGCTACGAGCACATGTTCTGGGCCGCGCGCATGCGCTTCCTGAGCGAGACGACGCCGGCTCCGCTGCGCCGCGCCGGGTCTGCGGTGCTCGCGCAAGTCGCGCCGATGGTGAGCGGAAACCTCGCGACGCAGGTCCGACGCGCGCGCAAGGGCCTCGAGCTCTCGCTGCACTCGCCGCTGGAGCAGTTCCGGCGCACGCGCGCGCTGTGGCAGCCGCAGGACCTCGCGCAACTTTGCGTGCACGACCACGCCGGCGAAGCGCTGCGCCGCGACGTCGACCTCGATCCCGAGCTCGTCGACCGCCTCGAGCCGGAAGAGCTCGTGATGCAGGTGCTCGCCAACGGCTTCATGAGCGGCGCGATCCTCGCCAAGGTCGATCGCATGAGCATGGCCGCGAGCCTCGAGGTGCGGCCGCCGCTGCTCGATCGCCGCATCGTCGACTTCGCGCGGCGCTTGCCGCTCGAGCACAAGGTGCACGGCCGCACGGGCAAGTACCTGCTGCGCGAGGCCGGACGCGACCTGCTTCCGGCGTCGGTGTACGAGCACCGCAAGCAGGGCTTCTCGCTTCCGTTGCACCGTTGGTTCAATGCGGAGTTCTGGGAGCTCGTCGACGGCCTGTACGCGCAGGGTTCGCCGGCGGCGGCGCTGTTCGAGCGGGATGCGCTGCAACGCGTGCTCGCTGAAGGCCGCACCGCGAGCGAACGCGCCGGGGTACTCAGCGAAACCGCCGCGTCGACGCGTGTCTGGCTCTTGGCTTCGCTCGCACGCTGGATGGACCGTTACGGAGTCGCCGCGTGAACGCCGCGAGCTCTCGCAAGCCGCGTGCGCTGCTCATCGGGCCTCTGCCGCGCCCGGGGCAGGCGATCGGCGGCGCGCAGGTGTCCTTCCGCGAGCTGTGCGAGCGCTTCCGCGCCAGCGGAACGTTCGTCATCGACGTGCTCGACACCACTCGCGACGCGACGTACACACGCGGCTGGCGGAGGAAGGCGAACGATGCCGTCGCCCTGGCGCGCGTGCTCGCCGCGCTGCTCGTGCGCGGCCGGAGCGCCGATGTCGTGATGTTCAACGCCTCGGTGAACGGCCTGATGAGCGCGGGACCGTGGGTGCAGCGCGCCTGCCGCTGGATCGCGCGTCCGCTCGTCGTCCGCGCCTTTGGTGGAGCGCTCGATCTGGCGCAGCAGAAGGCCAGCCCCGCTCAGCGCAAGAACCTGACGGGCATCCTCAACTCCAGCGCGCTCGTCCTGCTGCAGACCGAACAGCTGTGCGCACACTTCGCAGGATCCGGAACATTGCGCCGGCTCCCGACGACGCGACCGTCTCCGTCGTCGCCGGCGCCCGCGCGCTCCACGTGCCGCCGCTTCCTGTTCCTCGGCCAGCTCCGGCCGGAAAAGGGCTTCGATGAGGCCCTGCGCGCGCTCGAGCTCTGCCCGCCGGATTGCACGCTGGATCTCTACGGCCCCGAGCTTCCGACGACGGACGTTGCGCGCCTGCGTTCGCAGCCTCGCGCGAGGTGGCACGGCGAGCTCAGGCACGATCAGGTGCCGCAGATCCTCGCCGAACACGACGCACTCCTCTTCCCCAGCCACTACGACGGCGAAGGCTTGCCGGGAGCGATCGTCGAGGCCATGCAATCCGGCATGCCCGTGATCGCCACGAGCTGGCGCGCGCTGCCGGAGATCGTGCACGACCGCCGCAACGGCCTGCTCGTTCCCGTCGGCGATGTCGACGCGCTCGCGAGCGCGATGACGCTGCTGCATGACGACCCGCTTCTCTTCCGTGAACTCTGCTCCGGCGCGCTGATCACGGGCCGCGAGCTCGACTCCACGCGCTGGCACTCCCAGCTCGAGAGCTGGCTGCTCGATCTCTGTCCGCACACCGCTCCGCTCCCTGCCCCCAACCCCCACTGCAGCGAGGTTTCCCCGTGACGACGACCGCTCCCAAGGCTTCGACTCCGCGCCGTTCGCGCCCGCTCGTGCAGTGGCTCGATCGCAAGCTCTACCCGGGCATTCCCAGCCGCTGGGACGACGAACGCCTGCGTGCGGAAGTGCTGAAGCACCTCACGCCCGGCTCGCGCCTGCTCGACCTCGGCGCCGGCGCCGGCATCGTGCCGCAGATGAACTTCCGCGGCCTCGGCGCGACGGTCTGCGGCATCGATCCCGATCCGCGCGTGGCCTGCAATCCGCACCTCGACGAGGCGCACGTCGGCTACGGCGAGTCGATCCCCTACCCCGACGCGCACTTCGACGTCGTCGTCGCGGACAACGTGCTCGAGCACCTCGACGATCCCGACGCGGTCTTCCACGAGGTCGCGCGTGTGCTCAAGCCCGGCGGCGTCTTCCTCGCGAAGACGCCGAACGCGTGGCATTACGTGCCCACGATCGCGCGGTTCACGCCGCTCTCGTTCCATCGCTTCGTCTGCCGCTTGCGCGGCCGTGCGGGCTCCGACACGTTCCCGACGCGCTACCGCGCCAACACGCGCCCCGCCATCGCGGCGATCGGCGCACGCAACGGGCTCGCGCTCGAGAACTACGTCACGCACGAGGATCGCCCCGAATACCTGCGCATGACCGCACCGACCTATGTCGTCGGCTGGATGTACGAGCGTGCCGTCAACACGCTGCCGGGAGGCGCCCAGCTCCGCAGCGTCCTGATCGCGACGCTCCGCAAGCAGGCCGCCGAAGCGCGCAACGCCGCCTGAGGCCCACGATGCACCTGCTCTTCCTCACCGACAACTTCCCGCCGGAGACCAACGCTCCGGCCACGCGTGGGCACGAGCACGCGCGCCGCTGGGTGCAGGCCGGCCACCGCGTGACCGTTATCACGTGCGCTCCGAACTTTCCGGAGGGCAAGGTCCATGCGGGGTACCAGAATCGTTGGCACCAGCGTGAGGTGATCGACGGCATCGAGGTCGTGCGCGTCAAGTCGTTCATCGCCGCCAACAAGGGCTTCGCGGCACGAATCCTCGATTACGTTTCGTTCATGGTGACGGGTTCGACCGCAGGATTGTTCGTCGATCGCCCGGACGTCGTGCTCGCGACATCGCCGCAGTTCTTCTGCGCGGTCGGGGGCTGGGCCGTGGCGAAGCTGCGCCGGCGCCCGTTCGTGTTCGAGGTGCGCGACCTGTGGCCCGAGTCGATCAAGGCCGTCGGCGCGATGCGCCAGAGCCTGCTGATCGAGGCGCTCGAGAAGCTCGAGCTGTTCCTGTACCGCCAGGCGAACGGCGTCGTCGTCGCGACGGAAGCGTTCCGCGATAACCTGCGTTCGCGTGGCATCGATCCGCGCAAGATCACCGTCGTGCGCAACGGCGTCGACCTCACGCGGTATGCCCCGCGCGAGCGCGATGCCGAACTCGCCAAAGAGCTCGGCCTGACCGGCAAGTTCGTCGTCGGCTACCTCGGCACGCACGGCATGGCCCACGCGCTCCACCGCGTCGTCGAGGCGGCCGAGCTCGTCCGCGCTGACCCCAGGATCCACTTCCTGTTCGTCGGTGGTGGCGCCGAGCGCGACTCGCTGGTCGAGCTCGCGCGCTCGAAGGGCCTCACGAACGTGTCGTTCCACGCCTCGTTCCCCAAGGAGACGATGCCGCGCCTGTGGAGCGTCTGCGACCTCGGCCTCGTGCACCTGAAGGACCAGGACGTCTTCCGCACGGTGATTCCGTCGAAGATCTTCGAGTGTTTCGGCATGGGCGTGCCGGTGCTCTATGCGGGGCCGGAGAGCGAGGGCTCGCAGATCGTGCGCGAGGCCCGTGGCGGCGTGACGTTGCCCGCCGAGAATCCGCAGGAACTCGCGGAGGCCGTGCGTTCACTCGCGGCCGACCCCGAGCGCGTCCGCGAGCTTGCGACCAGCGCCCGCGCAGCAGCTCCGCGCTACGACCGCGAACGCAACGCGCTCGCGATGCTCGACACGCTCGTTCGCCTCGCTCCGGAAGGTCCGACGCCGGCGAGCGTGCGCGAACGCACGGCGGAGTGAGCTTGCCGCGGCGGCCTACAGGCCGTCGTGGTAGTCGCGG
>JAPLOE010000322.1 GCA_026692705.1 Planctomycetota bacterium
CCGGCGAGCTCGGCTTCCGCTTCGTTCGCCGCGCCTTCCGGCGCCTCGGCGGGTTCGTCGGATTCGAGCTTGCTCGCGCTCTCCTTCGGCGCCGGACGCGTCGCCCGACGGCGGCCCGTCGGACGGCTCACGTTCTCCTCGGACGAGTCCGAGTGCGGGACCGCCACGAAGGCCACCACCGAGATCGCGCTGGACAGGATCAGCGCGCCCCAGCCGTTGCGGTTCCTCGAGGCGCTCACGGCGTCGCCACCACGCGCCACGCGACCACGTTCCAGCCCTGCGCCGAGGCCGCCGCCGTCGGAAGGCCCGGCAGCGTGATCGTGCCCGACGTCAGGCGCGCGTCGTAGTTGACCGTCAGCTTGCTGTGCTGCGTGCCCCAGTCGCGGTTGATGCGCACCTGGTTGCCGGCCGTCATGTTGCCGTTGACCGTCACCTTGGCCGAGCCCGTCGCCGACAGGTTGTTGTCGAGGAAGTTGTTCTCGGCGTACATGAACGCGTCCATGCGCTCGAGCGTGCCGAAGCTCGGGTCACCGAAGTAGATGTTGCCCGAGTCCGTGTAGGCCGAGTCCTTCATCGCGATCAGGGCCAGGCCGCCCGTGTTCGCATTCTGGTACATGATGTTGTCGGAGACGTAGATGTTGCCCTTCACGACGATCGTCAGCTGCACCGGGTCCGAGCCGCTGTTGTAGAGCGTGAAGTTGAACAGCTTGCTGTTGTGGACCCACAGGTTGCCGTCGATGTAGTAGACCTTGTGGCTGGCGTTCGAACCGGGGTTGTTGTCGTGCCCCGCGAGCGTGATGCGCGTGCCGTTGGAGGGCGAGACCGTCGCGCTCGTGTTGACGGACTCGTACGGGTCCTCGAGGAAGTAGTCGTCCTTGGGCGTCGTGCTGGTGTTCGCCGTGCGGTCGTTGGGGTTCCTGCGGAAGATGTGCGCGGGATTGGACTCCGGAACCTGGAAGGCGCGACCCCCGAGGCCGGAGTGGTTGACGTAGGTCGCCGACGCGAAGAGCGAGTTCACGTTGTAGTGCGCCGTCGTCCCGTAGTTCATCGCGGCGATGTCCGGGATCGGCTGCGACTTGTTCGTGTCGCCAGTGCCGCCCGTGATCGAGCCGTGGGCGCGGATCTGGCCGTTGATCAGGGCGCCGCCCGTGATCTTGACGTTGCCGCCGCTGTAGATGTTGCCGTTGACGCGGTCGGCCTGCGTGCCGGTCCCGCCGAACTTCATGTCGTAGGCCGCGTCGTTCGAGGAGTTGCCGGCGAACAGCGCGCTGTCGTAGACGCCGTCGCCGAACTGCTCGACCACCGCCTCGAGCGAGACCACCTCGCCGGCGACCATGCCCGACGCGACGACCGTCATCGTGTCGTCGTGGTTGTTGAACACCGAGTACCAGTAGCCGCCGCCGGAGAAGTCGACCGGCGTGTTCTGGCTCCCGATGTCGATCTGGTCGTCGGTGTCGTCGATGGCGCCGGTGCGAACGGCGTTGATGCCCATCGAGAGCCCGGCCTCGGCGACGTACATCGCGCGGGTCGAGTCCTTCTCGACGCGGTTCTCCTTCTGCACGGCGCCGCTGTATCCGGCGAGGCCCGCCGCCAGCGCCGTCAGCACGAGTACGGCCATCAGCGAGACGAGCAGCGCCGAGCCCTTCTGGTTTCGATTGCGAACGATCATGGTTTTCCTTCTCCCCTAGTTCCGGATGCCGACGGTCGTCTCCGACGTGCGCGTGTAGACCTGACCCTGCGCGCCCACGCGCTGCAGGGTCACCAGGATCCGCACGACCAGGCCGTTGGCGTCCCACACGAAGCTCACGCCGGGCTCGTCGATGAGCCCGTTGCCGTTGTCGTCGACGCTGTTGCCGGCGATCTCGCCGGCCGTCATTTCCGCCACGCCCGTCGCGAGCACGACGTTGGGCGAGTCGGGGTCGGACGTGTCGGGAATGAGCACGAGGTCCCCCTCGTCGACCAGTCCGTCGGAGTCGTTGTCGAGCCCGTCGTTGGCGTCGCCCGGGCTCGCCACCCGCAGCAGCCGGCGCTCGTTGGAGAGCAGCACGTTTCCGCCGGCGTAGCCCTCGGCCCGCTGGAATTCGATCAAGTTCGCCGCACGCTGGCTGGCGGGCGGCAACGGCAGGCTCGCTGCCTGGCAGTTGGTCAGCTCGGAAGCGACGCGGTCGACGGCGCGCCGCGCGGCATTCTCGACGGTCGTCGAGCTGATGCCCTCCTCGGAAACGCGCGCGCCACGCTGCGTGACGACGCCTACGGCGCCGAACACGGACATGAGCACGGTGGCGGCGATCGTGACCTCCACGATCGAATGGCCGCGGCGGCCGCGCGGGGCGCCGAGCGAGCGATGCCTCAGGAATTGATGCGCAAGCACAGGATGGTCTCCAGCTGGTAGGTCTGCGGACCGGACGGGCCGCGCCAGTCGACGCGCACGCGCACGGGAAGGAGCGTGTAGTCGGAGGCGTGGCTGGCGGTGTCGATGGCGCCGTCGGCGTCGAGGTCCATCGGCATGCCCAGCGCGGCGTCGACGACGTCCTCGCGCAGCACGCCGTTGACGGTCGGGAACTCGATCGTGCCGCAGCGCCCGTCCGCATCGCCCTCGACGGGCGTCAGGCCCTGCACGACGAACGTCGCGCCGCGGGCCGCGGTGCCAAGGCCCGCGTCGTCCGCGGTGCTGGCGTTGTAGCAGGCCCAGACCTCGGCGAAGTCCACCGACTGCATGTTCTCGAGCGTCTGCTGCGCGGCGAGGCGCGCGAGCGTGCTCTCCGACTCGCTGCGCTGCAGCGCCATCGAAGAGAGCATCGCGCCAGCCATCCCGACGACGGCGATCGTCAGCACGCCAGAGGCCACCAGCACCTCGACGAGCGCGAAGCCGCCGCGGCGGCGCCCCTTGGACTTGCGTTCCTTGTTCCCCATCGCTTGCGAGCGAGCCCGGTCTCCCCACGAGACCGGCCCACCGTTCCTTTGCGGCCCCAGATCGGCCGGAACGTGCGGCGGGAATCAGCCTTCCCAAGGAATTCGCATTCTGGCCCATCCCGCCGCGTGCGCGGCTGGAAGCTCTTTCCTCCCCCGCCCCGGAGCCAGAAAGGCCAGTTTCTCCCGCGCTACAGAAGGAAATTGCACTTCGCCGCGGGCCCAGGTCACGGCCTCGGCGGACCGAGGCCGGTGGCTGGAGCTCCGCCCCGGCCCACGAGGCTCACGACAGGAAAAGGTCGGCCAGGCCGGAGCGCGGCGCGGAAATCGAGCGGCCGCGGACTAGCCGGGGCGTTTCCAGGAACGAATGGCGCGCTCGAGCCACGAACGCAGCTCGGCGACGGGCACCGTCTCCTGCTGCATCGAGTCGCGGTGGCGCACCGTGACGACGTCGGACTTCATCGTCTCGCCGTCGATCGTGATGCAGAACGGCGTGCCGATCTCGTCCTGACGGCGGTAGCGGCGCCCGATGGCGGCGCTCTCGTCGTAGAAGGTCGTGTAGCGCGCCTGCCGCAGCATCTTGTCGATCTCGGCCGCCTTCTCGGGCATGCCTTCCTTCTTGACGAGCGGCAGCACGGCCACGGTCACCGGCGCGATCTCGGGGTGGAAGTGCAGGACGGTGCGCACGTCGCCATCGGGGAGCACCTGCTCCTCGTAGGCGTCGATCAGGAAGGTCAGCGCCGTGCGGTCGACGCCGGCGGCGGGTTCGACGACCCACGGGATGTAGCGCGCCTTCGACTCGGGATCGAAGTACGAGAGGTCCTTGCCCGAGGCCGCGCCGTGACTCTTGAGGTCAAAGTCGGTGCGGCAGGCGATGCCCTCGAGCTCGCCCCAGCCGAACGGGTACTCGTACTCGACGTCCGTGCAGGCCTTGCAGTAGTGCGCGAGCTTCTCCT
>JAPLOE010000323.1 GCA_026692705.1 Planctomycetota bacterium
ATTCTCGCGCTCAACGCCATGTGTCTCGCCGCACTCGTGCTCGGGTCCATCCCTTTCGGTGACGTGCGTGTCTCCACGACCGCCGAGTTGCGCGCGGCGCTGCGCGATGCAAGACCCGGCACCTGCGTGCTGCTCTCTTCCGGCGACTACGAAGGTTTCAGCGCGGAGCGCATCCGCGGCAGCGCGGAGAAACCGATCGAGCTGCGCTCCGCCGACCCAAAACAACCCGCCGTGTTCACCGGCGGTCTTCACCTGCAGGCCCCGCAGCACCTCGTGCTCGCCGACTTCGAGATCCGCGGAGCGCCGGCCAACGGCCTCAACATCGACGACGGCGGCGCGCTCGACCATTCTGCGCACCACCTCGTGCTGCGCGGGCTCGCCGTGCGCGACTGCGGGCGCGGCGGCAACGAGGACGGCATCAAGCTCTCCGGCGTCGCGGATTTCCGCCTCGAGGCCTGCACGGTCGAGCGCTGGGGCCGCGGAGGATCGGCCGTCGACATGGTCGGTTGCCACGACGGCCTGCTCCTCGAATGCACCGTGCGCGACCGCGACGAGAACGCCGCCGCGACCGGCGTGCAGCTCAAGGGCGGCACCCACGACGTGACCCTGCGCGACTGCACGTTCGTCGACGCCGGCCAGCGCGCCGTCAACCTCGGCGGCTCGACCGGACTCGCGTTCTTCCGGCCGAAACCGGCGGGTTTCGAGGCCCGCGCCATCACCGTCGAGGGCTGCACATTCACCGGCTCCCTCGCTCCGCTCGCCTTCGTCGGCGTCGACGGCGCCACCGTGCGCTTCAACACGTTCGTGCGGCCGCGCAAGTGGCTCGCGCGCATCCTGCAGGAGACCCGCGAGCCCGGCTTCGTGCCCTCGCGCAACGGCGTCTTCACCGACAACCTGATCGTCTACGGCTCCGACGAGCTGCGCACCGCCGTCAACGTCGGCGACGCGACCGCGCCCCAGACCTTCGAGTTCGCGCGCAACTTCTGGCACTGCGAGGATTCCGTCTCGCGCCCCGCTCCCGCACTCCCCACACCCGAAAAAGACGGCCTCTCCGGCGCCGCCCCGCTCTTCATCGACCTCGCCGCCGGCAACTTCCGCCAGCTCCCGAAGAGCCCCGCCTTCAAGTTCGGCGCCTTCGCGCGCCCGGGCCGAAAGTGACCGCTATTCGCGGCGGCCGGCGATGCCGGTGACGGAGATGCCGTGGCGTTGGAGCAGGGCGGTGGTGAGGCCGGGGCCGGCGGTGAGGGAGCCGGCGATGTGGGTGTGGCAGGTGCCGCAGGAGGGCGAGCGTTCCTTGAGGAAGGCGGAGCGGATGCCGTGGAGCTGGCAGAGGGCGAGCGCGCCCTCGGCGCCGGCGCGGAAGTGGGGGGTCACGTCGGCGCCGGAGTCGGTGACGATGCGCGAGTGGCCGTCGAGCACGGCTTCGGCGGAGTCGCGTTCGATCCAGGCGGGTGGGCGCGGAGTCGGGAGACCGCCGTGCTCTTCGGGGCAGAAAGGGACGGCGCGCTGGCCGCGCGAGGCGAGCTCGCGCTCGAGCACGCCGTCCTTGTTGTGGCGGCCGTCGTAGCGGCACTCGACGCCGACGAGGCAGGCGCTGACGAGGACCGGCTCGAGGGCGTCGCTCACGGCTTGGAGAACTCTGGCGAGGCCGGGTTGGCGCCGGAGAGCACGTAGGCCGCGAGGTCGCGCACGTCGTCCTCGGAGAGCACGTCGAGCAGGCCCGCGGGCATGCGCGAGTAGGGATAGAGGCGGCGGCGTTCGATCTGCTCGCGCGCGAGGTCGATCGTGTCCTCCTGCGGCGGCAGGCGGCGCAGCGTGATGCCGCTCGAGTCGTCGCGTTCGATGCGGCCGACGTACAACTCGCCGTCGGTGGTGAGCACCTCGGTGTCCTGATACTGGTCGCTGATGACCTTCGAGGGTTCGAGCAGGTTGTCGAGCCAGTCCGAGCGGCTGAAGCGCGAGCCCGCGCCGGTCAGGTCGGGCCCGGTGCCGCCACCTTCGCCGGCCATGCGGTGGCATTCGGCGCAGCGCGCGCGAGTGAAGAGCTCGCGGCCGCGCTCGAAGTTGCGCGCGACGAGCGGCTCGCGCACGAACGTGCCCAGTTCCTCGCGCGTCCACGTGCGCACGAACTTCATGGGCTCGACGGCCGGCGCCGAAGCGGCGACGGGCTTGGGAGCCTCGAGGAACGGCGCGACGAGCTCGTGCGCCTCGTCGTCGAGGAACTCGGCGCTCTGGCGGCGGATTTCCTCGATGTATTTGCGCAGGCTGTGGCCGCCCTTGGCGACCGCGAGCAGGCTCGCGAGGCCGCGGAACTGGCGCAGGCGCAGCTCCGGCGTCCAGCCCGCCCCCGCGACGCGCAGGCAGTAGGCCGCCCAGATGCGCTCTTCCTGCGCAGCGCTGCTCTCGAGCACGTCGAGCGCGGGAACGAGGGCGCGCGGCGAGTCGAGCGCGACGAGCACCTGCAACAGCTCACGATCGATGCGCGCCGAGCCATATGGATAGAGCTTCTCGAGCAGTGGCCGCACGCGCGCGACGAGAGCTTCCTTCGTCTGCGGAGCGCGGCAGAGGGCGAGCGCGGTCACGCGCAGCTTCTCGACGAGGATGTTCTTGAGTGGAGACTGGAACGACGCTTCGAGAGCGTTGACGACGGCGCCACCGTACTCCTGTGGATGCGAGTTGAGCAGAGCTATCAGGGACTGCGAGTCCGTGTATTCGCCGTATCCGCTCTTCGGGTCGATCTGTTGAAGAACAAGCCGAGCCGCCCGCTGCACGAAAGCGTCTCCGGTCGCCAGCTCAAACGTGAACGAGCCGCCGACATCTGACTTGAAGAACTTGTCATCGGGAAACCCGCCGTGCCAGCCCTCGCAATCGCGCCGCTGTTGGAACCGCCTTTGGTCCGACTTGTCGGCCGCAAGCGCGTCTACCGCTACTGGCTCTCCCGCCCACGTGATGCGATAGAGCCCCGACTGCGTGCGGCGCCCGCCGGTCGTCACGTACATCGCGCCGTCCTTCGCGATCACCACATCGGTGACGGGGAACGGTCGGCCGCTCGCGAACGCCTCGAACGTGCCCGTGTACGTCGAGCCCTTGGGCTCCATGTGCACGGCGTAGACCTTCCCGTAGGCCCAGTCGAGCGCGAACATCGCGCGCTGGTACTTCTGCGGGAACCTCGCGCCGGTGCCGAACGTGACGCCGGTCGGCGAGGACAGGCCGATGTCGACGACGCTCGGCCAAGTGTCGGGGTAATCCGGCGGCATCTTGCCGGGGCCGCCGCGCCAGCCGTAGTCCGCGCCGCTCACGCAGTGGAAGATGCGCGTGGGCTGGTACCACGGCGTGCCGATGTCCCACTCCATGTCGGAGTCGAACGTGAAGAGTTCCCCGTCGGTGTTGAACGCGATGTCGTAGGCGTTGCGGAAACCCGCGCAGAAGAGCGTCCAGCGCTTGGCTTCCGAGTCGGTGACGACGATCCAGCCACCGGGCGCGCGGATGCCGACGGCGTGACCGTTGGGGTCCTCGATGCGCGGCAAAAGGATGTCCTCGGCCCAGTTCTTCGGCCGCAAGTACACGTCGATCGGCTCCGGCAGCGGCGTGTGGTTGCCACCGACGATCCACAGGCCCGTGCCATCGGGGCTGAGCACGACCGCATGCGGCCCGTGCTCGCCGCCGCTGCCCATCGCGCGCAGCAGCTTGACCTCGTCGAGCACGTCGTCACCGTTCGTGTCGCGCAGGCGGTAGAGGCCATTGTCACCACCGGAGCTCTCGCTGACGACGGCGTAGAGCGAGTCGAAGGCCCAGCACAGGCCCTGCGCGCTGCCGATTTCGAGCGGCACGGGCTCCACCTTCGTGTCAGCCGCCGTCGCGCCGACCGTGATGCGGAACATGCCGCCGTACTGGTCGCTCGTGTAGAAACGGCCGGCGGGATCCTCGCACAGCGAGACCCACGAGCCTTCCTGCGCCTTCGGGACGGAATACAGCAATTCCGCGCGGAAACCGGGCAGCAGCACGAGGTCCTCGGCGGGCAGCGCGCGTTCATCGGCGACGACGGCAGGCGAACCGAACGTGAGCAGTCCCCACGGTGCCATTCCGAACGCGCCGACGACGTGCGCGGGCGAATAGCGGGTGGGATCGAGGCTCGCAGGAGTCCACGTCGCACGATCGGTGTGGATCGAGAGTCGTTGCGCGGTCCAGCTTCCGTCGCTGAGCACACGCAGCGGCCGCGCGCCGTCGCGCTCGGCGACGAGCTCGAACCACGCGGCGGCCTGACCGCCTTCGTTCCACGCGAGCGCGACCAGCTCGTTGTCGCCATCCTGCACGAGCTTCGACACGTCGACTTCCAGCGCCTGCGCCCAGTCGTCGCTTTCGAGCGCGAGCTTGCCGTTCAGGAACACGCGCACGTGGTTGTCGGCGCTGCCGCGCAGCAGCGTGCGCACGGGCGGCGTCGCGAGCTCAAAACGCCGCGCGAGCACGATCGTGTCCGAGTCGGGCGAATCGGCGCTCGACCAGATCCAGTTGGGCTTGGTGCCTTGGTAATTCGGCGAGAAACGCTGCGCACCGGGCGTCGCGGGCTCCGGCTTCGGCGTGGGCGCGACGGCGGCGCGTGCGACGGACTTCGGCAGGCGCTTCAGCTCGAAGTTGCGGAACTCCGTCTTCATCGGCGGGCCGGCGTGCAGCTGCAGCGCGATCAGGCCCGCGAGCCGGCGCTCGGGCCGCAGGTCGACGACGCTCGTGAACAGCGTGCCGTTGATCGAGAGCTCGACGCGCTCGCCGCGCGCGACGATCCGATAGCGGTTCCACTCGCGCGGCTTGACGAGCTCGAGCAGCTTCGCGCCGTCGCCAAAACGCTCCTTGCGCACGCCGTTGCCGTCGAGCAGCACTTCTTCGCCACGTGTCGCGACGACACCGGCGCCGTCCTGTTCGTACAGGCAACCGGTCCAGCTCGGCCCGTCCTCGAGGTCGGCCTGAAAGCCCGCGACTTGCCAACCGCCGCGGTCTTCGCTGCGGAATTGCACGCCGCTGTTGCCGCCCGTGAGGCGGAAATCGAGCGCGAGCTCGAAGTCGTCGAGGGGCGTGCCGCGCCACAGCAGGTACGTCGTCGCGTTGCACGGGTTCGCCGTGGTGCTCTCGCCGACGATGCAGCCGTTCTCGACGCGCCAGAAGCGCGGATCGCCGTCCCAGTTCGCCAAGGTCGCGCCGTCGAAGAGCGCTTCGGTGGCGGGCGCGGGCGCACGAACCTCGACCGGAGCCGGGGTCGGCGCAGGCTGCGGCTCCCCTTGGCAGGCGGCGGCGAGCAGGGCGAGGAGAACGAGAGGGCGACGGTGCATGCGTGGGGCTCCAGGGGCTGGCGCGCATCCTAGCGGCCCCACCTTGTTACTTGGGCGTCACAACGGAACGCTGGCGGCGTCCGTCTGATGCTCGCGCGGCACCCAACCGGCCGCAGACAAGGGAAAAACGACTGATGAAACCGCTGACGCTGCTCGTTCCGTTCGTGCTTTCGTTCCCGTCCTGTGCGCTCGCGCGCCCGCAGGCCGCCGTCGCCGCGGTCACGCAGGACAAGGCGTTGCCCGTGCGCGAGGTGACGGTGTTCAAGGACGGCCACGCGTACGTCTTGCGCGAGCAGGAGGCGCCGCAAGGGGGTGAGGTCGTGCTCACCGAACTGCCGACGCCGGTGCTCGGCACGTTCTGGCCCTACGCGACGGGCGGGGCGCGGCTCGTGCACGCGAAGGCGGGGTACGTCGAGACGGAGCGCGACGTCGAGGCGCTCGACCTGCAGCAGCTCGTCGAGGCCAACGTCGGGCGCAAGGCGCGCATCAAGGATGCGACCGGCGAGGAATTCAGCGGTGTGTTGCGGCCGTTGCCGCGGCGCAACGATTCGGACGGCAATGCGTCGGTGGTCGTGCTCGAGGGCGAGACGGGCTCGCGCGCGCTGCAACTGCACGGCGTGCGCTGGATCGAGATCGAGGGCCAGCCGGCGCGCACGATTCGTCGCAAGGAACGCCAGGAACGGCTGACGCTCAAGCTCGAGAGCGTGGCGAAGGACTCGAAGGTCGGTGTCGTGTACGTGCAGGAAGGGCTGCGCTGGGTGCCGAGCTACAAGCTCGACATCGACGGTAAAGGCAAGGCGCGCGTGCAGATGGAGGCGTCGTTGCAGAACGACTTGATCGACCTGAAGGACGCGACGGTGAACCTCGTCGTCGGCGTGCCGAGCTTCGAGTTCAAGGGCCTGCTCGATCCGATCTCGCTGCAGCAGGAGCTCGCGCGCGTGGCGGCGGCGATGGATTTTGGCCAGAACACGGCGCAATTCCTGTCGAACTCGCTGCGCACGCAGGCGGCGGGGTATTCCGCGCTGCAGGCCGAAGGGCCGGCGGAGAGCGTGCCCGCGGGCAGCGAGGCGGCCGAGGACCTGTTCGTGTTCACGGTGCAGCACGTGACGCTGGCGAAGGGCGAGCGAATGGTGCTGCCGCTGCGCGAGTTCGAGCTCGACTACCGCGACGTGTACACGCTCGACGTCCCGTTCGCGCCGCCGATGCAGATGCGCGAGCAGCTGCAGTCCGACCGCGTGATGGAACTCGCGAAGGCACTCGCGGCGCCGAAGGTCATGCACGTGCTGCGCCTCAAGAACACGTCGGATGCGCCGCTGACGACCGCGCCGGCGCTGGTGCTCTCGCGGGGCCGCGTGCTCGCGCAGGGCCAGATGCGTTACGCGCCCAGGGGCGTCGAAACGGACCTGAAGATCAACCCGGCGATCGACGTCTGCGTCGAGCTCGACGAGCGCGAGGCCGGCCGCAAGGCGGACGCGGAGCGCTGGAACGGATCGAGCTACGGCCGCATCGACATCACGGGCAGCGTCACGCTGCGCAACGAGAAGGCTCAGGCGGTCGACCTCGAGGTCAGCCGGCGCGTGCTCGGCCTCGCGGACTCCGTCGGCCAGGACGGCAAGCTCAGCCAGCTCGACCTCGCCAGCCTCGGCTCGGAGCTGCGCGGCGTGAGCTGGTGGAGCTGGTGGAACTGGCCCTACTGGTGGTTCCGCTTCAACGGGTTCGGGGAGTTCAAGTGGAAGGTGAAGCTCGCCCCGGGCGAGAGCGTGAAGCTCGACGCGGGCTGGCACTACTTCTGGCAGTGAGGGAGCGCGAGAGCGCGCCGCCGCGCCAACGCGAAATCGTCGCGGCAACGCGGAATACGGAGCCAGAGCAATTTTTTCGGCAAACAGCGGCCTGCGTCGA
>JAPLOE010000324.1 GCA_026692705.1 Planctomycetota bacterium
GGTTCCGCGGAACCGTTCGCGGCGTGGCTCGCGGAACTGGGACCCGCGAGCGGACTCACGCTCGACGTCTCGCTCTCCGGGCAAGGTGTCGGCGGCAGCGACCACCAGACGTTCCTCAAGCGCAAGATTCCCGCGGTGCACTTCTTCTCCGGGTTGCACCCCGACTACCACAAGCCCTCCGACGACGCCGAACGCTTCGAGGCCGAGGGTGCGGCGAAGGTCGCGCGGCTCGTGCTCGAGCTCACGCGGCGTGTGACCGACGCTCCGAAGCTCGCCTGGGTCGAGCCGCCCGCGCCCGCGGCGGCGCAGCCCGGTCAGGCGCGCGCCGGTGGCTTCCGCGTGTGGTTCGGCAGCGTTCCCGAGTATTCGTTCGAGGGCAAGGGCGTGCTGCTCGCGGGCACTTCGCCCGGAAGCCCGGCGGAAAAGGCCGGAATGCTCGCGGGCGACGTGCTCGTGCAGGTCGGCGACATCGCGATCGAGTCCATGCAGGACTTCATGTACGCGCTGCAGACCTACAAGCCCGGCGACGTCGTGCTCGCGCGCTTCCAGCGCGACGGCAAGACCGAAGAGGTGCGGCTCACGCTCACCACGCGCGAGGCGCAGTAGCGCTCGGCCGCATCACTTCCACTTCGCGAGGAACAGGTTCGTCTCGCCCGCCTCGGTGCCGCCGCGGTTCGAGGCGAACACGAGCCACTCGCCGTCGGGCGAGAACATCGCGAAGCTGTCGAAGCCCTGGTAGGTCGTGATCTGCTCGAGGTTGCGGCCGTCGTCGTCGATGGCGAACAGGTCGAACTCCACCTGCGGCACGCGCGTGTCGTGGTGGTTGGTCGAGAAGATGATGCGCCGGTCGGTGGGGAAGAAGAACGGCGCCCAGCTCGCGCCGCCGAGGTCGGTCACCTTGCGGCGGTTCGAGCCGTCGACGTCGCAGGTGTAGATGTCGAGCTGGTGCGGGCGGATCTTGTTCTTGAGCAGCAGGTCGCGGTAGCGCTCGCGCGAGCCGATGCCTTCCTCGTCGAAGCGCGTGGCGCGGAACACGAGGCGCTTGCCGTCGTGGCTGAAGAACGCGCCGCCGTCGTAGCCGAGCTCGTTGGTGACCTGGTGCAGGTCGCTGCCGTCGAGCGCGCTCGTCCACAGCTCGAGGTCGCCCGAGCGCGTGCTGGTGAAGACGATGCGGTCGCCTTTCGGCGAGACGGTCGCTTCCGCGTCATAGCCCGGCGAGTCGGTGATGCGCCGCTCGGCCTTCGTCGCGAGCTCCTGCACGTAGATCTCGTACTCGGCGTGCAGCGACCACACGTAACCGTCCGACATGTCGGGGCGCGCGGGGCAGGAATCCTGGCCCGATTGCGTCGAGGCGTAGATCACCTCGTGGTCGCCGGGCATGAAGTAGGAGCACGTGGTGACGCCGACGCCGCTGGAGACCTGCAGGAGGCCGAGCTCGTTGGTGTCCTTGTCGTCGAGGCCGAGCACGAAGATGCGGTCGCACGTGCCGTCGACCTCGCGCTGCATCACGAGCTTGCGCCCGTCGAAGCTCCAGTAGCCCTCGGCGTTGTTGCCGCGGCGCGTGAGCTGCCACAGGTGCGCGAAGTGCTTCTCGCCGGGCTGGATCAGCTCGTCACGCTGCGCGAGCACGGGCAGCGGCGTGCCGTCGCGGCGCGGCTTCGTGGTGCCGCCGGAACCGGTCTGGCAGGCGGCGAGGGAGGCGAGGGAAACGAGGGCGAAGAGGGGGATGCGGGCGGTCATGGCGCAAGAGCATGGGGCCGCGCGCGCGCTTCGTCCACCTCCAGCCCCCGGCCGCGTTCAGCGCGCTCGGCGCGGCGGGACCGGGTCGTGGCCGCCCTCGCAGAACGGGTGGCAGCGCGCGATGCGCTTGAGCGCGAGCCAGGGCCCGACAAGCGGCCCGTGCAGCTCGAAGGCCTCGATCGCGTACTGGCTGCACGTCGGCGAAAAACGGCACATCGGCGGCTTCAGCGGCGACAGGAAGCGCCGGTAGAACCGCACCGGAAGCGCGAGCAGCCGGCCGAGCGCGTTCATCCGCCTTCCTTCGGTGCCGCGACCTTCGCCTTCTGCCGCTCGCTGGCCTTGCGCGCGAGCCGCACGAGCTCGGCGCGCAGCGTTTCCATCTCGGGCTCGAGCTTCGGCTTCCCCGGGATCAGCACGAGGTCGTAGCCCGCGGGCAGGCGGTGCTGCTCGAGCCGGAACGCCTCGCGGAACATGCGGCGCACGCGGTTGCGCTGCGCGGCGCCCTTCCAGATCGCCTTGCCGACCGAGAGGCCCAGCCGCGGGTGCTCGAGCCCGTTCGGCGCCGCCACGACGACCAACTGCTCGCCGCGCGCGCGCGAGCCGTTCGCGTAGGCGCGCTGGAAATCGCCCTTGCGAACGACGCGGTGGTGGCGCTGGAAACGCAGGCGCGGGGTCGGCTCGCTCACGGCGACATCCTAGCCGCCGTCGCGCCGGTTCTCGCGTTCCGGCCGGGCGCGGGGCCCGACCGGAGCGCGCACCGGGCTCCGCGACTACTTCGGAGCGGGCTCCGACATGCAGGCCTGCATCGCCTGCATCATCTCGTCCGGCGTCATGTCCTTGATGTGCGTCGCGAAGGCCCACTGGTGGCCGAAGGGATCGCTCACGAGGCCGTAGCGGTCGCCCCAGAACATGTCCGAGGCGGGCATGACGAGCGTCGCGCCGGCCTTGACCGCACGCTCGATCGCCGCGTCGCAGTTGGCGACGTAGCGGTGGATCGTGACCGAGGCGCCGCCGAGCGCGAGCGGGTTGCGCTCCCGGCCGCCGCAGTACTCGGGGAAGTCGTCGGCGAGGAACACCGTGTGCGCGTCGAGCAGGAAGGCTGCGTGCATCAGCCGACCGTCGGGACTCGGCATGCGGCAGATCTCGGTGGCGCCGAAGGCTTTGACGTAGAAGTCGAGCGCGGCGGCCGCGTTCTTGACGCACAGGTGCGGGATCGGGCCTTCGAGCCCGGTGGGGACCTTCTGGACGGGAGTGCTCACGACGGACCTCTTTGGATCGGGGTGGTGGATGGGGGAGCGCGAAAGGCTAGGCGCTTTGGCCGAAACGGGAACCCGGTCCAGCGCGGCGTCGCGAGATTTCCGGAGGATCGAACTGGGAGCGGGCCGCGCATTCCGGCGGGCGTCCGAGCGGAGCCGTAAGAGACGCGCAAGCGCCTTCGGGAGGCTCGGGGCCGCGCGAGGGCGCGAGCTGCGCTAGGCTCCGAAGCCTCCATGGCGACGCTGCACGCTCGATTGCGATTTCCTGCGTTCTTCCGGGCGTTCGTGCTGATCGCAGGGCTCGCTGCGCCGGCGTCGGCGCAGGCACCGAGGCCTTTGCCGCAGGCGTTGATCGTGCCGATGCCGGCCGGCGCCGCGTGGGAGGATCTCGCGTTCCTCGCTGGCGTTTCCGCGGCGAGCGCGAGCGACGCCTGCGTGCTCTCGGTCGCGCCAGGAGCGCCGCTCGCACCGGAGACGCTCGACTTCCTCGCGCGTTCCGCAACGCAGCGGCTGCTGTGGATCGGTGGCGGCGACGAGGCGAAGACGTCAGGGACGTTCGTGAACGAGCGCCTCGCGGTGACTTCGGCCGAGACGGCGGCCTGTGCGATCGCGGAGCGTTGTTTCACGAAGAGCGCGACGGCGGTGGCCTGCGCGGAGTCGGAGTACGAGTCGGCGCTCGCTGCGGCGGTGCTCGCGGCACGCCTGCGCGCGCCGCTCTTGTTCTGTGGGGAGGCGGGAGCGTCGGAGGCGACGCGGGCGACGCTCGCGAAGCTCGAGGTGAAGCGGCTCGTGCTCGTGGGGAAGGTCGAGGAAGGCTCGAAGGCCCTCGAACTGCGCGAGATCGTGCGGCTGAAGTCGACCGAGGACGTTGCGCGCTGGATGGAGCAGCACGACCTGGCGATCGAGTACCTCGCGGTCGCTGCGCCTTGGGATCGTGAGGCCGGGCACGTGCGCAAGCTGTCGCTCGCCGCGGCGGTGCTCGCTGCCGGTCGCGACGGAGCCGTGCTGCCGATTCAAGCGAGCGCCGGGGCCGCGCCGGACGTCGCGGCGGTGCGTGTGGCCCTGGCCGAATTCCGCGGGAAATTGGGCCAAAAGCTCGAGTTCCTCTGCCTCGCGGCGTTTCCCGATGCCCTGCCGATGATCTCCGCGCCAGTGGGGCAGGGGATCGACGAGGATCCGGTCTCGGACCTCGAGTACGCGAACACCGACGCCGATCCGTTCGTCGAGCTCGCCTTCGGGCGTTTCGTCGCGGAGAGCACGCACGCGGGCACGCTGCTCGCGGCGCGGAGCCTCGCCTACGAGCGGCTGCTCGCGCCCGAGCTCGCGAAGTCGGTCGGGATAGCCGAGTGGGAGCAGGTGTGCGGGCCCGTGTTCACGAACGTCGGCTTCAGCGAGCCCGTGCACCACGGAACGGACAAGCCGCTCGAGGCTGGCTCGCCGCTGACGCGCGTCGCCGCCTTCGTCCACAGCGCGCACTCGTCGTGGATGCAACTCGGCTCGACGTACCTGCACGATTCCGCCGTGCTGGTCGCGCCGTGTGTCGTCGAGACCGCCGGTTGCAGCCCGGCCTCGCTCGATCAGGATCCCGAGCATCGTTCGGTCGCGCTGCGCCTCCTGCGCAACGGTGCGGTCGCGTTCGTCGGCGACGTGCGGCGCACGGTCGCGCAGCACGAGCTCTACCGCAGCGAGTTCTGGAACGCGGTGCTCGCGGGCGAGAGCCTCGGCTCCGCGCACCGTTTCGCGCTCAACCGCATGACGGTGAGCGCGCTCTCGCGCGACGAGCTCGACCGCGGGATGCACCAGTACCAGCTGCACAACGTGGCGCTCTACGGCGACCCCGCGTTGCGCCTGAAACTCCCGGGAAAACCCCGCAAGACCGCTGCCGAGGCCGAGCTGCGCGGAAGCGAGATCACGTTGCGCGGGCCAGCGGAGTGGACGCGCGTCGAGCAGCACGTTCCGACGGACTGGAAGTACGTGGCTTCGCCGAAGCTGTTCGGTTACCGCGCGCCGGGAGTGGGCGTGGAGGCTCGTTGGGACGGTGAGCACGGCCGAAACGCCGAGGAACTCGTGTTCACGGCCGAGGTGCGCACGACGAAGGCTATCGCGGGCCTCGAGGCCATCGATCCTCCCGCGGCGCCGCTGGGCTGGGACGGCCGCCACTTCGTCGATGAGCACGCCGACGGCTCGCGCTCGATCTTCTTCCGCGTGCGGATGCTCGACTACGCTCCGGAGAGCGGCGAGATCACGGCGCAGGTGAAGCGGCTCAAGCTGAGTCTCAAGTGAGCGCGCCCGTCAGCGCCGCTTCGGCCTGACCTCGACCTGGACCCGCGTCGGCGCGCCGGGTTGGACCTCGAGAACGCTCGGCGAGAGTTCCAGCTCCGCATCCATCGTGCGCAGTTCCCAGCGCCCGCTGAGCACTTCCGCCGCGAAAGCCCGGCCGTTCTCGTTCGAGAGCCAGACCTCGCGCAGGCCCTCGCGCACGAGCCGCACGCGAACTCGGGCCAGTTCCGCAGCTTCCAATCCCACGAGCTCGAGCTCCACCGGGCCCCGCTCGCCAAGAGCGATGTCGCCGAGGTCCGCAGACTCGTTCTCGCGCACCTCGAAACTCGGCACGGCGGCGACGTTGGCGCCGTTGCGCGTGATCTCGAGCCGGTACTGACCGGGGAGAGCCTGCCCACGGAACTGGCCGGAATTCGCGTCGTATTCGAGAAAACGTCCCTCGTTCTGGCCAACCCTCCAGAGCGTGAGCTCGAGTCCCGCGAGCAGATCGACGGAGGTTGCGACGATGCGCCCCGTGAGCGCGCTTTCGCTCGTGTGCGCACCGGGGATGACGAGCTCGAGATCGCGCGTGCCGGGAGCGACGGACTTCAGCTCGAGGCGCGCGGCCGAGAGATTGGGAGTCCGCACGGAGAGGTCGTGGTTGCCGGGCCCGAGGTTGACGAGCAGGAAGCGACCCTCGGCGTCGGTGTGCATGCTGCGTGGATACCACTGGTCCATCCAGTCGGAAGGCTGGGAGCCCACGTACCAGTTCGCGAGCGCCTGACCTTGGTCGTCGACGACTCGACCGGAGATCGTCGCCCCGCGGTCGAGACGCAGCTCGCATCGCGTGGTCTCGCCCGCACGGCACTCGACGATGGCGCGTGCGCGCCCGAGCTCACGATGCTCGTCGTGCCAGGCGTTGAGCTCGCGTGGGCCAGTCCCGATCCATTCGAGCACGAACCAGCCCTGCGCGTCGGTGGTGTCGCGTGCGGGCGGGAACGCGTCGGAGAGGAACCAGCCTCCGAGGTGCTCGACCGACTGCACCACCTCGGCGCCGGCGACGGGAGTGCCGTCGGCATCGACCACGCGTCCTTCGATGCGCGCCGCGGGCTCGAGCTGGATCACGATTTCCTCGGTGATTTCGCCAATCTTCGTCTCGCCAGTCCACGCTGCGAAGCCGCGCGCGAGGCAGTGAACGGGCTGAATCCCCGAAGGGAGCGAGTCTCCGATCTCGAAGCGGCCGTCGGCGCCGCTCGTCGTCGCCCGACGCTGGGGCGCGGTCGCGTTGCCACCGAGCGGACTCGGCACGATGTGACCGTTGCGGGGGCCGGCGACGATGCTCGCGCCGGCGAACGGAGTTCCATCCGGGGCGAGCACGCGCCCCACGAGCCGCCCGCGCCCGGATTCGAGTCGGAACTCGATCCGACGATCCCCCGAGCGTGCTGGCAAGTCCTGCACGCGCAGCAGCGGCGAGGGAACGAAACCTACGGCGCGTGCGCCGAGCTCGACGTCGGGATTGACGTCGCGCAGGAAGAACTCACCGGATGCGTCGGTGCTCCCCGCGACTTCGATCACCGGCGCCCAGCCGTTGCGACTGTCGAACACGATGCGGGCGTCGGCGATGGGCTGGCCACGCGTGTCGATCACCTTCCCGCGCACGTTCTCGCCTGCGGCAAGCGTGACGGCTTGCTGCAGGAGTCGGTCCGCAGGAACCTTGAGCCAGAACTCCTCGCGCGCGTCGATCGCGAGCCGATTCCGGCCGGGTGCGAGCGAAGCGAATGTGACGCGGCCATCGCCGTCGCTGACCGCTCGCTCGAGCAGCTGGGGAGCGCCGCGAGGCACGCTCAGTTCCATCGTCGCGCCCACGCCGACCGCGGGAGTGCCGTCGGACCACCGGAGCGTGATCTCGGCGCGACCGACGGCCGGAGCTTCGCTCTCACGCCCCTGTTCTTGCGCGATTTCCTCGCGTTGCGCGAGCACTTCCGCCGGGAGCGGCGCTGCGGGAGGCGGCGGTTCGACCTGCGTCGTTTCCTGGAGAGAAACCGGGCCTGAAGGATCGGGGTTCGCACTCGCGATGCGACGCCAGCCGAACCAGGCGGTGAGCGCGAGCAGCAGAACGGCAGCGATGGCGAGCGTCTTCTTCACGTCGATTCCTCCGAACAGCGTGGACAGGAGCGAGCCCGCGGTGGGTGCTGGCGAGAGGGGAACGAGAGGAGCAAGCGCGAGTCG
>JAPLOE010000325.1 GCA_026692705.1 Planctomycetota bacterium
GGCCTCGCGCTATCGCGCGGCACGGCCGACGGCGTCGACGTGGTCGTGCTCGACCTGTTCCTCGTCGACGAGGACTGGCGCGAGGCGCTCAAGCGCCTGCGCGAGAGCCTGCCGCGCTCGCGCGTGCTGGCGCTCGCTCCCGACAACGACGACGGCCGAGCGGCGGTCGCGCAGGCGGTCGAGCTCGGCGCGAGCGAGGGCGTGCTGCGCCCGCGTTCCGACGCGGAATTCTCGATGTCCGCGCGCGCTTTCGGCGAGAAGTTGCTCGGCCGCGTTCGCGCGCTCGCCGGTGCACCGCCGCGCTCCGCTGCCCCGCGCGCCGTCGCTCCGTCCGCCCCTCCGGCCGCGACGCCCGCGCCCAGTGCGCTGGCTCCGAAGGCGAGCACCACGATCCAGCCGCGACCGACGCTGCCGCCGCGCCGCGGCCCCAAGCCCGTCACGCGCATCGACGTCGTCGCGATCGGCGTCTCCACAGGCGGGCCCAACGCGCTCTCCGAAGTGCTCCCCTGCATCCCCAAGGACTTTCCCGTTCCCGTGGTGATCGTGCAGCACATGCCGCCAGGCTTCACCTTGAACCTCGCCCAGAACCTCAACGGCAAGTCGAAGATCGAGGTCCGCGAGGGTGTCGACGGCGACCTCGTGCGCCCCGGCCTCGCCCTGATCGCTCCCGGCGACTTCCACATGCAGCTGCAGCGCAAGGGCACCGCGATCGCGGTGAGCATGAACCGCGGCGCACCGGAGAACTTCTGCCGTCCCGCCGTGGACGTGCTGTTCCGTTCGGTGGTCGACGTCTACGGCGGCAACGCCCTGTGTGTCGTGCTGACGGGCATGGGTCAGGACGGGATGCTCGGGGCAACCGCGATCGGTGCCGCCGGAGGAACCGTGCTCGCCCAGGACGAGGCGACCAGCGTCGTGTGGGGCATGCCCGGCGCCGTGGCGCGCGCGGGGCTTGCCGATGACATCCTGCCGCTCGCGCGCATCGCGGGCGAGATCGACCGCCGCGTGCGTGAATCGCGCGGCGCCTACGCGAGGGGGGCGTGATGGCGATCGCCGCTGAAGACTTCCGGTACATCACCGAACTCGTGCGGGAGCAGTCGGCCATCGTGCTCGAGGCCGGCAAGGAATACCTCGTCGAGACGCGCCTCGGGCCGGTCGCGACGCAAGCGGGCCTGCCGTCGCTGGCGGCGCTCGTCTCCGACCTGCGGATGCGCAGGACGCCGGGGTTGCTGCAGAAGGTCGTCGACGCGATGACCACCAACGAGACGTCCTTCTTCCGCGACGTCTCGCCCTTCGAGCACCTGAAGAAGCGCGTGTTCCCCGACCTGATCGCCAAGCGCAAGAACGAGAAGCGCCTGTCGATCTGGTGCGCGGCCGCATCGACCGGTCAGGAGACCTACTCGATGCTCATGCTGCTCAAGGAGAACTTCCCCGAGCTCGCGACGTGGAACCTGCAGTACCTCGCGACGGACATCTCGACGCAGGTGCTTGCGAAGGCGCGCGAGGGTGCCTACACGCAGCTCGAGGTCAACCGCGGGCTGCCGGCGCCGCTCCTGATCAAGTACTTCAAGAAGCGCGGCCTGGAGTGGCAGGTCGACGAGTCGCTGCGCTCGATGGTCACGTTCCGCGAGTTCAATCTGGCGGCGAAGAACTGGGGCCCGATGGGGCAGTTCGACCTGATCATGCTGCGCAACGTGATGATCTATTTCGATCTGCCGACCAAGCGCACGATCCTCGCCAACATGCGGCGCGTGATGCGTCCCGATGGCTACCTGTTCCTCGGCACCGCCGAGACGACGATCAACGTCGACGACAACTTCGGGTCCGACACGTTCCACACGGCCTGCTACCGGCTGAAGGCCGCCTGAGGCCGCCCGGACCCGCGATGCAGGACAACCCCGAACTCTCGCGCACCATCGAGACGCTGGTGGCGCACGTGTGGAACGAGGTCATCGGCCACGGGCTGCGCGACCGGCATCGCCAGTGCGCGCACGGCGGCTGCGACGGTCCCAGCCACCACGTGGCGATCGGCATCGACGGCGACTGGAGCGGCGACGTGCAGCTCGACTGCCCGGCGGGCACGGCGCGCGAGCTCGCCGCGAGCTTCTTCCGCCGCCCGGTCGACCAGATCACCGCCGACGACATCGAGGCCACGCTGCTCGAGCTCGCCAACATCCTCGGCGGCAACCTGAAGTCGGCGCTGCCGGGCAAGAACCACCTGCTGCTGCCGCGCCTCGCGCCGGTCGCGGCGGATTGTGGGCAGCTCGTGCACGAGCAGGGCGTGACGCTCAGCGGCTGGCCGCTGCAGCTGCGCCTGTTCGAGCGCTCGAAGTAGCGCCCGCGCACCGGGAAGGCAATTCCGGCGCCAGCGTTCGCCGGGCCGTCCGGAGCCTCCGCGGAATCACCGGATTTGGGCCGTGCGCTTCAGGAGCGCCGCGCCGCGTTCCGAAATTCCACGAGACGGCAGCGGGCTCCGCGAGATGGAGGCCGCTCCGCCACTCGCTCTCCCACGCCCCCAAGAATCCCAACAGCGAAGCACCATGAACAAGGTCCTGATCGTCGACGACTCGGCCACGATGCGGAAGATCATCACGCGCGTCCTGCGCCAGGCCGAGATTCCCTGCAACACCGTCCTCGAGGCGGGCAACGGCGTCGAGGGGCTGGCGAAGCTCGCGAGCGACCCCGACATCGACCTGATCCTGTCCGACATCAACATGCCGGAGATGAACGGCGTCGACTTCGTCAAGGCCGTGCGCACGGCGCATGCCAAGGAGAAGCTCCCGATGATCATGGTCACCACCGAGGGTGGCGAGGCCATGATGAAGAACGCGCTCGACCTCGGCGCCAACGGCTATGTCACCAAGCCGTTCACGCCCGAGTCGATCCGTGCGGCGCTGGAGGCGTACCTTGGCTGATGCGGGAGCCGGCTCCCGGGGCCTTCCGGGAGACGACGTCCTGCACGAGGCGCTCGAGCACGCCGTCGCCGAGGTCTTCTCGACGATGGTCGGCAAGTTCGAGACGCTCGCGGTGGACGTCGCCGCGGCGCTGCCCGCGCGCGGGCTGGCGCACGTGCACTTCGACCGCGAGGCCGTCGTGGAGTTCCGCGGCGTGCTCGAGGGCCACGTCACGATCCGCTGCAACGCCGACGGCGCGCTCGACATCGCGCGTGGGCTTCTGATGCTCGACGCGGGCGACAGCTCGCTGTCGATCGAGGAGATCAACGACGCGCTCAAGGAGTGCGCCAACATGGTCACCGGGCACGTGAAGACGCGCGTGCTCGATCCGCTCGGCGGCTGCCAGCTCAGCGTGCCGTTCGTCAACAGCGTCGCGACCAGCGCCGCCGCGGCGCGCGATCGCATGCTGCTCTACAAGCTCCAGCAGGGCGTGATCTCGGTCGAGATCTGGCGGCGCGAGGCCACGGCGACCGCCGCGTGAGGCAAACAGAGGGAGCGATGGCGGAGGACACCCAGGTCGAGCAGGACACCGAAGTCCTGAGCCATGTCTTCACGAAGATCTGCGAGGACATGGGCATGCTGCTCGATCGCCCGCTGGCGGTCGAGTCGCTCAAGGTCCAGCGCAGCGACCACAAGGTCGCCGGCGAGCGGACCGTGCACATCGCGTTCCGCCTCGGCGTGACGATCGACGGAGTGGCCTCGCACGGAGCGCTGCTCGTCCCGCTGGCCGACTCGATCGCATTCGCCTGCTACCTGATGATGATGGCCGACGACGTCGTCGCGCTGCGCCGCAAGGACAAGGACCTCGAGCGCGCCACCAAGGACGCGATGGTCGAGGTCGCCAACCTGATCGGCGGCTCGGTCGACGGCGCGCTGCGCGAGCTGTTCGCCAAGCGCACGGTCACGCGCTCGGAAGGCTGCCAGGGCCTGCGGCCCGGTGTCGCGCCGGCGTTCCAGCGTCCTGAGGGAAGCGAGCTGCTCGTCGGGCGTGCGAAGCTGAAGCTGCACACTTATCCGGCGTTCGAGACGATCCTGATGCTGCCGGCGATCGCTCCGGCGGAGTGAGCTTCGGCTCGGGGCGTCAGGCCTTCGGCGTCGCGGCGCCGTGGGCGTGAACGTGCCAGGCGCGGTCGACGACCTCGCGCCCGTCCTGGAAGGCGTCGATCACGACGCGCCCGCGCTGCACGTGCGCGCTGAGTTCCGTGCGGGCGGTGCGGCGCTTCTCGCCCTCGCCGACGTCCTCGTGGAAGGCGCCTGCGGCCCGCTGGCGCGGATCGAAGAACACCTGCAATTCCGGGTCGGAACCGGCCTGCGCCGCCGTCGAGCGCGCGGGCGCGTGCGTCACGAGGATGCGTCCCGCGCGCACGAAGATCGGAGTGCGGCCGAGCGGGGCCTCGACGGTGTAGCGGCCCGCGGGCAGCAGGTCCTTGCCTCCGTCGAGCAGGAACCAGCCACCGGTCGGGCTCGACGGCAAGAGCACCGTGCGCTCGCGCGCGCCGGGTTGCAGCACGGGCGCGACCACGAGGTCGGGGCCGAGCAGGAACTGGTCGTCGACCGAGCGCAGCGCGCGGTCGCTGGGGTCGGCGAGGAACATCGGACGCACGACGGGCAGGCCGTTCGCCGCGGCTTCGACGAGCAACGACGCGAGCGTCGGCAGGAAGCGCATGCGCCG
>JAPLOE010000326.1 GCA_026692705.1 Planctomycetota bacterium
GCGAGGCCGACGTGCGCGCCATTCCGCACGCGGAAGAGCTCTACCTCGCCTTCGCGGGCTTTCCGGACGCGGGCGACGCGGAGCGCGAGCGGGTCGCGCTCGAGCGCTACTCGGACGTGATCCGGCTGGTCGAGCGCATTGGGGCGCCGACGGCGACGACCGAGCACATCGCGGGGCGCCTGCTCAACGCGCTGGGTCGCTTCGAGGAATCGAGCCGCGCGTCGCGCGTGGGCATCGCGATCGCGCCGCGCTCGCACGTGCTGCGCATCAATGCGTCCTACGCGGCCTTCGCGCTCGGGCGGCTCGACGAGGCTCGCGAGCACCTCGAGGTCGCCACCGACCTGCGCCCCAACTACGCGCACCTGTTCGAGAATCTGATGTGGATCGAGATCGCCGCGCGCCGTTTCGACGTCGCCGCCGCGCTCATCCGCGATGCGGAGCCGGGGCTCGACCCCAAGGAACCGACTTGGCTCGACTACTGGTCGGGCGTCGTGGCGAGTTACGCCGCGCTCGACGCGCACGCGGCCGGCGACGACGAAGCCTGCGCGCGCCTCGTCGAGACCGCGTTGACGCACTTCGAGGCCGTCACGTCCCGCATCACCGACGAGAACGGCTACGTGACCGACACGGCGGCGCGCATCGCGCTCGCCCTCGGTGACGACCATCCCTCGGAGCTGCTCGAGGCCCTCGCCGACTCCCTCTCGGAGTCACCCGAGAACTGGTGGCGCCACCAGATGTTCCTGCGGCACCTGCCCGGCACGCTCGATGCCGACGGCACCGCCGCGGTGAAGCACGCGCTCGAGTCCCTCGACCCGCGCGGGGCCAACCCTTCCTCCAGATGAGGCGCCGGCTCGCGGCGCCTCCATCCGACGAAAACTCTTCTGCAATCCTGATCCGAGAGCCAACTCCATGAGCCTCCTCACTTCCGTCCGTTCCTGTCTTCTCGCCGCCACGGCGCTCGCTCCCGCGGTCCTCGGCCAGAACTCCGCTCCGCCGCCGGCGGGCTGGCTCGACCCGCAGATCTCTCAGGGCCTGTTCGCCAACCTCCCCGTCGGCCTGTCCGTCAAGAGCGGGAGCCAGAGCAACCTGTGGATCCGCGCCGCCGGCACGAATGGCGGAGTCCCGACGACCTGGTCGGGCCCGGTCTTCGGCGCGGCCTCGGACGTTCACCCCGACTACTCCATGACCGCGTTGTGCCAGAGCTGGGCCTTGCCCGGGACCACGCCGGAGTTCGGCGGCATCTCGACCGGCGGGGACGTCACGCCGCCGGTGACCTCGCTCGGCGAGCTTCAGATGGGATCGGAGGTCTGGTACATGCTCTCGATCGTGGTGGATTCCGTCGCGGTGGGGCAGCCCGGAAGCCTGCTGCGCCAGCGCACGAACAGCGGTCGCAATCCCGCCGGCGACATCATGTCCTACTACGTGCAGGGCAGCACCGGCATCAACACGGCGCTCGTCGACAAGGTGTGCATCGAGTACACCAGCGAGCAGCTCGCGCTCCAGCAGGCCTTGCCGCCGGGCAGCCCGACGCCCGCAGTCGTGAACCACGACTTCGCGATGGGCGTCATCTCGAAGAACCCGCGCGGTCGGGACATGGCGATGTTCCCCGTGCGGGATCGCTTCTACTTCACGCTCACGCGCAACTACCTGCTGTCCGGCCTCGCCCCGGCCTCCATCGGCGGTCTGCCTCCGAGCGCCTCGACCATCTACTGCATGACCTGGCAGACGACGTCGCTCCGGTGGTCGGCGCCGGTGATCGCCTTCACCCACAACGAGCTGTTCCCCGACATCCCGACCGAACCGCCCGCCACCCAGCTGCTCGAGATCGACGCGCTGTCCGTGTATTTCGAGGCGACTACGGGCATCGAGCGCGTGGTCTTCTCCCTCACGCCCGATTCCGACAACTGCTGGCCCGTCGGCATCGATCAGATCCTCGTCCACCAGCGAGGACCCAATCCCTGGCATATGGTCCCGACCCAGGCCCTGAAGACGCAGTCGGGCCTCAAGGTCTCCGAGCGCTTCGGCCTCAAGCCCCGCAAGGTGCCGACTGCGGGCGACAACGGCACGCCCGACAACGTCAAGAGCACGTGCGGCGGTGACCCCAAGGACACCTGGGTCATTCCCGAAGCGATGGGCCTCGCCACCGACGAACCGCGCATGGGGCAGAGCAAGCTCGGCCTGACCGCCGTCCGCCACACCGACCCCGGCTCGCCGCTGCCGGCGAACGACAGGCTGTTCGTCCAGGTGACCGGCCTCAACCAAGGGGGCTTCGACTTCGGCTTCGTCTGCCTGTTCGTCGAGACCCCGTCCGGCCCGGCGTTGATCGCCATGTCCAACCTGATCAATGACGCGATGAAGTACCGCAACGCGGTCGACTTCGAGTTCCAGGTCCCCGCGACGCCGATGCAGACTCCCTTCCGAATCTCGGCCGAGATCCGGGGCATCAACCTCAGCCAGCCCCAGACGCCGACGGTGCTGCGCGAGAGCTGGCTCCTCGACGTCCGCCTGTGAGGCCGACGGGCGCGGAACGAGCGCCCAACATTTCCTGTGGCCGGTGTCGCGTAGAGCGGCACCGGCCGCTTTCGATCCTCGGAATGTGAACTCGATCGCACAGGAGAGGGCCGAGCTCGGTTCGCGCTTCCTTGCGGTCGACTCCGCTTGCCCGGAGCCCGCGGCGCTCTTGCGCGAAGCGTGCGCCGCATCGAGGATCTCCGCAGAGTCGCGCCCATGGACGAGCACGCCACCCAGCTGAAATCCCGCATCCGCCGCCTGCGCCTGGCGAGCCTGCTCCTGCTCGCGATCGCCTTCTGCGCCGGTGTCCCCCTGGTGTTCCTCTGGGGCAGGGGCGGCCACGCGATGTTCGAGGACTCCGGACGCACGAGCACCTTCCTCATCCTGTTGGGCCTCGCCGCCGGCGCCTGCGGCATCGCCGCCGCGCTGCTCGCGCTGCGCGTGAACCGTCTCTCGGATCAGTTGCCCCGCGAGCGCTGACGTAGCGTGTGACTACGGCCAGACCGTCACGACGATCGAGGTCGAGAGCGAGAGGCCGCTTTCGGCGGGGCTACACCCCCGCGCTCACTTGCGTGCGATCGGAATCTCGAAGCGCGGGAAGCTGGGGTCGTCGGTGGTGAGCACGACGGTGCCGTTGACGGTGCCGAGTTGCTTGCCGGCGCCGGGGTCGACGGTGATGCGCCAGCGGTTCGCGCGGCCGTCGGTGACGGGCGGGGCGGGCTCGAGCTGCACGATCAGGCCTTCGGTGCCCGGGCCCTCGATCGTGGCGGACGTGATCGAGAGCAGCTGGCCGGGCAGGCGCGCGAAGAGCTCGGTCTGCGCGACCTCGCGGCCGATGGTCCCGTCGCGCAGGAACAGCATGCGCGCCGGCGCGACCTCGACGTCCTCGACCGCGTTCCAGCGCACCTTGATCTCGTAGGGCCGGCCTTCACCCTGCCGGCCGGGGCCGGTGGTGGCGAGCACGATCTTCTTCTCGGCGGGGCCGAGCGCGAGCGGCCCTTCGACGCGCACGCGCAGCGTCCACACCGGCGTCAGGCCCATCGGCGGGTCCTCGACCAGCGCGCAGTCGAAGCCCGGCGGCATCTCGAGGATGCGCTCGAGCCCGCGCCCGCTGTCGCCGATCGCGCCGATCTGGATCGTGCCCGCGCCGCCGCCGTTGCGCGGGATGCGCTTGAGGTCGAGCTCGGGCGGCACGGTCTGGAAGGCCGCGACGATCTTCATGCGCAGCTCGATCGTCACGTAGGGATCGAAGTCGCTGTCGGTGTTCATGCGCACGACGACGAGCTTGTCCTTGTTGCGTGCGGGCGAGAGCAGGCTGTCGACGCGCAGGGAGAGCTCCGCCACGGCACCCGGCGGCACGACCAGCGCCTCGGTGGTCGACGACGGGTCGCCTTCGATGCGCTCGCCGGATTCCGTGACGCACGAGAGCGACGGCACCGTGCACGAGCAGCCCGACAGCACGCTCTGGATCGTGATCGGCGTCTTCTCGACGTTCTTGAGCTTGACGGTCGCGGTCGCGACCTCGCCCAGTTCCAGATCGCCGACGTCGGCCCAGTTGGGGTGCGCGGCGTGCTGCGGGTCGAGGACCACGAAGCCGCGCTCGTCCTGCCCGTGCACGTCGGTGTCGGCGGAAGCCTCGGCTCCATGGTCGTGGCCGTCGCCTTCGTGGTGCTCGCCCGCGGCGGTGCCCTTCGGATCGCAGGAGACGAGGCCGAGCCCGAGCGCGGCTGCGAGGAACAGGTGGGGCAGGAGTCGAGGGTGGGACATGGGCGGGGGCCTACGGACGGGAGCGGGAGGTCGTTGGGGGCGATCTCGGGCACCCGGGGCAGGCGGGCGGACGATTGGGGTGGAGCGGAGAGCCGCGCGGAGCCGGGAGTGCGCAATTGAACCGCGCGCGGCGGCTGGGACAATGGCCGCATCATGCAAAGCCCGAGCCTGACCGCTTCGAACCTATCCGTCCGCCCGACCGATGACGCCCTGTGGGCCGCCGTCGGTCAGGAAACCGCCCGCCAGGAAGGCCAGCTCGAGCTCATCGCGAGCGAAAACCACACCTCGCGCGAGGTCATGGCCGCCATGGGCACGGTCCTGACCAACAAGTACGCCGAGGGCTACCCCGGCAAGCGCTACTACGGCGGCTGCGAGTTCGTCGACGTGGTCGAGGACCTTGCGCGGGACCGCGCGAAGCAGCTGTTCGGAGCCGCACAGGCCAACGTCCAGCCGCACAGCGGCACGCAGGCCAACATCGCGGCGCTGATGGCGCTCGCCAAGCCGCGCGACCGCGTGCTCGCCATGTCGCTCGACCACGGCGGCCACCTGTCGCACGGCCACCCGAAGAACTTCTCGGGCGTGTTCTACGAGTTCCACAGCTACGGCGTCGAGAAGGGCACCGAGCGCCTCGACATGAACCGCGTGCGCGAGCTCGCGCTCGAGTTCAAGCCGGCCGTGATCATGGCCGGCGCGTCGGCCTACTCGCGCGGCATCGACTTCGCGGCCTTCGGGGCGATCGCGAAGGAAGTGGGAGCGAAGCTGCTCGTCGACCAGGCGCACATCGCCGGCCTCGTCGCGGGCGGCAAGCACCAGAGCCCGGTCCCGCACGCCGACGTCGTCACGATGACGACGCACAAGACGCTGCGTGGCCCGCGTGGTGGCCTGATCGTGTGCAACGACGAGAACGTGATGAAGGCGATCAACTCGGCCGTGTTCCCCGGCGGGCAGGGCGGGCCGTTCATGCACGTGATCGCGGCCAAGGCCGTCGCGTTCCGCGAGGCGCTCGACAAGAGCTTCGCGGTCTACGCCGCGCAGGTCTGCGCGAACGCGAAGGTGCTGGCGGAGACGCTCGCGGCCCGCGGGCTGCGCATCGTGTCGGGCGGGACCGACAACCACCTGATGCTCGTCGACGTGACGCCGATGAAGCTCACCGGCAAGGACGCCGAGAACGTGCTCCACTCGGTCGACCTCACCTGCAACAAGAACCTGATCCCCTACGACCAGAACCCGCCGACGAAGGCCTCGGGCGTGCGTCTGGGC
>JAPLOE010000327.1 GCA_026692705.1 Planctomycetota bacterium
GACGAGCGGGGTGCACGGCCTTCCTTCGACCGCGGGATCGCGAACCCGCGGCCGCCGCCTCGCAGGAGGCTGCGGGGAAGGCCGGAATGACGGCTGCGCGGCCGGCATGGTACCTGAGCCATGCCGGCCGCCTTTCTTTCCACGGGCGTGCCCCGTCGGTCGCGGCGCGCCGGGCCGGTTAAGCTGCGGGACGTGCAATCCGTGCTCGAGCTCGCGCGCTCCAGTGGCGCCTCCGATCGCCACCTGCGGCCGCTGTGGATGCAGTGGCTACGGGGCGAGCGGCTGCAGATCGGCGAGCGCGGCCCGACGCCGCCGAAGAAGCTCGCGGAGCTGCTCCCCCAGCTGCAGGAGCGCCTCGACGCGCTCGCGAAAGTGCGCTCGGAGCATCCGTCCTCCGACGGTTCCACGCGCCTGCTCGTCGAGCTCCCCGACGGCGCCACGGTCGAGAGTGTCCTGCTCGCGCGCGAGGCGCTGTGCATCTCGACGCAGGTCGGCTGCGCGGTCGGGTGCCGCTTCTGCAAGACCGGCGAGGGCGGCCTGCTGCGCCAGCTCTCGACGGCGGAGATGCTCACGCAGGTCGCGCTCGCCCGCGCGCGCGCGAAGGTGCGGCGCATCGTGCTGATGGGCATGGGCGAGCCCGCGCACAACCTCGAGAACGTGCTCGAGGCGCTCACGTGGCTCGGGGGTCCGGGCGAGCTCGCGCACAAGCAGCTCGTGTTCTCGACCGTCGGAGATCCGGCCGTTTTCGAGCGCCTGCTCGCGCATTCCGTGCGGCCCGCGCTCGCGCTCAGCCTGCACACGACCGACGCCACGTTGCGTGCGGAACTCCTTCCACGTGCGCCGAAGATCGAGCCCGCGGATCTGCTGCGCGCCGCCTGCGACTACGCCGACGCCGTCACGTGGCCGTTGCAGGTGCAATGGACGCTGCTCGAAGGCGTCAACGACTCCGATGTCGAGGTCGAGCGCCTCGCCGAGCTGCTGCGCGGTCGCCGCGCGATGCTCAACCTGATCCCGTGGAACCAAGTCGAAGGTTTCGACTTCCGCCGGCCCGATCCGCTGCGCGCGCGCGACATGGTGCGCGCGCTGAAGGCCGCCGGCGTCTTCGCGACGATCCGGCGCAGCGGCGGCCAGGACGTCGAAGGTGCCTGTGGACAGCTTCGCGCGCGCTCGCTTCCCGCTGGAAGGCGAACGCGCGCGAAGTCGAGCGAAACGAACTTGAGCTAGCGCTTCGTGCGCGAGTCCTCGAGCTCCTTCACGAGCCGCTCAGCCTTGTAGACCGTGCGCAGCGCCTCGAGGATGCCGCGGCTGTCGACCGAGACCGAGCGCGCCACGTCGTCGGTGTAGGCGTAGTTGCCGACCAAGCTCTCGATGTTGCCGTCGAAGATCAGGCCGACGACTTCCGCCGCGCGGTTGAACACGGGCGAGCCCGAGTTGCCGCCGATGATGTCGTGCGTCGACACGAAGTTGAACGGCGTCGCGAGCGGCAGCGCCGAGCGCGCGTCGACCCACGTCTTGGGAAGCTCGTAGGCCGCCTCGCTCGCGCGTTCCTCGGCCTTCTTGTAGGCGCCGCCGAACGTGGTGAACGGCGGAACGACGTCGCCACCCTGCTGGTAGCCCTTCACGGTGCCGTAGGAGAGCCGCAGCGTGAACGTCGCGTCCGGGTACACGCTCTCGCCCTCGACCGCGAACTTCGCGGCGGCGATCTTGGCGTAGCTCTCGCGCTCGACGCTCGTCACCTCGTCCTCCCACTGCTTGCGGAGGCGGCGCGAGTGCGGGTCGAGCACGCGCGCGAGCTCGATCAGCGGATCCTTGGCCGCATCGACCGCAGCCTTGCCGCCGACGATCAGCTTCTCGCGCTCGGCGATGTCGAACAGCTTCGTCCCGGCGATGCACTCCGCCGCGCGCGCGCGCGGCGACTTGCCCGCGAGGGCCGCGATCACGACCGGATCGTTGGCGCCGAGCGTCTCCGCCATGTTCGAGAGCGCCATCTCGAGCCGCATGCGCTCGAAATCGGGGTAGAGCGGCGCCGGCGACTTCAGCGCGGTGTGCAGCGCCTCGAGGCGTGCGTCGCTGTATTCCGGCAGGCGCTCGCCGCTCGACTTGCCACTCTCGTCGGCGAGGCGCAGCAGGTCCTTGGCGAACGTGAACGTGTCCGTGCCCAGCGCGAGCGTCGCGCCACCGAGCGCGTTCATGCGCGGCGCGAGCACCGCCGCCGTCGCTTCGGCCTGCGCGATGCGCTCCCACGCGTCGCCCCACTTCGCCTTCCACTCGGGCTTGGCGTCGACCGCCGCGCGCAGCTTCTGCTCGTCGGCGCGCTTGCGCTCGAACATCTGCGGATCGAGCAGGCCCGCGAGCCGCCCGACGTACACCTTGCGGCTGTTCTGGATGCTGAAGAGCTCGCCCCGCGCGATGCGCGCGTTCTCGGCGCTGCGGCCCGAGAAAGTCTGCAGCCAGACCTCGGCGCGCATCAGGCGCGCGAGCGTCCGCGGCACGGCGAGGTCGCGCAGGTACTCGAGGTGCGCGACGCTGTTGAGGCGCTGCGTGCTGCCCGGGTGGCCCGCGACGAACGTCAGCTCGCCATCGGCGGCGCCGTTCGTGCTCCAGCGCAGGAAGTTCTCGGCCGCGAGCGGCTTGCCGTCCTCGTAGATGCGGAAGAACGTCGCGTCGAGGCAGTAGCGCGGGTACTCGAAGTTGTCGTTGTCGCCGCCGTAGAACGCCGACTGCGTCTCGGGCGCGAACACGAGGCGGATGTCCTCGAAGCGCTTGTACTGGTAGAGGTGGTACCGGCCGCCCTGGTAGAGCGTGACGACTTCGCAGTGCATCCCGCTCGCCGCCTTGGCCTCGTCCTGGATCTGCGTCTGTGCCTTGCGGCGCGCGGCGCCGGCCTCGGCCGTCGACAGGCCCTTCGCCGCCGCGTCGACGCGCTCGGTCACGTCGGTGATCGTCCACAGCACGTCGAGGTGCAGGTCGGGGCAGGCGATCTCGTCCGTCTGCGTCGCGGCCCAGAAGCCCTTCTCGATCAGGTTGCGCTCCTTCGACGAGAGCTTCTCGAGGATGTCCGAGGCCACGTGGTGGTTGGTCATCACGAGCCCGTCCTTCGAGACGATCGAGCCGGAGCCGCCGGTCGAGACGCGCACGCAGGAGCGCTGCACGTGCTCGAGCCACTTGGCGTCCGCGTCGAAGCCGTAGCGCGCCTTGATCTCGGAGGCCGGCGGGCGGTTGAAGAGCCACATGCCTTCGTCGAGGCGCGCGGCGAGAGCCGCGGGCGCGAGCAGGAAGGCGGCGAGAGCGAGACGCAGGGACAGGGATGAGCGCATCGGATTTCGTTCGGAGGAGGAACTAGGGGACGACGGCGACCACGCGGGCGGGACTCGCGCCGCTGCGGTCGAGTTTCATGGGCAGGGCGATCAGCGTGGCGCCGATCGCAGGGAGCGTGCGCACCGCCGCGAGGTCGGTGAAGGCCGGGATGTTGGCGTCAGCGAGCACGCGCTGCACCAGGCGCTCGCGGCGCGCGGCCTCGCCGCCTTCGACGTCGACCACCGCGCCGTCGAGGCTGGGTCCGTCGATGCCGACGAGGTCGATCGCGCGGTCGACGAGCTCGCGCGCGAACTCGACCGACAGGCCGGGGTGGTGCGGCGAGTCGAGCGTGCCGAAATAACGATCGGGCTGGCCCCAGTTGCGGTCCCAGCCTGTGCAGACGAGCACCGCAGCGCCGCGCGGGATGCGGCCGTAGTCGCGCTCGTGCGCGCGCAAGTCGGCGAGCGTCACGACGTAGTTCGCCTGCGTGCGGCACTTCGCCTGCACGTCGATGACGCGGATCGGCCCGACCAGCCGGCTCAGCGGCACCTCGTCGGCTCCATTGCGGCCTTCACCGAGGCGCATCGGCGCTTCGAGGTGCGTGCCGGAGTCCTCAGGACCCGCGAACGTGCCGGTCGCGTGCCAGCGGCCGTCCTCGTCGGCGCCCGCGACGCGCTGGTACTGGAACGGCTCTTCCTGCGGCCCGTTCGAGTCCTCGTCGCGCAGCGTGTGCGTGAGGTCGACGAGGCGCTTGTCGTAGAGCGAAGGCGCCGTCGCGCAACCCGCGAGCACGAGCGGGCTCGAGAGGAGGCCAGCGAGCGCCGCTCGCCGCAGGCGCGTGCGCCACGATTCGGGGGACGTCATGGCCGGGCAGGATAAGGGGCGCGCGCGCATTTTTCCCGCGCTCGTCCTCCCCACTTCGGCCAGCGACCAACTTCCGCGCGATTTCTTGCGTTTGCGCGCCTCGGGCCCTTGCGACGCCCTTACTCGCGCGCGACGTCCCAGACGTCGGTGCCGAAGTGGTCCCAGGGAATGCGCCCTTCGTCGCACTGGGCGTCGGTCGAGAACTGCACGTCGACGAAGTAGATCACCTGCGCCGTCTGCGTCGAGCGCAGGTTGCGGCAACCGTGGGCGACGCCGGGCGGAATGCGCACGAGGCGCGAGTTGCCGTCACCGAGCACCATCCGCAGCACGGTGCCTTCGGTCGGCGAGCCCTTGCGCACATCGGCGACGACCACGAGCAGCTTGTCCGTCGGCGGCACGAACCACACGTCGGTCTGGCGGCGGTGCAGGTGGAAGGCCTTGATCGCGAGCGGCTCGACCACGCTGTAGTTGACCTGCTTCACCGTGAAGCCGGGGAGCTGGCGGTGCAGGCCCTCGTCGAGCCGGCCGAGCTCGGTCATCGAGCCACCATCGTCGTTGAAGCGCTTGAGCTCGACGAGCTCGAGGCCCTCGATGCGCGTGCGCTTCGAGTAGTCCTGCACCGAGTAGCTCGCCTGGGCGCGGTCGTTGAACTGGGTCATGGCGAAGAGCCTAAGGGGCGGGAGGACTTTTTTCCTTGGGTTGTGCGATACCGCGAGCCTCAAGCCGCCTGCGCGAGCAGGCCGCTGAGAGCCGATCGGCCGTATCCGTAGCGCGCCGCGAGTTCGTCGATGCGCGAGAGCGTTTCCGTGCCGCGCAAGCTGGTCCAGTCGCCGAGCGCGAGCTCGGTCGAGCTCGTCCGCACTGTCGTCGCGAGCGCCTTGCTCAGGTCCTCGCGCTTGAAGTCGCGCTCCGACAGCTCGCCGATCCAGCGCAGCGCCGACTCGTCCAGCGCCTCGATGCGCACGCGCACGTAGCGCACGCCGCCCGCATCCCGCGCCGACTCCGCGAGCTCATTCCACTCGATCCACAGCCGCGCCGTCTGGTCGACGGGCAAGCCGTGCGTGAGCACCGTCGCGTGGCGCTCGACGAACGCGCGCGCGTCGCTGCGCGAGCGGAACAGGCGCGCGCGCCACAGCGAATCCAGCGTCGCCAGCGGATGCCGCACGACATGCACGACCACCGTGCCCGCCGGCAGCGCCTCCGCGTAGGGCGCCGCTTCCCACGAGGCCTCCGCGAGCCGTTTTTGCGGCCACTTCGGCGCCCCGAACTCCAGCGAGTCCGCGTTGAAGAGCTCCGACCGCCCGCACGGAACGCCGAGGCGCTCCAGCAAGCTGGCCACCTGCCCCAACCCGGACCGCGGGCAACCCGTCACGAGGATCGATCGACTCATCGCCCCCTGCTTCGTCCCCCCTCTTCCCCCGCCAGAGCCGCCCCCCCGCCCCCGGGCCACCCCCGCAAGTTGAAATCGCAACGAAGGCTGCCGGGGACGAGCGTGACCTGCTCCCCACGCACCTTCGTCTCGTCGCCGAGCTCGAGCACCTTCACCGTGTACTCCCCGGCCGGCAGGCGCTGGAAGCGCGCCACGGCGCTTGTTCCGCCCGGCGTCGGCTCGACGGCCACGTCGAGCAACACGAACATGGGCTCGCAGTTCACCACGACTCGGAACTTCGACAGGTCCGCGCCGGCCGGCAACGCGACGTTGACCTCGTAGTCGTGCAGCGTCGCTCGCGGAACGAGCCGCACGACGTGCTCCGGCTCTCCCGCGGCAACCTGCACGACCTCGCGGCGATCCTTGAAGCCAATCGAGCGAACGAAGATGTGGTACTTGCCGGCCTTCAGGTTCGCATGCACGACGTGCCCTTCGGCGTCCGTCAGCGTCGAAGCATCGACGCGGGACTTCGCGTGCGATTCGGGCGTCGCGACGGCGACGATCGCGCCCGGCAGCGGCTGGCTCGTGGTGTCGTCGAGCACGAGTACCCGCAGCGAGGCGGTCGAGCTCGACTCGAGTTGCACGACGGGAGACGTCACGAGTCCGGGCACGGGGAACTTCGCGCTCCAGGTAGCGGAGTTCTCCTCGCCGGAGCCCAACGTCACTTCGAGCGTCGCGCCCAGCTCGGCGAGATCGTGCTGCATCCTGCGGAGCGTCGCGATAGCGAACACTCGCTCGTCAGGCTCCGCGCCGACTTCGAGCCGCGGCGTCGTGAATTGGAACGGGACGCCAGCGCCGTCCGCCCGGAGCGACTGCACGCGCTGGATGCGGACATCCTTCGCCGGATCGAGACCCGGAGCGACGGCGAGGAACCTGCCGACGAACAGGAACGGCGCCGACGCGACGATCTGGCCGTCGGGCGCCTTCTCGAGCGTGCAGTTCGCGAGCGAATACGGAGTTCCGTCGGAGCCGAACTCGACCGCGACCGATTCGATCGACTTGGAATCCTTCCAACGGATGACGCCCTTCGAGTCGGGCCTCACCGTCGCAATGGCACCGCCCGCGAGCTGCACTCGCACGTTCCACCACGGGAGCGCGCTGCCGTCGCGCTCATCACGAACGACGAGCTCCGTTCCTTCGAACGTCGGTTGGGAAGGTGACTTCACGACCACCACCGAACCAGGAGGCGCCGGAAGCGCAACCTTCCGATCGGGTTCCGCGATCGCAGCGACGACGGGCTCTTCACGCACGGGCGCTGCAGGTTCGGGCACGCTCTCGACTCTGGGCGACTCGGCCCTCGCCTCGGGCGTCGCGACGACGCCGGCGCCCGCTTCTGTTGGAGCGGGGCTCAGACGCCACAAGGCGACGACAAGCACCAACGCCACCAACAGGACGAGTCCCCAACGCGAGCTTCGCTTGTTCAAGTCACGACTCCAGCCAGAACGACTGCCCAAGCCCCAAGAGCGATGGAAAGTTCGCTCCCGAGACCTCGAGATGATCGAGGAACTCGCTCACGCACGTCAAGCTCGGCGCACCTTCCTCAGGACGCCGTCGAGTGCTTCGGGCCGAGGTTCGAATCGCCACTGGTCCGAAAGGCTGCTAGGTTCGGGGCGTGGGACTCGCGGCAGTTTTCCTGGCGGTGCTCGCGTTCGCGCAGGCGGCGCCGTGTCCGGAGTGTCGCGTGCAGGCCAAGCGCGTGACGTTGTGCACGCAGCATGCGGCCGAGGAGACGAGTGTGCTGCGCGACGTGCGCGCGGTGCTC
>JAPLOE010000328.1 GCA_026692705.1 Planctomycetota bacterium
CATCGCCCGCCCCGTCGCGCCCGGCTCCCTCGCAGCCGGCGCCTTCGCGCCCTTCGCCGAGCCCGTCTCGCCCTGCGCCGACCCCTTCGCGGCCGTCGCCGACGCCTTCGCGCCCGACCCCGTCGCAGCCGACGCCCACGCGCCCCGCGCCCAGCCAGCCGACGCCCTCGCAGCCCACGCCGGGCAACACGCGGCCGACCACTCCGACGCCGCCCGCGAGCCGTCCGAGCCCCTCGGCGCCGACCCCGAACACGCGCCCGACCACGCCCTCGCGCCCCGACGCGCCGCCGCCGCGCACCGCTCCTACGCCGGGTTCGAGCACGCGCCCGACGGCTCCCGCCCCGACGCAGCCGCCGGTGCGCACCGGCAGCGGCTCCTCGGGCTCCGATTCCTCCGGCGGCTACCGCCCCGCGCCGAACCCGAGCACGTCGCGCCCGCGCGCACCCGTCGCTCCCGCTCCCGGCTCGACGCGGCCCGCCCCGCTCCCGCGCAGCGCCGACTCCGCCAACCCCGGTCGCGACGTCCGCGGTCCTTCGTCGCGTGTCGAGCGCCAGCCCGGCACCGACGCGACGCAGCGCCGCACCGCGCCTTCGGCTCGCACCGACGAGCGCAAGGCCGAGACGCCGAGCTCGGGCTCGCGTCCGATCGACCGCGAGAAGATCCTCGAGCGCTACCAGCGCCCGACGGAAACCACCGGCGCCGAGGCTGATTCCGTGCGCAAGGCGCGCGAGGGTTACCGCGCGGAACAGGACGCGAAGATCGGCGAGCGTCGCGAGAACGCCGACACCGCGCGCGGCGAGGCCGAGCGGATCTCGAAGGCTCGCGAGGGCTATCGCGCCGAGCAGGACGCGAAGAACTCCGAGCGCAAGCAGAACGTCGGCGACGCACGCGCGGAAGCCGAGCGTGTGGCCAACGCACGCACGGGCTACCGCCGCGAGCAGAACGCACGCGAGGCCGAGCGACGCCAGAACGTCGGTGAGGCGCGCGTGGAAGCCGCTCGCGACGAGGCTCGCAACGAACGTGGCGCCGGCAACGTCAAGGCCAAGCGCGACCAGTTCCGCGCGAGCGAGATCAAGAGCGAGCGCGACCTGTACCGCTCCGAAGCGGCCCGCAAGATCGACACGCGCGAGCGCAGCGTCGCCGAGGCGCGCACGCGCGCGCTGCGCGATGCCTACGCGGCGAACCCCGCCACGGGTTACGGCAACTGGAACCGCGGGCGCTCGCTCTCGGCCTGCCACGGCTGGGGCCTCAACGTCGGCTTCGGCCTCGGGCTCTCCTGGTGCAACCCGTACGGGCTGTACTGGTCGTCGCAGTGCTGGCCCAGCTGGTACTGGAACGGCTGGGGCTACACGAGCAACTACTGGTACTGGTGGGGCGTCGGCGGCTACTCGTACTCGCGCTGGTGCCACCCGTTCTCGTGGTCCTATGCGTGGAACTACGGCCGCTGGCCGAGCTACAACGCCTGGTGGCCTTCGGTCTGGGTGACGAGCGCTTGGGCTCCGCCGGTCTACTACGCCAACTCCGTCTCGGACAGCGCCGACGTCGTCGTGTACGACGAGAACGGCAACCCCGAGGTCGAGGTCTACGGCGGCCGCGTCAACGTCTACCAGGGCCAGTCGCAGCCGGCCGCGGTCGGCGAAGGCGTGCAACTCGGCACCTCGGGCAACGCGTACGTCGCTCCCGTCGTCGACCCGACGGTCGCGAAGGTGCTCGGCGGCGCGAGCGACTCCACGCAGGCGCAGCTCGAGCAGTACCTCGCCGACGGCGACGCCGCCTTCCGCGAGGGCCGCTACGGCGACGCCGCGCACTACTATGCCAAGGCGATCGAGCTGCAGCCCGAGCAGGGCGTGCTCTACCTCGTGCTCTCCGATGCGCTCTTCGCCACCGGCGACTACCACTACGGCGCCTTCGCGCTGCGGCGCGCGCTCGAGTTCGACCCGACGCTCGCGACCGCCGACCTCGACAAGCGCGAGTTCTACCGCGACCCGGCCGAGTTCGAGCGCCAGCTCCAGCTGCTCGAACGTTTCCTCGCCGACCGCCCGACGGATGTCGACGCGCGGCTCCTGCTCTCGGCCAACTACCTCTTCTCCAAGCGTCCGCAGCTCGCGATCGACCTGCTCGAAGCCGGTTCGAGCGCCAGCGCGCGCGCCGAGACGACGGGCCAGAAGCTCCTCGACGCCGCCCGCGCGGCGCTCACGAAGAAGCCCTGAACCCGGCGAAATTGCAGCGCACGCCCGGTCCGCTCTCGAGCGGGCCGGGCGTGTTCGTTTCCGGGCGCGCGCGCGGCGCCACGCCGTTCACGCAGGCAGTTCCCGCGGCCCCGGATCACCGCCGAAGACGCGCACCCCGGGCCGACGACCGAACTGGGACGCGAACGAATCCGCGACACGCTCGAGTGCAACTTGCGCCTGATCGCGCC
>JAPLOE010000329.1 GCA_026692705.1 Planctomycetota bacterium
CTCGCCAGCGTCGCCCTCGTGCTCGCACCCTGCCTGGGGAGCTGCGCGACTCGCGGCGCCGCCGAAGAGGCGCAGGCACTTCCGCCGGTCGCCGTGAGCGCCACCCACCGCGTCGGAGCTCCGCTGGGACCCGTGGAAGGCGCGGGTGCGGCGGAAAAGTTGCAGCTCGAGGACGCGCTGGCGCTCGAGCTGTGCGCGGAGTGGATCGACGTGTTGCCCGCGGAAGGTGAGCCGCTCGCTTCCCACGCGCGCCTCGTCAGCGCCGAGCGTGGAGGCGAGCCGATCGAGCCGCGCAGCCAGCTCGCCAGCGGAGCGCGGCTCGTGCGTGGACTGCCGGTGCAAGCGCTGCGCGTGCGCGGCCTCGCGCCGATCGACGCGACGGGCGAGAACTGCCGCGAGCTGGCGCTGCCCCGCGGAGTCACGGCGTCGCTCGCGCTGCGCGACGAACGCACGCAGCGCGGCGAAGACGGCGAGGACGTGCACCGCGAGCTGCGCGTCGAGGTCGGACGCGCGCGCGACGGTGCCTTGACGATCGCGCTCGCGCTCGAGGACCTCGCCGAGCTGCGCACCGACGAGAACGGAGCGGCGCAGGGGCGACTCGCGCGCCGCGAGAGCCTGCTGCTCGACCTCGAGCTGCAGACCGAAGGCGATCCGGTCGCGTTCGTGCTGCCGCGCGAAGGTCCGGGGCCAAAGGCCTGGCTCGTCACGCTCAAGTTGCACGCGCAAGCGAGCCCCGAAGCGCTCGCGGCCTGCGTCGAAGCGGCACGTGCCGCGGAAAACGGTGCGCTCGCGCGCACGACGTGGATCGACTCCGGCGAGGCGAGGCGGCGCGAGATCGAGTCGGCGCTGCGCGCGCTCTCGGCGCTCGAGCGGCGGCGTGCGGCGCTCTTGTTCCTCGCGGCGCAGGCGCGTGCGGAGCTGTGTGGCGACCTCGCGCTGTCGGCGAGCGACGAAGTGCTGGCAAGCTTCGCGGAGCGGCTCGCGCAGGAATTGCCGGAACTCTCGGAGCTCGCGCGCGACGGCGCGACCTTGGGCTGGACGCTCGAGCGTGGCGCGGCACGATTCCTCGCGGCGCGTGCGGCGGAACAGCCGCTCGAGCCGGAGCTCTCGGCGGCCGTGCTGCGGCGCACCGGTGAGCTCGGGCGCTCGCCCGCGGCGCTCGCGGAAGTGGCGTCGCGCGCGAAGAGCCTTGCGGAGTTCGCCGCGAGCCTCACGGCGGAAAATCGCGTGTTGCTCGAGGATTCCCATCCGGCGGCGCGGGTGCGCGCCTACGACTGGCTCGCGGCGCGTGGCGTCGCGCCGAAGGGTTACGACCCGCTGGGCAGCGTCGAGGAACGGCGCGCGGCACTCGAAGCCGAGGAGCTTCCATGAGCGCGCTGGGCAACATCGGAACACGGCTCGCCACCTTCGCGGGCACGACCGCGGGACGCTGGAGCGTGCGGATCGCGCTCACGCTCGTCGCCGCGCGTGCGCTGCTCGCGCTCGCACAACCGCTCGCGCTCGACTTCGCCGCGTCGCAGCTCGGGCTGGAATGCGACTACGACTCGCTGGACCTTTCGCTGCTGCGTGGCGAGGCCGAACTGCGGGGCCTGCGGCTGTACGACGAGCGGGGCAGGAACTGGGTCGAGCTCGAGCGCGCGCGCGAACCTCGACCTCGGCCGCACGCTCGCCGGCGAGCCGACCGTCACCGGAATCGAGTGCGAGGGCCTGAACGTGCTCGTCGCCGTGCGTGCGGACGGGACGATCGAATGGCTCGAACGGCTCGCGGGCGAGTCGCAGGAAGCCGCGGAAACAGCGCAGGAAACGCCGCAACTCGACTTCACGCTGCCCGTGCGGCTCGAGGCCTTCTCGCTGGCGCGCGGGTCGCTGCGTGTGCACGACGAGAGCGTCGCACCGGCCTTCGACACGACGCTGCAGTTCGACGCGAGCGCGACGCACCTCGGTGATCCCGAGGGCGAGTTCGCGCTCTGGGCGACGGCACCGGAATTGCTCGACACGCTGCGCGTCGAGGGGCGCATGTCGAGCGGAGAACGACGGGCAGCGCTCGATCTCGCGTGGCGCGTCGAAGGCCTGCGACCTGCTCCGCTGGAGCGCGAGCTCGCGAAGTTCGGCCTCGCACCGGCGAGCGAACGCATCGAGACGCGCGGCAGCCTGCGCCTGGGGCTCGCGCCTTCGGCGAGTGATGTGACCGCCTGCGAGGGCGGGCTCGCGCTCGAACGGCTCGCGCTCGTGGCCGATGGCAACGAGCTGCTGCGGCTGGACTCCGCGGCACTCGCGGTGCGCCGCCTCTCCCCCACCGAAATCGCTCTGGCGTCGCTGCGCGCGAGCGGCGTCCACGCGCAGTTGCAGCGGAATTCCGCGGGGAATCTCGGCGCCGCAGGCCTGCTGTGGATCGGCGCTCCCGCCGCAGCGAGCACGCAATCCAAACAACCTCAGACAGCGGCCACGACGAAGTTGCCGAGCCTCGCGCTCGACGAACTGTCCTGCGAGGACGCGCGGATCGTGTTCGACGACCGCTCGCTCGCCGGTGCGCAGCCGCTCGAGTTCTTCCTGCGGCGCGCAGCGGTGCGTTCGCTCGCGTGGCCGCCGAAGGAAGCGGCGCCGGCACCACTCGAGGCTTCCTTCGAGTTGCCCGACGTGTGCGCGCTGGGGACGCTCGACGGCGACGTGCGCGCGAACGAGACGGAGCTCGCGCTGAACTGCGCGCTCGCACTCGAAGGCCTGACGCTCGAACGCCTGACGCCGCAGCTCGCCGAACTCGGCTTCGAACCGACGCTGCGCAACGGCACGTTGCAAGGCAGCGCGAACCTGACCGCGCGCCTCGCGGCGGACGGTGTGCACGTTTCGGGATCGGTCGGCGGTGTGCGACTGGTCGACGGCGAGGTGCTGGCGCAGCTCGAGCAGCTCGCGCTCGAGGATCTGCACGTCGACGCGACGACGGCGCGGCTCGAACTCGGCGCGCTCGACGTGCGCGGACCGAAATTGCGCCTTTTGCGCGAGGAAACGGGCCAGTTCGCGGCCTTCGGGCTGCGGCAGCTCGCAAACCGTCCCGACGAAGCTCCCGCGACACCACGAGCCAACCCGACGGCGCCCACGGCGTTCACGCTGCCGTCGCTGCGGGTCGGACGCATCGCGTTGCTCGAGGCCGAGCTGTCGCTCGAGGACCGTTCCGTGTCTCCGCCGGTGAAGCTCGAGCGCCTGAGCGCAAGCGCCTCGCTGGAAGAGCTCGACACGTCCTCGACGACACCGGCGCGCATCACGGGCAACCTCGCGGCTGCGGGCCTGATCGAAGAAGGTTCGCTCTCCGGAACGCTCGCGCTGTCGGAGTCGACCGACTCGATCGCGCTGCGCCTTTCGCTGCGCGCGCAGGGCCTGGCACTCGCGCCGCTCGCGCCCTATCTGGAGCCCGCGGGACTCGTGCCGGAGCTGGGGAGCGGCAGCGCGACGGCCGATCTTGCGCTCACGCTCGCGCCGGACAGCGCCGGAAGCCCGAAGCTCGACCTCGCGCTGGAACGTGTCGCGCTGCGCGAGAGCGACCGCGAGCTCGCGACGCTCGAGGCGCTGCGCGTGAAGGCGCTCGAGTTCTCCGCCCCGGCCGTGCGCTGGTCGCGCGTCGAGGTCGTCGCTCCGGCGCTTGCGCTGGCGCGCGATCCGTCCGGTGCGCTGCACGGGCTCGGCTTCCGCTGGGCTCCCGTGCCGGAAAACCCTGCAATTCCCGCTGAATCCGCGGCCGAACCGACGCCGCTCGTGCTCGCGTTTCCGGCGCTCGCGACGGGCCCGGTGCGTGTGCAGGAAGCGCGCGTGGCGTGGCGCGACGAGTCGCTCGTGCAGCCCGTCGAGCTCGCGCTGCGCGTCGACGCCTCGCTCGAGGCGCTCGCCGTCGATGGCATCCCGCGCAAGCTCGGCCTGCGCGCCGTCGTGCCCGGAGTCGTCGACGCCGCCGTCGCCGAAGGCACGTTGACGCTGGGCCAGGCTCCGGCTTCGGCGACGCTCGAGCTCGAACTGGTCGCCGACCACCTGCAGCCCGGTCCACTCGCCGCGTACCTTCCCGCGAACGTGGTGTGCGAACTCGCGGACGCGCGCGCGGCGGCCAAGGTGCACCTGCGCGTCGAGCAGCACGCTGCCGGTGGCCTCGCGTTCGCGGCGTCGCTCGCGGACGTCGAACTGGCAACGTCCCAGCGGTCCCTGGCGCGCCTCTCGCGTGCCGGAGCGAGCGCCGCGCGCGTCGATCCGGTCGCGCGCGTGTTCGAGCTCGGCGAGCTGCACTGCGAGGTCGCGAACGTCGCGCTCGAGCGCGACGCCGACGGCACGCTGCACGCCTTCGGACTGCGCATCGCGCCCAAGGCCACTTCCGCGTCGGACGCCCCGCCGGAGCGCGCAGCCGCGCGCACGCTGCCGTCCTACACCGGCCCGCTTCCCACGGTTTCCCTCGGGGAATTCGTGCTTTCGATCGCGAGGCTCGAGCTGCGCGACGCGTCGCTCGCGGGCACGACGCTCGGCTCGCAGGCCACTCCGATCGTCGTCACCGCGAGCGTGCGCAGCCCCAACGCGCAGGTCCTGCTCTCGCCGCAGGCCGAGTCCTTGCCGCCGCTCGCGTTCGATGCGCGCGTCAACGTTCCGGGCGCACTCGAGCTCGCGGAATGCAGCCTCAGGCTCTCACCGTGGGCGGCCGAACCGGAGCTCGAGCTCGACTTCGAGGCCACGGGCATCGAAGGTGCGGCCCTCACGAAGTTTGCGCCCGCGCTGGCCGCGAAGGTGGACGGCCGCGAGCTCACGCAAGGCCGCTTCCGCACCGGGTTGCGCGCGCGCCTGGGTGTGTCGCGGCGCGGCCCGCTCGGCATCGACTGGGCGGCGGGAATCCGCGGCGAGCTCACGCTCGAGCCGACGATCTTCCGCGAGAATCCCGCGCGCGAGCCCGGCCTCGCGCTCGGCGGCGTGCGTGCGGAGCTCGAGCGCTTCGACGCGCGCACGGGCGACCTGAAGTTCAAGACGATCGAGATCTCGACGCCACGCCTGCGCGCGAGCCGCGACGCCGACGGCCTGCACGCGCTCGGGCTCACGTTCCAATTGCCCGCGAAGGACGTCGCGAACGAAGAACCCGCGCAAACGCCGCAGGATTCCGCTGCTTCGAGCGCGAGCGCAGCGCTGGCCCTCGCGCGCGCCCCGGAGTTCGCGGTAGATCGTCTCGTCGTGCTCGGCCTCGATGTCGAGCTCGTCGACACGACCGGGCCGGAGCCGGTGCGCGTGCCGCTGACCGACCTCGAGTTCGAGCTGCGCAAGCTCTCGACGCACGCGCTCGCGGCCGGCGGCGCGCTGCAGTTCTCGGGCGTGCTCGAATCGGGCCAGCTCGCGCTGCCGCCGCGCATCGAGAGCGACTCCGTGCTGAGCGGCATCGCGGCCGCCACGGTTTCCGCGCTCGCGGGCGAAGAAGAGGACTCCGGCGCGCGCGAGCAGCGCCCGCTGTTCGGTTCCGTCACCCTCGCCGGTCGCGTCGCTCCGTTCCCCGCGCCCACCGGCTGGGTCACGCTCGACGCGAGCGAGCTCGAGCTGACCGCCTTCCGCGGCCTCGCCTCCGCGCAGGGCGTCGAGGTCGGCGACGGCGTGCTCGACCTCACGGCGCGCGTGCGCCTAGCGGGCGAGGACGGGCTTTCGCTCGACGCCACCGCGAGTTTTGCGCACCTCTCGCTGGCCGAGCCCGCCGACGGCCCGATCTCGCGCTACCTCGCGTTGCCCGCGCCGCTCGACACCGTCCTGTTCCTGCTCGAGGACGCCGAAGGCCGCCAGCGTGTGCCCGTTTCGGCCTCCGTCGGCCGCGACGGCATCTCGGCCGCCTCGCTCGCCGGCGCGGCCGCGACCGCCGCCGCGACCGTGATCGCGCGCGCGGTGGCGAGCTCGCCCCTGCGCGTCGCGGGCACGTTCACCGACATGCTCGGCCTGACCGGAGGCGCTCCGCCGCCGCCGTCCGCCGACGCGCGTCGCTTCGCGTTCGAGCCCGGCGACGTGACCGCACCCGAGGACGAGGACGCGCTCGAGACGCTGCGCCGCCGCCTCGCGGCCAACGACTCGCTGGTCGTCACGCTCGTGCACGAGTTCGGCGCCGCCGACCTCGAGCGCGCGCAGCGCCTCGCC
>JAPLOE010000330.1 GCA_026692705.1 Planctomycetota bacterium
CACCTCGGCGAGGCGCTGGACACGCTCAAGCGGCTGTGGGACACGCGCGACATCGCGGCGCGCCCCGAGGAAGCCGCGGAAATCGGCACGCTCTACGCGCTCGCGCTGTGCCGCCGCTCCGACTCCAACGACCGCACGCTCGCCACCAGCGTCATCACCGAGACGCGCACGCTCACGAAGGATCCGACGCAGCGCAACCTGCTGACGGCACTGCTCGGCCTCTCGCGCTTCCTCGGCAACTGATCCAACGCAAGGCTCGCGGGCCAACGAGGTCTCGAGCGGCCTCGTGCGCAGCGGATCTCGCGAATCGCGAAGACCGCCGCTTCAGGTCGCGCGCACGCCGACGAGCCAGTCCGCGACTTCGCGCAGGCGCGGCTCGAGCGCCTCGCCCAGTGTCGAGGACTGCAGCGAGCAGTGGCGGCAGGCGCCCTGCAGCTCGACCTCGACCCAGCCGTCGGCGGTGACGCGCACGAGGTCGATGCGACCGCCGTCGAGCGCGACCGCCGGTGCGAGCTCGTCGATCACCGACTGCACGAGCGCGACCCGCTCGGGATCCCCTTCGGGCTGCGGCACTTCGCCGCGCGCTCGCGAGAGCCAACGGTCGATGAAGCTCATGCGGCGCCCTCGAACCAGGCGGCCGGAAGCGACAGCGTCCACGAGCCGGTGCGGCACTCGAGCCGGGCTCCGGCGCGCGCGATCGAGCTCTTCGCGAATACGCCCGGGGCCTGCTCGCAGGCCGCGGCCTCCAGCACGAGCTGCACGAACGTTCCCGAACGCGTGATGGAGAGCCGCGAGACCTGCTCGGGCGCGAGAGAGCGCCAGACGAGCTCGAGCGTGTCGAGCGCGAGCTCGGCGCTGCGCGGCGCGCCGGCCGCGAGCGCGAGGCGCGGCCAATCCTTCGGCAATTCGAGCTGCCCGCGCGACTGGCGCGCCCAGTCCGAGACGAGCCGCAGGCTGATGCGCAGCGCGTCGCGTTCCTCGCGCGCGAGCAGCACGTCGCTGCCCATCGAGCGCGCGAGCAAGCCGATCAGCCAGCCCTGCTCGTCCGCCGCGCGCGAGGCCTCGGCCAGGCTCTGGCCGAGCTCCTCAGGCAACCCTGCACCCGCGCGGCCGATCAGCGAACGCAGCGCGAGCAGCAGCTGCGTGGTGTTCTGGATGCGATGCAGGAGCGGCGGCAGCATCGCCGCCGCCACCTCGTTCGTGGGCTCGCGCTCTTCACTCACTCGTTGCTCCGCACGCGGCGCTCCGGCGCCGTGCGCCCGGAGAGCGAGACTGGTGCCGAGAAAGGGGGTCGAACCCTTACTCCCGTGAGGGAAACGGATTTTGAATCCGTCGCGTCTGCCGATTCCGCCATCCCGGCACCTTGGGGGACCAAGGATGACGTCGAGCGGCCCGCTCGTCCACCGGTCAGGGCCCGTGAGCCCAGTCACGGTCTCTCGTTGCCCGATGCCGGCAGGCGCCGGCGCAACCAGATCCTCGAGAGCTCGCGAACTCTCAGCCGTCGAGCGCCGCCTCGATGCCGCGTGCGACGCCCGTGGCGCGCGCCGCGTGGCGCAGGGCCGCGAGCAGGCCGGGCCCGTAGGCCTCCGGACCGCTGGTCTCGTGCTCGATGCGCAGCAGCTCGCCCATGCTGCCGAACGTCACTTCCTGGCGCGCGTAGATGCCGGGCAGGCGCAGCGAATGCACGGGCACGCCCTCGACCTCGCCGCCGCGTGCGAGGTTTCCCGCGCCGCCTGCGACCGACGGAGAGCGGCCCGCCTCGGCGCGCGCAGCCGCGATGCGCCGCGCGGTCTCGAGCGCCGTGCCCGAGGGCGCGTCCGCCTTGCGCGGATGGTGCCCCTCGACGATCTCGACGTCGCCGAACCAGCGCGCGGCGGTCTCCGAGAAGCGCAGCATGAGCGCGGCTCCGATGCTCAAGTTCGGCACGACGAGGCCACCGAGTCCCCGCTCGCGCGCGAGGCGGTCGAGCTCGCGGTTCTCGTCCAGCGAGACGCCGCTCGTCGCTACGACGACGCGCACGCCCTGCTCGAGCAGCGCCCGCGCGTGCAACGCACCGAGCCCCGCGCGCGTGCTCTCGAGCACCACCTGCGCTCCGCTCTGCGGCGCCAGCGTGCGCCAGTCATCGCCGCTGTTCCAGCGCGCGACGAGCTCGAAGCCCGCGCTGCGGCCGAGCAGGTCGCAGGCGTGCGCGCCCAGCCGCCCGCGTGCGCCGAGCACCGCCACGCGCAGCGGGCCGCTCACGCGCCACCCTTCGCGCGCCGCAGCGCCAGCTCGACGATCCGCAGGCACAACGCCGTGTAGTCGATCCCCGCGACCGCCGCTTCCTGCGGCAGGAGCGAGCGTTCGGTCATGCCGGGCAGCGTGTTGACCTCGAGCATCACCGGCTCGCCCTCGACGCCGCCCGCGACGGGCACCATGAAGTCGATGCGCGCGTAGCCGTCGCAACCCGCGCGCTGGTAGACGCGACCGGCAGAGGCGCGGATGCGCTCGACCGAGACCAGCGCGATCGACTCCGGCGGGCAAACCTCGCGCGCGCCGTCGGCCGAGTATTTCTCGGCGTAGTCGAACCACTCGCCCTTGGTCGGGCGGATCTCGATCGGTTGCAGCACCAACGGCTCGTCGCCGCGGTTGCCGAGCACTCCGCAGCTCGTCTCGACGCCGGCGATGCGCGCCTCGACGAGCACGTCGTCGCCGGTGTCGAGCACGGCGCGGATCGCGGGCTCGAGCTCGGCCACCTTGCGCGTGACGCAGGTCGCCACCGACGAGCCGCCAAAACGCGGCTTGACGACCCAGCCGTCATTCGCGAGCGCGACGGCGCGTGCGAGCAGCGCGGCGGAGTCGGCGTTCCATTCGGCCGCGGAGAAGCACAGCCCGTCGGCCACGCGCACGCCGACCGACGCAGCGATGCCGCGCGTCGCGAGCTTGTCCATGCACAGGGCCGAGGCGCGCACGCCCGAACCCGTATGGCAGGCGCCGACGCTCGCGAGCAGTCCCTGCAGCGTGCCGTCCTCGCCCTCGCCGCCGTGCAGCCCGATCAGGAACACGTCGACGTCCGCGAGCCGCGCGAGCGCCTGCGCAGGCGCGAGCGGCGTGCCCTCGAGCACCCAGCGCCCGTCGAGATCGAGCTCGACCTCGGTGACCTTGCGCGGCAGCGCGTGCGCGCGCGTCAGCCCGCCGCGCAGCGCGTGCACGATGCCGCGCGCGCTCTTGAGCGAGACCTCGCGCTCGCTGGAGCGGCCTCCGGCGAGCACGGCGACATGGCAGGACTGGAGCGAGGGACGTTGCGCGAGGAGGGCGGAGGTCATCGGTAGAGATGTCCGCGCCCGCGGATTTCCGGCGATCGCTTGCCGCGGGCGAGGAACGTCTCGAGATCTTCCGCGAGCAGCGGGTCGACTTCCACGGGGTGCAGCCCGAACTCGTCGGGTTGCGGCAGCGCGAGCCCGGCCGCGCGCACCCAGTCCGAGTGCAGGCGGCACAGGTCGGCCCGCGTCGTGGCCGGCGAGTCCTCGCCGGCGGCGTTCTTGACCGGACTGAACTCGGCCCGGCGCTCGACCTCGAGCGTGACGCTGCGCGGCGAGCGCTCGAGCGCGTCGAACACGAAGGTCTCGAACTTCACGCCCTGCCGCGCGACCATCGCTCCGCCCTCCCACACGCTCATCGACTTGCGCGCGAGGTGCCAGGGCAGCTGGAGCCCGCCGTTGTTGAGCTCGTCGACGAAGTCGACGTCGATCACGTGCAGCGCGATGTTGCCGGCGCCGAAGCGCAGCGTGCCCCGCTCGTCACGCTCCTCGCGCAGCTCGGCCGGCAGGTCGGAGTACTCGATGCACGACAGCCGCCCGTCGACCCTGCCGATCACGCCGACCTTCTCGCCGGCGTCGCGCTTGGCGACGACCTTGCTCGACATCGCCGCGCCCTCGAGCGCGTGCAGGCCGAGGAACAGCGAGTCCGCCGGCGGTGCGAGCGGGTTGTCGACCTGGAAGTACGACAGGTGCTTCACGCCGCGGCGGCGCGCGTCGTCGAGCAACCCGGAGCTAGCGAAGGCACCGAGCGAGCCGCCGTGGCCGTTGGGCGCGAGGAACAGGCGGTCCTCGGCGGCCATCAGGATGCGGCCCTCGTGGTCGAGCGCGGGCACCATCGCCTGGCTGAAGAACAGCACGTCATTCGCGTCGAGGCCGAAGTAGCCGTGCTCCTCGAAGAACTGGCGCGTCTGCGCGTCGTTGCCGCGCGACGTCATCACGTACCACGGCGCCGGGCGGCCGTAGCGCTCGGCTGCGGCCCGCAGGCGGCGCGCGTGGATCTCGAACAGCGACCAGTCGCTGACAGGGCCGATGCGGTAGGCGCCCTTGGGGCCCTCGTAGCCCAGGCGCGAGGCCTGGCCACCGGCGACGATCAGGTAGCCGACCTGGCCGCGCGCGAGCAGCCCCTCGCCGTGCTGGCGGGCCGCGCGCGCGCGCGTGAGCTGCGAGGCCGACCGCGCCAGCGGGAACACCTCCGCAGGCTCGAGCCGCGGCGCGCTCGCGCCACCCCCGCTGCCCTTGAGGAGCCCGCGGTGGCGCTCGACGAGGTCGA
>JAPLOE010000331.1 GCA_026692705.1 Planctomycetota bacterium
CCGACGGCCTGCTGACGTCCAACGCGGTGCGTGCGGCCGACACGGTGCTGCTCGCGGTCGAGACCGGCGCCTTCGCGCTGCAGGGTGCGGTGCGCGCGCTCGAGCTCGTCGCCACCACGGCGCGTGCGCAGGGCCACGAACCGCGCATCGACGTGGTCGCGACGCTGTACGAGCGCCGCCAGCGCCTTTCGCGCGAGATCCTGATCGCGATGCAGGCGCGCTTCGGCTCCCGCCTGCTCGACACGGTCGTCCGGACCAGCCCGCGGCTGCGCGAGGCCGCCGGGGCCGGCTTGCCGATCCAGGTGCTCGCGCCCCGCTCGTCCGCGGCGCTCGATTTTGCGGCGCTGGCGGAGGAACTGCTCGCCCGCACGGGGCCGTCCGAAGGAAGTCCGAGGCCGCTACTGGAGCCGGGGCCGGGGCAGGGCTAGCCTCGCTTCCGCGACACGTCCGATTGCGACACGGCCCGCAGCTCGCGAAAGACCACGGAGGGTGAAACCACGATGAACTCGCTGGCACTGCTCTGCAACCTGTACGGGGAAGGTCCTGTCACGCTGCGAAGGCTGCGCGAGGCCGGTTGTCGCACTTGCGACGACATCGGCAAGCTCGACGCGGCGGAACTGGCGCGGGTGTTGCGCGGGAGCTTGGCGGCGGCCGAGCGCTTCCGACGCGAGGCGGGGGAGCTCACGGGACGCACGCTCGGTGAGGACGAACCGCCGGCGCCGCTCGCGAGTCCGCTCGCACCGGCGCTGCTCGCGGTCGAGACGCCGAGCGCGAACGAGACGCCGACGGCGGAACGCACGTTGCCGATCCAGCACGTGGGGCTCGAGCTGCGGCCCGAGCTTCTCGACGGGCTCGATGCGTCGGCCTGCATGAAGCTGCGCGCCCACGGCGTGCTGACGGTCGAGGAACTCGCGGCGGCGGATGCGCTCGACCTCTCGAGCGTGCTCGACCTGCCGGTCACGCGGGCGGCGCGCCTGCAGTTCCTCGCGCGGCGCCGTGCGGAAGTGCGGCCGACGGACGTCGTCTTGCGCGAGGAAGTGCTGCTGCCGCAGAAGTCCGAGCTCTCCGCCGCGCGCTTTTCGCCGGCCGAGAACGCGGAGCGCACGGTCGAGCCCGACGAGGGCGAATTGGTCTCGTGGGCGCGCGGGTACGTGCGTGCGCCGCTGCCGGCGACGCCAACGGTGCGGGGCGCGAACCCGGTCACGGCGCCGCTGCAGCCGACCGCGGGCTCCCGGGCGGCCAGCGCGAGACCTGCAGAGGCTCCCAAGCCCGTCGTTCGGACGCCGGCGATCGCGGACGAAGGTGCGAGCGGTCCTTTCGCCTGAACACGGCCCTTTCCGGCGTGCCGCGCCCGGTGACCCTGCAGGCGGGGTAGGGTAGGCCCCGAGGAGGGAGCCCATGGTTCAGTTCGGCCTGAGGAGTCTGGGGTGCCTGTTGCTCGTCGCGATCGCAAGCGCCGGGCCGCGCGCCGGTGACGGAGCGCTCGCGCCCGATGGCAAGCGCGGTTTCGGCCCGGAGGCGAGCCTCACGGAGACGCTCGCGATCGTGCGTGCGACCCACGAGGCCGATCAGCAGTTCCTGAAGGAACTCGATGGCTTGCCGAGCGAAGTCGAGGTGCTCTCGACGGCGGCGCTCGAGCGCTACCGGCAGCGCGGGTACCTCAAGCTCGTCGAACGTTCGAAGGAAGCCTCGCTCGCGCTCGTGCACGCGGAGCTAAAGGCGACGCTCGAGCATCCGTTCGAGGCGCTCGGCGACGGCGCGCGCGGCGAACTCGCGGCGAAGCTCGTGTGCGACGTGCGGCTGCGGCTGCGCGCTCGCGTGCTCGCGAACCTCGTGCTGCCGACGAAGGAGCTGCACAACGCGCTCGCGGTGCTGCGGGGTGCGACCAACGGGCTCGTGCTGCTCTCGACGGCCGACGTGCGCTGCATCGCGGTGCGCGCGGACCTCGCGGCGAGCGAGCTGCGCGCGTTGCGCAGCGACCTGCTCGCGCTGCGCCAGTCCGGTGGCGAGGCAGAGATCGACACGCGCGCGCAGGGGCTGATCGACCTCGTGCGCGCATCCGAAGGCGAGCCGGTGCGCCGCGCGGGTCTCGAGCGCGAGCTCGCGGAGCTGCAGGCGCTCGAGGACGGCATGGCGGCCTCGCTCTTCAGCGAGCGGCTGCGCACCGAGCAGCACGAACTGTTCGAGTGGCGCCAGCGCCTGTTCGAGGAGTCGGTGCCGCTGCGCGACGAAGCGCTCCTGTGGCTGCCCGATGGCGAGCAACCGTCGAAGCCGCCGCGCGACGTCGAGCGCCTCTCGAAGTCCGAGCGCATGCGCGGCGCCGGCGCCCGCTCGTTCAGCGCGCTCGCGCTCGATCCGCTCGATGTCGACGCCTGCTGGGTCGCCGCGCACTCGTCCGACTTCATCTACGGAATCACCGAGTCGCGCACGTGGTACGACCGTTTCCTCGCGCTGCGCGGCATTCGCGCGCACGACCACCGCACGTACGCCGACCGCAAGCTCGACGCGCGCGAACGCGAGGCGCTCGACGCCGTCCAGCGTGCGCTGCTCGGGCCCGGCTCGGGGCAGCCGACGAATCCCCCGGTGCGCGGCCAATAACAGGGCGAGAACGCGGGCCGAGCGGCCCTTCCGCGGGAGCGCGGGGCGGCGCAGGAGGAGCCCTTCGGCTATCCTCTGCGGCCCCTCGCGCGCGCATTCGGCCCGCGCGAGCCCTCACCCTCCCGGCCTGCCGTCTCGATGTCCTCCTCCGTGACCCGCGCCCCATTCGAGTTCCTCGTCGCCGCCGCCGCCGCGCGCCCGGCCGACGATCCGATCTTCGCCCTCAACGCCGAGGCGCAGAAGCGGGCCAAGGCCGGCGAGTCGATCGTCAACGCGACGCTCGGCGCCCTGATGGAGGACGACGGCTCGCTGGCCGTGATGCCGAGCGTGTCCGAGGCGCTGCGTTCGGTCGATGCGCGCCGCGCCGCGGCCTACGCGCCGATCGCGGGCGAGTCGCGCTTCCTCGGCGCCGTCGTGCGCGAGCTCTTCGGCGCGGGCGAGCTCGCGGGCTGGTCGACCGCGGCGGCGACGCCCGGTGGCACCGGCGCGCTGCACCACGCGATCGTCAACTTCCTCGACCCCGGTCAGGCGCTCCTCACCACGGAGTACTACTGGGGCCCGTACCAGACGCTCGCCGACCACACGCGCCGCCGAGTCGAGACGTTCCGCATGTTCGATGCGAGCGGGCGTTTCCACGCCGCCGACTTCGAGCGCGCGCTCTCGGCGCAGGTCGCGAGCCAGGGCCGCGCGCTGATCCTGCTCAACTCGCCCTGCCACAACCCGACGGGCTATTCGCTCGACGCCGACGAGTGGAACGACGTCGTGCGCATCGTGCGCGCGGCGAGTGAGCGTGCGCCGGTCGCGCTGCTCGTCGACCACGCCTACGCGAAGTTCGGCGGCGCCGGTTCGGAGCGCTGGGTCGAGCACGTGGCGAAGCTCGCGGGCGAGGCGCTGCTGCTCGTCGCGTGGACGGCCTCGAAGTCGTTCACGCAGTACGGTGCGCGGGTCGGCGCGCTCGTCGCGGTGCACCCCGACGCGAACGTGCGCAAGCGCATCGGCAACGCGCTCTCCTACTCGTGCCGCGGCACGTGGTCGAACTGCAAC
>JAPLOE010000332.1 GCA_026692705.1 Planctomycetota bacterium
CGACCAGCGCCGACTCCACCTTGGCCCGCGCGCGGTTGACTTCGTCGGCCATCACGAAGAACGCGAACAGCGGGACCATGCGCACCGAGAACGTGCCCTCGCGCGCGGTGTAGATCTCGGTGCCGACAGGGTCGGAGGGCAGCAGGTCGGGCGTGACCGGGATTCGGTTGAAGCTGCGGTGGACGGCGCCGGCGAGGCTCGAGACGGCGAGCGACTTGGCGAGGCCCGGCACGCCCTCGAGCAGCACGTGGCCGCCGGTCAGGAGCCCGACCAGCAGGCCGTGGATCAGCTCCTCCTGCCCGATGATGACCTCGTGGAGCGCGCCGACGAGCTCGCCAACGAACTGGGCCTCGCGTGCGGCGGACAGGGACGGGGAAGCGGGTTGCGTCATGGTCGGGGGCGGTGGGGCTTGGGGCGCCGCCCCTACGCACGGGCGACGCCGCTGTTGGGGGCGCGCGGACTGGCGCGACCGGAGGGCAGCTCGGGGGGCTCGCGGCCTACTTCTCTTCCTCGGTGAAGCGGGCGTGGGCCGGGTCCTCGAGCCCGCGCAGCTTCTCGAAGGCCTGCTGCGCCGCCTCCGCGTTGCCCGCGAGCACGGCCTTCTCGACCGCGAGCGCGTGCTCGAGCATCGAGACCATCTCGAGCCGGTATTCGACGAGGAACTTCGGGCGCTCGGCCTCGGGCACCTTCGGCGCCATGCGCGGCGTCTCGCCCTTGGCGGCGACGATGTCGGCCTCGAGCTTGGCGAGCAGCGTCAGCGAGTCCGCCTGCTTCGCGGGATCCTTGAGCGAGCGCCGCAGCGCGCGGATCGAGTCCTCGATCGCGTGCATGCGGTCCTCGAGCGGCGAGTGCTCCTCGTGCCCGCCCTCGCGCCGTTCCTCGCGCTTGCGTTCCTGCCCGTCGGGGGCAAGGACCTCCGAGGGCGCGAGCCACAGGACCGAGGAACAGGCGGCGACGAGGGGGAGGAACGTGAGCTTCATGGGGACGAGAGACTACCGCAGAAGCGCGTCGGGGTCCGCCGGGTCGTAGCGCACCGGGCCCGGCTTTGCCGGAAGCTTGCCGACGGTGCCCGCCGCGACGGCCTTGGCCTCGCTGCGGCCGAGCAGCACGCCCTGCGGGCCGTCCTCGGGCACGTTGTCGTGCTCGGTCTCCTCGGGGCGCGCCATCCAGACCGTGGTGGTCGGGAAGGCGAAGCTGACGCCCAGGCGCTGCGCGAGCCGCAGGATGTCGAGGAACATGCGGTGGCGCTCGCGCGTGAACGTGCCGTAGTCGAGCGCGTTGATGAAGAACACCACCTCGATGTCGAGCGAGCTCGCGCCGAAGCCCGCCATCCAGACGTGGTAGTTCTCGTTGGTCGTGTAGGGATGCGCGCGGACGAGCTCGCGCACGCCCTCGCAGAAGGCCTCGATCTTGGGCGCGGGCGTGTCGTAGGTGAGCCCGAGGTCGAGCTTGACGCGCCGCGCGCGGCGGGCGCCCAGGCAGTCGACGTGGCTCGAGATGAAGCGCGAGTTGGGGACCGTGATCACGCTGTCCTCGACCGTGCGGATGCGCGTCGAGCGGAAACCGACCTCCTCGACCGAGCCTTCGATGTCGCCGCCGATCTTGACCACGTCGCCGATGCGGAACGGGCCGTCGAGCAGCACCGTGAACGTGCCGAACAGGTTCTCGATCGAGTCCTTGGCCGCGAAGCCGACCGCCAGCGAGCCGATCGAGAGGCCGGCCAGGATGTGCCACAGGTCGCCGGAGAGCTGCGACGCGAAGAACACGAGGCCGATGATGACGACGAGGATCTTGATCGTGCGCCGCAGGAGCGGCACGAGCATGTCGTCGAACTTGTTCTCGCTCTGGTCGGCCTTGACCTTGAGCGGCCAGCACACGACGTCGGTCGCCGCGTACAGCGTCCACACGCCGACCACGGTCGTGAAGAGCTGCACGCCCAGGCGCAGCGGCGCGTACACCGCGACCGGCAGGTCGAGCAGCTGCACTCCGCCCAGCCACAGCCACGCGAGCAGGAACCAGCCGAAGGGCCGCTCGAAGCGCGCCAGCACGTCCGCCGGCAGGTTGACGCCCTCGAAACGCGCCAGCTTGCGCACCAGCGGGCGCACCGACAGCGTCAGGATGCGCTCGAAGAAGAACGCGAGCAGGAAGAGCAGCAGCAGGCCGACCCACTGCCACGGCTCGAGCAGCCAGCCGCCGTGCTTGAGCTTGGCGGGCACGAACGAGCGCACGATTTCCGCCGTGGTGCGCGGCTTGTCCCCCACCGCCGCGATGCGGCTCAGGTCGCTCGCGCGCACGTACCAGCCCTCGATCTGCGCGCACGTGCGCGCGTCGATCAGCCAGCCGTAGGCGTCCGTGAGCACGAAGCCGATCTGCACGGTGAACGACGGGTCGACCTCGCTCGACACGGTCCACTGCGCGTGGCGCTCGTCGAGCTGCACGAGCTCGGCCTCGAAGCGCTCGGGATCGATCAGCGTGACGTGGTCGAAAACCGAGCCCAGCCGCTCGGCCAGCTTGCGCGCGCGCTCGCCGCCGGTGAGCCCCTCGCGCACCTCGAACACCCTGGCCGCGCGCTCGAGGTGCTCGACCGAACCCGAGCGCTCGAACTCGTACACCGAAAGGAAGGTCTCGAGCGCCTCGCGCGGCGAGTCGAAGTGCTCGGACTTGGGCTTTTCGGCTTCCTGCGCGAGCGTCGCGGGCGCGGGGGCGGCCTCGACGCGCGCAAGGCCGCAGGTCGCGACGAGCGCGAGCGCGGCGAGGAGGAATTCACGGACCAGACGGAACGGGCGCGGGGTCGACATGCTTGGGAGGTTCGCTCGGGCCCCCCTCGGTGGGGAGCGCCGGCGGCGGAAGCGCGGGATTCTGGGCCTTGTCGGGAGCTGGATCGACGGGGCCTGTCGGCTCCGGATCCACGCTGCTGTTCAGGGCGCGGGAAGACTTCGGGTTCTGGGGAGGAGCGGTGCCGGCCTCGTCCGCCTGCGACTTCGCGCCCTGCGCCGTGCTCGGCCCCACCGGCGGCGGGACGATCACGGCACGCTGCGCGAACTCGTCGCGGAAATGCAGCACCTTTTGCGCGTACGCGAGCACGGCGCTCTCGCCTGCCCGTTCCGCGCGCCAAGCATCATAGGAACCGCGCGCGCGAATCCAACCGTCGACGCGGCCCGGCCCGGCGTTGTACGCGCACAAGGCGGCCTCGGCGTTGCCGGAGTAGCGCCGCAGCAGCCAGCGCAGGTAGTTCGCGGCAAGGCGCCCGTTGAGCGCCGGGTCGCGCAGCAGGTCGTCGCGGCTGGGTTCCGGCAGGCGCAGCAGCGCCGCACGCTCGCGCGCCGTCGGCAGCATCAGCTGGAACATGCCCAGCGCGCCGGCGCTCGAGACCGCCTCGGGGCGGCCGCTCGATTCCGCCAGCGCGACGCCGGCGAGCAGGTTGGCGTCGATGCCCGCCTCCCCCGCCGCGGCGACGATCAGCTCGCGGTAGGTCTCGACGCGGCGGTAGCCCGCGCTGCTCATCGTCGGCCGCACCACGCGCTCGAACGAGAACCACAGCGCGAGCCCGAGCACCCCCAGCCAGAACAGCCGGTGGATCCACGCGTCGCGCTTCGTGCGCCTGCGGCCCACGCTCACTCCTTGCGGCGCGCGAGGAGCTGCTCGACCAGCGTCGACACCCACGCGTTGCGCTCGCGACCGCGCGCGGGCAGCGGCCCGACGTCGCGTCCCGCAAGGCGCGAGAACTCGCGCCGCGCACGCTCCGCCAGCCAGTCGCGCTCGCCCTTGGCGAGCGTCGCGAGCAGCTCGAGCGCCTCGCTGCGCCCTTCGCGCAGGGCCTCGACCGACACCGTCGGCAGGCTGAGCTTGGCCGTCGCGCCGAGCAGCCACGCCTGCGCGTCGTCGTGCACGACCTCTTCCCACCAGGCCCACCACTCGCCGCTGGGGTTGGGCGAGCCGCGCAGGTCGACGCAGCTCAGCACCGCCAGTTCCTCGGCGAGGCGCGCGTCGTCCGGTGCATCCGTCACCATCGAGATCAGGCTCGAGGCCACGTGCGGGCAGAGCTGCTCGGAGAGCAGCAGCGCCGCCTCGCGCCGCGACTTCGCCGCCGGCGAGCGCAGCACGCGCAGCAATTCGTCCCAGGCCCCTTCGCCCTTGCGCCGCAGTCCGTCGCGGGCCGCGCGGTAGGCCGGATCCTCCTCGCCCTTCGCGACCACGGACACGAGCAGCGGGATCGTGCCTTCGTTGTCGAGCGAAGCGAGTCCCTCGGCCGCCGCCGCGCGCAGCGCCGGTTCGGTGCCCGAGAGCGCGTCGAGCAGCGTCGAGAGCGCGCGCTCGCCGCCGAGGCGACCGAGCGCCCGCAGCGCCGCCACGCGCACTTCCGTCGGGCCGCTCTTCGAGCGCTCCGCGACGAGGTCACGCGCCGCGACGACCTTCGCTTCGCCGAGCGAGAGCAGTGCCGAGGCCTGCACGCGCGGCTCGACGTCGTCGGCGAGGCGCCGCAGCGTGTCGAGTTCCGCCGTGCCGGGCTCGCGCACGAGCGCCGCGGCCGAGACCGCGCGCACGAACGGCCGCGTGTCGCTGGCGCACTGGATCGCGAAGGCCGAGCCCGCGCGGCCGAGCAGCGTCACGAGCATTTCGGGACCGCTGCTGCCGAAGCTCGCGATCCACGTGTCGAGCAGCCGCTGCGCGATGGCCGCGGGCAGGGGCGCGTTCGCGGGCGCCGAGAGCGCCATCGCGAGGCCCGCCAGCTTGCGCGCGCGCTCGCCGGGAAAACGCTCCTGCGCCAGCAGGCCGATCACGTCGTCGAGGTCGCTCGCGACGGGCTCGAGGCCCTCGCGTTGCAGGCGCTCGAGCTCGGCCAAGACCGCATCGCGCTCGTCGACCGGCAGGTGCTGCAGGCGCGTGAACGTGAGCTCGCGCAGCCGTCGCGCGCGCCGCGGCCCGTCGTTGATCTCGTCCCACCACGGCGCCTCGGCCTTCCAGAAGTCGAAGCGCGAGATCGACAGCGCCGGATCGACCTGCGCCTGCCAGCGGTTGCGGTTGCGCAGCGCGGAGGCGGTGTCGAGCACCTTGTCGAACCACGCGTCGGCCTTGGCGCCGGCGAAGCGGAAGCTCTTGGTCTGGCCGCGGCACTCGAGCACGAGCGCCCGGCCGGCGTCGAACGAGCTGCCGCGGCTGCCGGGCATGCAGGCCGCGCTGAACAGGCCGTTGTCGCTCAGCACGAGGAACAACCCGCGCGCCTGCGCATCGCTCAGCACGTACGTGTCGGCCGGAAGTCCGCCCGCGCTCGCGAGCTGTTCCGCGCGCGCGCGTCCGACCAGCCGCCAGCTGCCGACCTCGCCGAGCTCGCTGTCGACGCGCAGGTCGACCGTCGGCGCGTCCTCGACCGCCACGGTCAGCACCGAGCGCGCGGCGCGGAAATCCTTGGCGTTCGCGGTCCACCACTCGATCCAGCGCGGTCCGTCGGTGCCGAAGTTCTGGCCCGTGAGCTGGCCCAGGCGCCGCACGGCGGTCGGCACGAGCGCGCTGAAATCCGGCGAGAAATCCTCGGCCCCGGCGACGCGCACGAGGCGGTGCGGGACGTCGACGTCGAGCCACGGGGTCTCGAGCGCTTCCTCGCCGCGGAAGCCGATGCCCGCCAGCGCGGCGGCGCAGGAACCGGCGATGAACGAGTCGCGGCTCGCCAGACCCTCGAGCAGGCGCGGCACGTGGCTCGCGCCGAGCAGGCTCGTCAGGCGCTGGTCCTCGCGCTCGCAGATCGCGAGCAGCGCGAAGGCGCCCGAACGCAGGATCCAGCGCTCGCCGAGCGCCTGCTGCACGAGCGCGGCGTCGAGACCGGCGTCGTCGCGAGTCGCCAGCGCCTCGAGCGCGCGGCGCGCGACGGCGGCGTTCGAATCGTCGAGGTGCCGCACGAGAATCGCGGTCGAGCCGCGCTCGCCCGAGCTCGCGACGAGCTGCTGCGCGCGCAGGCGCGCGTCGCTGTCCTTCGACGCGAGCGGTGTGGCCAGCGCCTCGAGCGTCACGAGGTTGCCCATGCGCACGAGGTGGCGCGACGCCGCGGTGCGCACAGCCGTCTGCTTGTGCGCGAGCAATTCACCGAGCAGCGCGGGGCTCGCGCGCACGGGATCGAGCTCGCACAGCGCGTCGACGAGCGCCGTGCAGGCCGCGTTCGGCAGCCGCGACTTGAAGCGCTCGACCACGAGCAGCCCATCGCTCGACACGGCGCTGCGCAGCAGCGTGCGCGCGGCCGCCATCAGCGTCGGCGCGTGGTCGGACTGCAGTGCGCGCCCGGCCGCGACGCGGCCTTCTTCACCCATGCGCAACAGGCTCTGCGAAGCCTGCTCGACCAGCGAGCTCGCGACGTCGCGCGTCTTGGCCACTTCCGCGAGCACGAAATCCGCCGCGCTGGCTCCCGCCCCCGGCGCTCCGGACACCGCGGGAACCACCGGCATCAGCGGCGCGGGCGCAGCTTCCGTCACCGGCTTCACCGGCGGCTTCGTCTCGACCTTCGCACGTTCGTCGGGCAGCTCGAGCCCGCGCGTGCCACGCGCGCTGCGCACCGAACGCCGCGTCGAATCCGGCAGCTCGCCGTTCGCGAGTCCACCCTTGCCATCCGCGTCCTGCTTGTCGCCGGCCTTGGGCTGCTCGCCTTCCTGCGGCTTCGCGCCGTCCTGCGGCGCGGGCTTGGTCACCGGCGTGTTCGGCAGCACGACCTGGGCCTGGGCGACGAGGCCGAGCGAAGCGAGCGCGAGCGCGCGCAGGGAAGTGCGAGTCCAAGGGCGTTGCATGGCGTTCCTCCGGTCGGGGTCGATACCCGCGCGGGGGCGCAGAAGATACGCAACGGGCGCGACCTCCGCCCCATTTCCCTCCGCCGGGGCCCGCAGGCCACGTCCGCGCCGTCAGGAGAGCGGCCGAGCGGCCCCGTAGCGCTCGACGAGCCCGGGCTGCGCCGCCACGAGCCGTCGCGCCGTGTCGAAGAGTCCCAGATCGAGGCCGTCGCCGTCGAGGCCCTCGAGATTCTCGCCCGCCTGCCGCAGGCCGAGCAGGTCCCCCATCCCGCGGCGCCGCAGGTCCTCCTCGGCGATCTCGAATCCGTCGTCGCAGCGCTCGAGCAGCTCGAGCCGCTCCGCCGCCGAGCGTTTGCCCATCAGGTAGCAGGCGCTCTCGAGCCGCCCGCGCCCGACACGCCCGCGCAGCTGGTGCAGTTGCGCGAGGCCGAGCCGTTCCGCACTCTCGACCACGATCGCCGTCGCCTCCGGCACGTCGACGCCGACCTCGATCACCGTCGTCGCGACCAGCACACGCGCCTCGCCGCGGCGGAAGCGCTCGAGCCGCGCGCCACGTTCCTCCGACGGGAGCCGGCCGTGAGCGAGTTCGACCCCGTAGCGTGCCCACGGGCCCTTCGCGATGCGCGCGAAACGCTGCTCGGCGCCGGGAGCGTCCTCTTCTTCGCCGTCGATGCGCGGCACGACCCAGTACACGCGCTCGCCCCGTTCGAGGCGCGGCTCGAGCAACTCGACGAGGTCGCGCGGCGCCTGGATGCGGCGCGTCTCGATGCGCGAGCGCCCCGGCGGCTTCTCGCGCAGGGTCGACACGTCGAGATCGCCGTAGATCGTGAGCGCGAGCGAACGCGGGATCGGCGTGGCCGTCATCAGGAGCCCGTGCACGTCGCGGCCCTTGTCGAACAGGCGCTCGCGCTGCGCGACGCCGAAGCGGTGCTGCTCGTCGATCACCGCCAGCGCGAGCCGCGCGAACTTCACGGGCGACCCGAGCAGCGCGTGCGTGCCGAACACGACCGCGATTGCGCCGCTCTCGAGGCCTTCGAGCACCTCGCGGCGTGCCGCGGCCTTGAGCGAGCCCACGAGCAGCGCCGTGCGCAGCCCCGCGCGCTCGAAGAGCCCGGAAAGCCCGCGAAAATGCTGCTCCGCGAGCAATTCCGTCGGCGCGAGGAACGCGCACTGCGCTCCGGCGCGCGCCGTGAGCAGGCAGGCCCACGCCCCGACCGCCGTCTTGCCCGAGCCGACGTCGCCCTGCACGAGCCGCCGCATCGGGATGCCGCGCGCGAGGTCCTCGCGCAGCTCGCGCACGACCTCGCGCTGGCCACGCGTGAACTCGAACGGGAAGTGACGCTCGAGCTCGAGCGCGAGCCGCTCGTCACACTCCAGCGCCAGCGCCGCCGTGCGCTTGCGTTCCGCGCGGCGTGCGGCGATGCCGGCCTGAAGCGCGAGCAAGGGCTCGAGGCCCAGACGCCGCCGCGCGCGAACGAACTGCAGCTCCCCCGTCGGAGCGTGGATCTCGCGCACGGCCTCCGGCAACGGCGGAAGGTCGTGCTCGGCGAGCACCGCGGCCGGGATCGGCTCGTGCAGGCGCGCGCCGAAGCGTTCGAGCGCCTGCAGGCACAACGTGCGCAGCATTTCCTGCGACAGGCCCTCCGTCGACGCGTACACCGGCGTCAGCGTGCCGGGCGCGGGCAACGGCGAGTCGGTGAAGCCCAGCCGACTCGCGACGAACGCGGGGCCACCGGCCCAGGTCGGCCGACCGAGCACGTCGAGCTCGTCGCCCTTGCGGAAGCGCTCGCGCAGCCACGGCTGGTTGAAGAACAGCACGTCGAGCTCGCCCGAGGGATCGCCCAGCGTCGCTCGCACGAGCGAACGGCCCGCAAAACGCGAGAAACGGAAGCGCACGATGCCGCCGCGCACTCGCAGCGACTCACCACTTCCGTCCTCGTCGTCGCCGTCGAGCGCTTCCTCTTCCGCCGACGCCGCCTTCGGCCTGGGCGCCGCCAGCGCGCGCACGTTCGCGAGCGGAGTCCACTCCGGCCAGCGCTCGACGCGCCGCGGCAGCGTGCACAGGAGCTCGTGCACGTTGCGAATTCCGAGCACCGCGAGCCGTTCCTTGCGCGCCGGCCCGACGCCGCCGAGCAGCTCGAGCGCGACAGCGTGCAACGGCGCGTCGGGATCCTCCGCGCGCTTCGTCCCGCCGCCCACGGTCAACGCCCCACGAACAGCGCCCCGAGCTCGTCGCCCGCGGGCCTGTTCTGCAGCGTGAAGCTGCGGTCGACGCCGTTGCCGTGCTCGGGATCGACGCTCCAGCACCACAGGTACGCGCCGCGCAGTCCCTTGCGTTCCTTCGCGACCTGCCGCAGCGCCGTGCCGAAGGCTCCGAGCAACCGCGCCTGTTCCGTGACGTCGTAGTTGCCGAGCGCGAGCGCCGGCTCCTGCCAGCCACGATCCGTCGGCGGCACTCCGAACTCCGCGACGAACCACGGGCGCTCCTGTGCGCGCGCGAAGTCGTCGAGCTCGCGCAGCAGGCCGACGTAGCGCGGGACGAGCTCGCCCGCTTCCGGCGCCGTCGCGTCGCGGCCCGGAGGCCGGATTCCGCCGAAGAACTCGAAGGAAACGAAGTCGAGCTCCTTCCAGAACTCGATCTGGCGCGCCTCCTCGAGCGAGCTCGCCGCGTACGTGAGGGCACCGTCGTACAGGCCACGCAGGCGCTGCACGATCTCGATGAAGCGCGCGGTGTTGCGCAGCAGGTGGTCGGGTGGCATCCAGCCGTCGGCGAGGTCGTCGCGCATGCTGTCGCTCACTTCGTGCAGCCCGGCGCCGATGCACAGGAGTTCCGCGTCGACGAGTTCCGCCGCAAGCGCCTCGTGCACGAGCAGCGCCTCGTAGTCCTCGAAGAACTCGGCCCAGCTCTGGCCCGTGAGCGCCGCCGAACGGCTCGAGAGCCCGCTCGTGGGCGCGTCGAGCAACATCGGCGAGAGCATCACCGCGAAGCCGCGCCGCCGCGCGCGCAGGGCCGCCGCGATGCGCGCTTCCTCGCTGCAGGGGCCATCGAACGGCTGCGGCCGGTCGGCCACGGGCCAGTGGGTCGTGCGGGGGAAGCGGTAGCTCAGGCTCGGCAGCGCGAGCGCGCGCAGCCCGCGCTTGTGCAGCTCCTCGAGCGCCGTCTCGTACCCGCGGCCGCCGAGCGTCACCCAGCCGCGCCCGTCGGAATCGCGCGCCTGCACGACGTGCATGCCGTGGCGGAACGTGACGCCGAGCGCGCGCTCGCGCCGCTTGCGGTCGAGCCTCGCCGGCTTCGCAGCGGCCTCGAACGCACGCTCGACCTGCTCCCACGGCAGCTCGACCTTGTCGAAACCGTCGCGCCAGATGCGCTCGAAAGTGTCGGCGCCGAAACTGTCGACCAGCGTGCGCACGAGCAACGCACGCTGCGCTCCGAGCACGTGCGGCGACGTACGCCGAGCCGGCCTCTCGAGCAACGCGCGCGCGCCGCTGCCGAGCCCGCAAGCGCGCAGGTGCGCGTTCCAGTCGACGAGCCGCTCCGCATCCATCCACTGGCCGAGGCACGCGGGCCCCAGCGCGTCGACGAGCCAACCGTCCGCAGGCTCGCCCCACTTCGAGAGCGCGAGCGCCTCCACGAGCCGCGCTCCACCGTCCGCAGGCGCATCGACGAAACAGGCGACATGCACGTCGCGCCGCCCCGGCCCGAAGGCGACCAGCGCCGTCGACGCGGATTCGAGCGCGGTGCTCTCGCCATCGGGCCACAGGTGCACGCGCACGCGTTCACCCGCCGGACCCAGCCAACGCGCCGCGAGCGTGCCCGCGACCTTCAGGCGCGCGAGCGCCGCCGCCTGCGCCGCCGCGTCGACCGTGCCGTGCACGAGCACGTCGAAGTCGTACCCCGCGACCGCGACCTCCGGCCAAGTCTCGATGCGCTCGAGCGGCAACCCGGAACTCACCGGCGAAAGCCCGCCGAAATCGGTCCACACGCCCTCGCGCTCGACGCGGCCGTTGCGCCACGTGCGAAAGCCGGGCTTCCACGTCGGCTGCAGCTCGCTCACAAGCTCGGCCGCGACCGTCGCATCGCTCGCGACGTACGCGCTCAGAGGCCAGCCGGGCCGGCGCGGATCCTCGACCGTCAGCAGCAGTCCTTCGCGCGGGCCGTAATAACGCCGTCCCTGGAACCACACGGCGCCGCTGCCGGGCTCGAACACGAGGCCGTGGAGCTGCGCGAGCGCACCGATCGTGCTCGACTTCGCGTCGGCGATCAGGATGCGCGCCGCGAGCGCGTCGAGGTCCGAGCCGCGCTCGAACTCGACCGTGTAGTGGCCGCCGCTCTCGAGCGCGTCCGCCAGCCGCTCGAGCCGCCGCGTGTCGAGCTCCGCCGGCACGACCACCTCGACGCGCGTCGCTCCTTCGAGCGAACGGGCGAGCCGGAACGAGCCGAGCTCGTCCTCCGCCCCGCAGGCCACGCACAGGAGCGCGACCGCGCCGAGAAGCCCGGGGAGTTTCACGTTCCGCAGTCTACTTCGTGCGCACGCACTAGCGGAGTTTCGGCGGGGCGACGACGAGCCACACACCGAGCGCGACGAGCACGAGACCGAGGATGCGGGCCGTGTTCATCGGCACTGGCCGGCCCGTGGCGCCGAACTGGTCGAGCAGGAGCGCGGTGACGAGCTGGCTCGCGACGGCGATCGTCGTCGTGGTGCCGGCGCCGAGGCGCGGATAGGCGACGGCGGCGCAGGAGATGATCACGATCCCGAACAGTCCGCCGGTGAACAGGTGCCAGGGCGCGGGAGTGCGCTCCGCGACGTTGCCCGTGAGCCGCGCGACGAGGTACCAGCTCGTCGAACCGACGAAGACGACTCCGGAATTGATCGCGAGCGTGAGCGGAAGGCCCACACGTCCGGAGAGCTGGCCGTTGACCGTGCTCTGCAGGCAGACCGACAGCCCGAGCAGCACGGCGAGGATCACGAGGGGGGACATGCGGGGACTCCGTCGGGCTCCGCGAGGAGCGTCGCGAGGACTCGGGCGAAGGCGTGGCGACGGTAGAGCGCCGTCGAGCGCACGTCGTCGATCGGGGTGATGTCGGCGCGCGCGCAGGCGGCGGCGGCCGAGCGACACAGGGCGGGCGAGAGCGGGCGGCCGACGAGCTCGCGCTCGAGCGTCGCGAGGCGCAGCGTGCGCGGGCCGACGGAACCGGCCGCAGCGCGCACGGCGCTCACGCACGCGCCTTCGAAGGCGAGCGCGACGGCGACCGTGAGCTTCGAGATCGACTGCGCCCGCCGCGTGCCGACCTTGCGCCACAGCTGGCGCTCGTGCGCGGGCCGCGTCGGCACGAGCACGGACTCGATCAGCTCGTCGCGCTCGCGCAGCGTCTTGCGGTAGCCGCACAGAAACTCGTCGACCGCAACTTCGCGCGCACCGCGCCTCGAACGCAGCCGCACGCGCGCCCCGAGCGCCACCAGCGCCGGATTGAGGTCCGCCGCCGGCGAAGCCGTGCCGAGGTTGCCGCCGAGCGTCGCGCGCGCCTGAATCTGCTCCGCGCCGACCTCGCGGCAGGCAGCGACGAGCAACGGTGCGTGCGAAGCGACGCGGGAATCGCGCAGGAGCTCGGCGCAGGTCGAGAGCGCTCCGAGGCGCAGGCCCTCGTTTTCCTCGCGCACGCCGCGCAGCTCCCCCACCTTCCACACGTCGACGACGCGCTCGGGCCGCGTGCGACCAGTGCGCAGCTCGACCATCAGGTCCGTTCCGCCCGCGAGCACGTGCGCCGCGGCCCCATCGCGCGCGAGCGCCGCGAGAGCCTCGTCCAGCGAACGCGCCACCGTGACTTCCGGCGTCACGGGCGCTCCTTCGCGGCGTCGAGCGCCGCACGCAGGATCGCGCCATAGCCCGTGCAACGGCACAGGTTGCCGGCGAGCGCGGTGCGCGCGTCGTCGAGGCCCGGCTCGCGGCCCTCGCGGCGGCAACGTTCGGCCCAGGCGCGGGTCATCACGATCATGCCCGGCGTGCAGATGCCGCACTGCGCGGCTCCCTGCTCGAGAAAACACTGCCGCACGCGCTCGAAACCCGCGCCTTCGATCGTCACGACCTCGCAGCCGTCGACCTGCGAGGCCGGAACGAGGCACGAGTTCACCACGACGCCGTCGACGAGCACGCTGCAGGCCCCGCACTCGCCTTCGCCGCAGCCTTCCTTCGTGCCCGTGAGCGCAAGATCGTCGCGCACGACATCGAGCAGGCGGCGCAGCGGCTCGACGTCGAGCTCGAGCCGCTCGCCGTTCAGCGTGAATTGCAGCTTCACAGCCGTTCCTCCGGATGCGCCGCGAGCCACAACTCGAGCAGGTGCTCCGGCGTCGCGGGAATCCGCGTCACGTGCAGCCCGAGCGCGTCCTCGATCGCCGCCAGCACCGCCGGGGCTCCACCGTCCATCGGCATCTCGCCGACTCCCTTCGCGCCGAACGGCCCGCCCGAGAACGGCACCTCGACGAGATCCGTCGTGAAATCCGGCGCATCGAGCGCGGTCGGGATGATGCACGTGGCCATGCGGTCCTGCTGGAAGCGGCCGTCGCGCGTGGTCACGACCTCCAGTTGCGCGAAGCCCACCGCCTGCAGCGAGCCGCCCTCGAACTGGCCGACGACCAGCTGCGGCTGGATCGCGGTGCCGCAGTCGACGGCGCTCCAGAACCTCACGACGCGCACGTCGAACGTGTCGAGATCGACCTCGACCTCCGCCACGTCCGCCGCCCAGCCGTAGGCCGGATAGGCGTCGCCGCGGTACGCCTTGTCGTCCCACTCGAGCCCCGCGGGTGTCTGGTACGTCGCTTCGACTCGCGAGTCGCCACCGGAGCGCACGAAGGCTCGCGCGCGCTCGCGGAAAGGCCCGTTTCCGCCGATGCGTGCCGCCAATTCGCGGCCGGCGCGCGCGAGCACGCCCCCGACGATCATGCAGGTGCGCGACGCGACCGTCGGACCGGAGTTGGGCACCGCGTGCGTGTCGGGCTGCGCCACGAGCACGTCGTCGGGCTCACAGCCCAGCGCCTCCGCCGCGATCGCCTTGAAGAGCGTCTCCGTGCCTTGCCCAAACTCCGTCGAGGCGCTGCGCACGAGCGCGCGGCCTTCCGCATCGAGCTCCAGCGCGATGCGCGCGTGCAGCATCGTCTCGCCCGCGCCGGTGAAGCCCGCACCGTGGAAGAAGAAGCTCATGCCGAGCCCGCGCCGCTTGCGCGTCGTCTTCGGCGCTCGCCACGGATGCGTGTCGATGTGCGTGCGTTGCGCAATGCGCTCGAGCACCGCCTGCGCGCCCACGCTCTCCTTCAGGAGCTGCCCCGTCGCGGTGCGGTCGCCCAGCCGCAGCGCGTTGCGCCTGCGCAGCTCGAACGGATGCAGGCCGAGTTCCGCCGCAATGTGGTCCATGTGCCGCTCGATCGCGAAACACGTCTGCGGCGCGCCAAATCCGCGAAAAGCGCCGTAAGGAACGTGGTTCGTGGCCACCGCGCGCCCGTGGATGCGCACGTGCTCGCAACGGTACGGCCCGGCCGCATGGATGCAGCCGCGCGAGAGCACGACCGGCGAGAGCGTCGTGTACGCGCCCCCGTCGAACAGCACGTCGATGTCGAGCGCGAGGAGCCGCCCTTCGCCGTCGACGCCCGAACGAATCCGCACGCGACTGGGGTGGCGCTTGGGCGTGAACGCGAGGTCCTCGTGACGGTCGTAGATCATCCGCACCGGTCGCCCCGCCTTGCGCGCGAGCAGCGCCGCATGCGTCGCGAGGATCGACGGATAGTCCTCCTTGCCGCCGAATCCGCCGCCGGTCGCCTCCTGTACGACCCGCACTTTCTCCGCGGGAAGTCCGAGCGCGCGCACGAGCGTCTTCTGCACGTAGTACGGGCACTGCAGCGACCCGTGCACGGTGACGACACCGTTCTCGTCGGGCGGCAGCGCGATCACGCCCTGCGGCTCGATGTAGAGCTGCTCCTGAGAAGCGCTCTCGTACTCGCCCTCGAAAGTCCGCGTGGCGCCAGCGAGCGCGCTCTCGACGTCGCCCTTCTCGATGCGGATCTCCTTGAACACCTTCGTCGACGCGCGCGGATCGAACACGGGCTCGAGTGGCGTGATGCGCGGTCGCAGTGCCGCGAGCGCGGCTTGCAGCGTGGCTTCGTCCGGCGCCGCGACGAGCAGCAGCGGCTCGCCGAAGTGCTCGATCTCGCGACTCGCCAGCGCGGGCTGGTCGAGCGTGAGCATCTCGATCACGTTCGCGCCCGGCACGTCCTGCGGCCCGACCACCACCACGCGCGTGAAGTCGAACGCCGCATCGCGCTCGATCGCCTCGAGCAGCCCGCGCGCGACGTTCGCGCGCACGGTGCCGCCCACCCACTCGCCGGCGAAATGCAGGTCCGCGACGTAACGCGTCGTTCCCGCGACTTTCCCCGGCCCATCGGGCCGCGCCAGCCTGCTTCCGACCACCCTCGCCATCCCGTGCACGATCCCCGCGCGCGGGCCCGCTTGCAAGCGGGTTCGCGCTCGTCGGGCACGGGCGCTATGTTCGTCCGGGCCCGCTGGATCCACCGCCATGAACTCCTCCCGACTCGCCGCGCTCGCGGCCGCCATCGCCTTCGCGCTCTCGAGCTGCAAATCGCAGGAGATCGCCTCGCGCAACATCGTGATCGGCACCTCGACGCTCGATCAGATCGAGCCCGGCTCGGGTCGGCGTTTCGTGATCGCGCTGCTCGGCGAGCCGATGCAGAAGATCCCGCTCGAGGGCGACCGCGAGCTGTGGACCTGGGGCTACCACCTGCGCGCGTCGTCCGGCGGCTCGACGGTGCTCGTGATCGACAACCGCCCGCGCACCGAGACTTCCCACGCCGCCTTCGTCGAGTTCGACGACGGCCGGGTCGTGCGCGCCTGGCGCGATTGAGCGCCCGCAAGGCGGGATCTCGAATGCTTGTTGCGCCGTCGCCTTGCGGCGTCGGACGGTCGTGCCTCAGCGCGAGCCGCGCTGCTTGACGAGCAATTTCGCGTACTTGAGGCCCGCGTAGTAGGCCGCGAGCCACGCGACGAGCAGCCCGCGCCAGCCGTCGAGGAAGCCGAGCTTGAGGAAGTACGAGCGCACGAAACGCGCCGATGAGTGCGTGAGGAGCTGCAGCGGGTTCGCGCGCTTTCCGCGGGCGTGCAGGCCGTCCGCCATGATCGTCGTGTACTTCTCGATCGTGCGCAGGTGGTCGGAGAAATCGCGGTAGCTGTAGTGCAGCAGGTCGCCGGCGAGCTGTCCGCGCGGGCCGTCGAGCAGCACAGTGTCGTGCGGGTCGTTGCCGCCCCACTTGCCGCGGCGGCGGTCGAACAGGCGCAGCTGGCGGTCGGGGTACCACAGGCCGTGCTCGATGAACGCGCCGAGGTACCACGTCTTGCGCGGGAAATCCCAGCCGGCGCGGCCGGGAAAACCCTGCTCGCGCAGGGCCTGGATCTCGCGCGCGAGCTCCGGCGTCGGCCGCTCGTCCGCGTCGATGCACAGCACCCAGTCGTGGCGCGCCTCGCGGATCGTGAACTCCTTCTGCTTCACGTGCCCGGGCCAGTCGCGCTCGATCACGCGCGCGCCCTTCGCCGCCGCGAGCTCGCGCGTGCGGTCGGTGGAGTGCGAGTCGACCACCAGCAGCTCGTCGCAGAACGAGAGCGCGTCGAGGCAGGCCTCGATGCGGTCCTCCTCGTTGAACGTGATGATGCAGGCGGACAGCTTCGGGCGCTCGCTCACGCGGCCACCTCGGCGAGGATCTCGCGGTAGAGCGTCTCGTAGGCCGCCACCATCGAACGCGCGTGGAAGTGGCTCTCGACGCGCGCCCGGCCGCCCGCGCCGAGGCGCTCGCGCAGGCTCGCGTCGCCGATCACGCGCTCGAGCGCCTGCGCCAGCGCCCCGACATCCTCGGGCGGCACGATCAGGCCACTTTCGCCGTGGGAAACCGCCTGTCCGAGGCCGCCGACGGCGCTCGCGACCACCGCCCGACCCACCGCCATCGCCTCCAGCGCGGCGATGCCCAGTCCCTCGCGCCGCGAAGGCATCGCGAAGACGTCGCAGGCGCCGAGCAGATCCGCGATGTCGCCGCGCCGGCCTAGCAGCGCCACGCGTTCGGCGAGGCCGAGCTCGCGCGCCTGCGTCTCGAGTCGCCCACGCTCGTCGCCGTCACCCGCGATCGCGAGCTTCCAGCGCGCGTTCGCACCGCCGAGCTTCGCCAGCGCCGCGAGCAGCACGTCGTACCCCTTGCGCGGAATCAGCCGGCCCGCCGCGAGCACGAGCACTTCGCCCTCGCCCGCACCCAGTTCCGCCCGCACCTCCGCCCGTGTCCTGCGCGCGACCAGCGCCGCCGGATCGACCGTGCTCCAGATCGTGCGCACGCGCTCGTCGGGCACGCCGCCCTTGCGCAGGCATTCCGCC
>JAPLOE010000333.1 GCA_026692705.1 Planctomycetota bacterium
GAGCTTGCGCTTGTTCTCGTGGAACATGCGCACGAAGTCGTCGAGGTACCACAGGCCCTCGGTCAGGGTCAGCCCGTGGCGCTCGCGTGCCTTGCGCGCCTCGGCGCGCGACTTCTTCGGCATCTGCGCGAGCACGTCCTCGGGCTTCGCGGGCAGGTCGCGGATGAAGGTCGAGTAGAGCTCCGACTTCACGAGCTCGACGCCCGGATCCTCCTGGCAACGCAGCTCGAGCCGACCGCTGCGGCCGAGCTCGGCCGCCTGCATCGCGGCCTCGATCAGCCGGCGCTCGACCAGCCGCGAATCGCCGACCGGCCCGCCGTAGACCGCGAACGGCATCGAGATCAGCGCGCGGCGCGTGATCGGTCCCGGGGCGCGCATCAGCGGCAGCACGCCGACGAGCTTGCCCTCGCGGAAGGCGAGCAGGTCCGCGGGCTCGTGCCCCATCTCGCGCTCGACGACGTCGCGCCAGCCCGACTGGTGGAAGAAGGTGCCACGCGGGTGCGAACGCACGTAGGCGTCGCGCGCCTCGTCGTCCTCGGGCGCTCCCAGCCGCAGCTCGGGTTCGCCCTCGGGCTCCGTCGGCGCGGGAAGCGCGCTCTCGGTCGGCAGCGGGAGCTCAGGCGTCGGTTCGGTCGCCATCGTGCCCCTCGTCGTCCCAACGCCGCTCGATCCTGTACTCGCGCAGGTTTCGCGTCTGGGTGTAGTAGATGATGATCTCGCCGACGAGACCGAAGCCGATGACCTGCACGCCGAGCGAGAACAGCATCAGGCCGAGCAGGAAGGCGGGCTTGTTCGCGAGCCCGTAGTTCTCGCTGAGCAGGCGGTTCAAGATCGTGTACCCGAGGATCACGCTGCCGACGAGCGACAGGAACAGCCCGACCGAGCCGAAGAAGCGCAGCGGCTTGATGCGGAAGCGCGTGAGGAACACGACGCCGACGACGTCGAGGAATCGGCGCGCGTAGACACCGACGCCGAAGAAGCCCGCGCGGCCCCACTCCTTGAGGTGGCGCACCGGCAGCTCGCGCACGACCAGCCCCTCGCGCTGCGCGATCAGCGGCAGGAAGCGGTACATGTCGCCGTAGATCTCGATGTCGCGGAACTTGTCGGCGCGGAAGGCGCGGAAGTAGCAGTTGAGGTCGTGGAACGTGCTCTTGTTGATCTTGCGCATCAGCCAGTTGAAGCTGGCCGACTGCAGGCGGTTGAGCCACGGGTCGACGCGCGGGGTGCGCCACGGCACGACCATCTCGACGCCCTCGTCGAGCGCGGCGAGCATCGTGCCGATCTCGATCGGGTCGACCTGCACGTACTGCGGCGTCGTGAACAGCAACCGGCCCCGCGCCGCGTCGCGCGCGGCCTTGAGGCACTCCGACTCGCCGAAATGCTGCGCGAAATGCAGCTTGCGGACGTGGCCGGGCCAGCGCGCCTCGAGCGCCGCGACGCGCTCCCAGGCCGGGCCGCGCACGCCGTCGAACACGAGCACGCACTCCCACGTGCGACCCAGCCGCTCGAGCTGCTCCGCGAAGGCCGCGACGACCTGCTCGACCTCCGCGTCGCCGGAGTCCACCGGCACGACGACGGTCACGTCGAGCTCGGGCTCGGCGACGGTCGAATGCGCGTCGCTCACGGCTGCTCTCCCTTGCGCACGGGCTCGCGCGTCTGCAGCACGCCGTCGGCGTGCACCCGGCCGGCGCTGACGATCAGTTCGGACAGGAGCCCGAGCAGCAGGAAGTGCACCGACGGCAGCATGAACAGCAGGAACACCATGAAGGCCCAGCCGGGCAGGTTCTGGACGTCGACCTTCTCCCACTCGATCTCGAGGCCGAGCACCGCCAGCGCGAGCGCGGCGAAGGGCAGCGAGAACAGGCCAAAATAGTGCAGCGGCCGCCGCGCGAAACGCGCGATCAGCGTGATGGCGAACATGTCGAGCAGCACGCGCTGGGCGCGCCCGATGCCGTACTTGCTGTGGCCGAAACGCCGCGCTCGGTGGTGCACGACGAGCTCCGTCACGCGCGCGCCGCTGCCGCGCGACATGGCCGGCAGGAAGCGGTGCTGCTCGGCGTAGATCGGCAGGCGCTTCACCAGCGCCGCGCGGAAGGCCTTGAGCGTGCAGCCGGTGTCGTGGATCGGCGTGTCGGTCAGCCACGCGATCATGCGGTTGGCGACCTGCGACGGCACGCGGCGCAGGAACAGGCCGTCCTGACGCGCCTTGCGCCAGCCGGCGACGATGTCGTAGCCCTCGTCGATCTTCGCGACCAGGCGCGGGATGTCGGCGGGGTCGTTCTGCAGGTCGCCGTCCATCGTGATCACGATCCGGCCACGGGCAGCGTCGAAGCCCGCCGACATGGCGGCGGTCTGGCCGAAGTTGCGGCGGAAGTGGAGCACCTTGACGCGGGGGTCGCGCTCGCGCAGCGCCAGCATGCGCCGCAGGCTGGAGTCGGTCGAATGGTCGTCGACGAGGATCAGCTCGAACGAGCGCGCCATGGGCTCGAGGGCGTCGCGGACCTCCTCGTAGAGGAGCGCGAGGCTGTCCTCCTCGTTGAAGATCGGGACGACGACGGAGATCTCGGGACTTGCGACCATCGGGAGCCTGAACGTGAACCCTACCCTCTGGCCCCGCCGCGGCGAACAGGGAACCTGCGCGCCGGGGCCGAGCGGGCCCCTCCCGACGGTTCCACGGCCCCGCAGGAATCGAACGCGACGCTAAGATGCGGCCCCACGAGTCCGGCACCCAGGAGAGAGGCATGGCAAGGGATGAATCCGCCGCGATCGCGGCGATCGCGGTGACCCAGTTCCCCGGCGGCGACGAGCTCGCCCGCATCCTGGCGGCGCTGTCGCCGCAGACGCGGGTCCTGTCGCTGGCTTCGCTCGACGAGATCGCCGGCTTGCCCGAGCGCGAGCTGCGCCTCGTGCTGCACGTGGACCATGTTCCGCTGGAGGAGATCGGCTGGCTGCGCCGGATCCTTGCGGACCGCTCCGGCTGGGCGCTCGCCTGCACCGGGTCGGGGACGCGCGGAGCGGTGGCGCGTGCGCTGCTCGCCCTGCCGCGAAGCCGTTTCCTGCCCGAGCCGCTCGACTGGCAGGATTTTCGCTCCCTGTGCGCGCGGCCGGACGGCCCGCAGGCCGCGGGGCCGATCGGGCCCGAGCACGTCGGCGCGCTGGTCGAGATCACCGGCGGCATGGAGCAGGCCTTCGGCGCGCTGCGCGGCGGCCCGACCGGCACCGCGGCGCTCGAGCCGCTCGCGCTCGAGCTGCGCCGCCTCGTCCACTACACGCGCACGCTCGGTGGCCTCGTGCGGCCGCCCGCGCGTGGCTCGGAATCCTTCGACCTCGTCGCGTTGCTCGATGAGCAGCTCGCCGCGCTGACCGCCCAGGGTCGCAGCGGTGGCCCGCGCTTCCAGCCCGCGCAGTCCGGCCTCGCGCGTTCGTTCCAGTGTTTCGTGCGCGCCGACCGCGCCGCGATCTCGGTCGCGTTCGAGACGCTGCTGCACATCGCGCGACGCTGCGCGGGACAGGGCGAAACCGTGCGCGTCGCCTATACGCCGTTCACCGGCGGTGACCTCGAGGTGCGCATTGAGTTCCCGGCCGGGCCGCTCGCGGGCCTGTCGAGCGAGGAGCTCGGCCAGCCGCGCGCGCTGCTCGAGCGGCTGCCGGAACTTTGGCCGGGCGAGCTCGAGGCCGCGGGTGCGTTCCTGTCGAGCCAAGGGGCGCAGCTGCGCGTCGTGGCGGCGCAGGGCTCGCAGGTGGCCGTGCTCGCTCGCTTCCCCGCCGTCGAAGTTCGCAGCGCACCGGTCGCGCCGACGGTGCCGCCGGCTCCGGTCGCCGCGACGCCTGCGCCGAGCCCGGCTCCGGCTCCCGCCACGCCCCCTCCCGCGACTCCCAAGGGCAAGGCACGCTCCGAAGAGGCGCGCGGCGAACGTGCGGGCGGTGCCCGCGCCGGTGGCGACGACCCGTTCGCCTGACCAGAGCACGCGCGTCGCGATTTGAGGTCACGGGACCAGAGTGTCGAAAAAGCTCGACACGATGGCCGCAAGCGTCCCCGCCGCTGGACAACCCGGAAACTCCTTCCGGGTGCTCGTCGCCCTGCCGCCGGGGCGCGAGGCCGACGACATCGCGGGAGCCGTGGAAGCCGCGGGGTATTCGCTCGAGAGCGCGCTGGAGCTGCCCCGCAGCGCGGCGGAGCTCGCGGGCCTCGGCGCGGTGATCGCCGACGCGAGCCAAGGCGGCGAGCGCCTGCTCGACCTGCCCGGCCGCCACCCCGACCAGCCCGCGATCGTGCTGGTCGCGTCCTTCGGAACGATCCAGGACGCGGTGCGCGCGATCCGCCGCGGCGCCTTCGACTTCCTGTCGCGGCCGACCTCGCCCGAGCACGTGCTGCACGCGCTGCGGCGCGCGCGCGAGGCGGCGGAGCTGCGGCGCGAGAACGAGCGCCTGCGCGAGTCGCTCGACGATCGACGCGAGCTCGCCGGGCTCGTCACGCGCGACCCGCGCATGCAACGCAACCTCGAGATCGTCGAGAGCGTCGCCGACACGCGCGCGAGCGTGCTCATCACCGGCGAGAGCGGCACCGGCAAGACCTTGCTCGCGCGCGCGCTGCACGAGCGTTCGTCGCGCGCCTCGAAGCCGTTCGTCGTGCTCGACTGCGGCGCCGTGCCGCCGAGCCTGCTCGAGAGCACGCTCTTCGGCCACGCGCGCGGTGCGTTCACCGGTGCGGTCAAGGACAAGCCCGGTCTCGTCGAGGCCGCGCACGGTGGCACGTTGTTCCTCGACGAACTCGCGAACGCGCCGCTGGACGTGCAGGCGAAGCTGCTGCGCGTCGTGCAGGAACGCACGTTCGAGCGCGTCGGCGAGACGCGCACTCGCGAAGCCGACGTGCGCTGGGTGGCCGCCACCAACCGCGACCTGCCGCGCGAAGTGCGCGAGGGACGCTTCCGCGAGGACCTGTACTGGCGCCTCAACGTCGTCGCGCTCGAGCTCCCGCCGCTGCGCGAGCGACCGGCGGACGTGGCGTTGCTCGCGGAGCGTTTCCTGCGGCGTTTTGCGCTCGAGCACGGTCGCCCGGCGCGCCAGCTCGACCCGGCGGCGCTCGCGGCGCTGTGTGCGGCCCCGTGGCCGGGCAACGTGCGCCAGCTCGAGCACGCGCTCGAGCGCGCGACGCTGCTGTCGAGCTCGGGAACGCTCACGCTCGCCGACTTCACGGCCGAACTCCCCCCCACCGCGAACGCCGCCGCGAACGCCGGACCCGCGCTGCCCGCGGGCGCCGACCACGCGCTCAAGCGGGCCCTCGAGCAGCCCGAGCGCGAGCTCGTCCGGGCGGCCCTCGAGGCGACCGGCGGACGGCGCGGACGCGCGGCGGAACTGCTCGGGATCAACCGCACGACGCTCTACAACAAGATGCGCAAGTTCGGCCTGCTCGACACGCCCGCGGCGGCGGCGCGCGTCGCTGGACATGGGGATGGCGCATCCGCATAGTGCCCCGCGCCCAGGCTCCAACGATGAAGTTCCTGAACGCCGTCTACGCCGCGCTGGCGCTGGCGCTGTGCCTCTGGCTGGGCTTCCAGTGGAAGCAGGCGACGAGCGCCGAGCCGCGCACGCTGCTCGACACCGCCCGTCGCTCGATGACCGGGCAGGAGCTCGATTTCCGCCGCGCGCGGCTCGAGCTCGACCTCGCGCTCGACGCCGCCGAGAGCGCGCAGGACAAGCCGCTGGTCGAGGAGGTGCTCACCACGCGCGCGGCGCTCCTGCGGCGCACCGGCGGCTTCGTGCAAGCGCGTGCCGACCTCGAGCGCGTGCTCACGCACTTCCGTCCCGGCTCGCTGGCGATCGAGTCGCAGCTCGCGGCCGTCGATCTCGACGCCGGTGAGGTCGAGACGGCCCTCGCGCGCGCGTCGCGCGTGATCGCGAAGGACCGCAATGAAGGCGACGCCTGGGGCGTGCGCGCCGGAGCGCTGCTCAAGCTCGCTGAACGGAAACTGACGAGCGCCCGCGAGCGCGCCGGCATGGCCGGGCAGGGCGGCTCGGGCACGACGACCGAGAAGTTGATGCGCCGCATCGCGGTGCTCGATCCGCTCGACGCCTCGCGCGCGCGCCGCGTCGAGGAGTTCCTCGCGCTGTTCCCGTCCAGCGAACGCGACCGCGCCCGCGAGGCGCTCGAGGAACTCGACGACGCGAGCGAGCTGTTCGCGCAGGTCCCCGAGGCGCTGGCGGAATCGCTGCGTGGCTACGTGCGCGGCGAGGCGCTGCAGAGCTTCGTCGTGCTGCTCGACGACGCTGGAGAGCGCGAATACGCCGCGGATTTCGGCCTGTGCCTCGTGCGCACGCCGTGGCTCGAGAACTACTGGCCGTTCCTGCGCGACATGATGCAGCGGCTGGTCGAGGCCGAGCGCTACGAGGCCGCCGCCGAAGTCGTGCCGCCGGACCTCGGCAAGCGCGCGGCGCCGGACGCGAGCTTCTTCGGCGTGTGGGCCGAGGTGCTCTACCGCTCCGAGCGCTGGCGCGAGCTGGTCGGCATCGCCAACCACCTTCGCCGCGCGGGAGAACCCGACCAGCGCGTCACCGCCAACTTCTTCCTCGGCATGGCGCAGTACCGCCAGTCGAACCTGCCCGAGGCCCGCGAGGCGCTCGAGCGTTACGTGTCGCGCGAGGCGATCGAGCCGTTCCCCGGAGCGATCGCGCAGGCCTGGGGCATCATCGCCGACCTGCGCGCGAAGGCGAACGACGCCTCGGGCGAGCTCTCCGCGCTGCGCCGCGGGATCGCCGCGAGCACCGACGCGACCGAGGGCATCGGAGCCGTCTGGCAACGGCTGGCCGAGCTCGAGTGGAACGAGGCCGGGCTCAACCGCACCATCGCCATCGACGACCTCGCGCACGCGCTGCGCCTGTCGCCGCCGGCGGACCTGCCGGCGCTAGAGAAGCTGTGGCGCGAGCGCGGCGAGCGCGTCTCGATCCAGCAGCACTTCGACCTCGAGGAAGAGGTCGCGTCGATGCGCAAGCGTGGCATCACCGTGCCCGAAGGCTCGCGCTCGTCCTACGAGCTCGTCCGCATGGCCGAGCTGTGCATCGAGGCCGGCGACCTGCCTACGGCGACCGGTCTCGCGCGGCGCGCGCTGATCGCGTTCCCGCGCCTTGGCCCCGCGCAACGCGTGATTGCGGAAACCTACACGGCCTCGGGCGAGACCGAGTACGCGCTCGACGCGTGGCGCGAGCTGCTCGCCGTCGAGGGCCCGAGCCCGCTGGTGCTCGAGCGCGTGCTCGAGCTCGCCGCGGTCGAGACCGGCAACTCGCGCCGGGTCGAGCTCGTGCAGCTCGATCCCGAAGGCCTCGGCCGACGTTGGGCCGCCGAGGACCTGCGCGACCGCGGCGAGACCAGCGAAGCCGTCGCGAGCCTGCAGCGCGTGCCGCCGCAGCGCCTCGGCGACGACGGCAACCTGCTGCTCGCGCAGATGCTGTTCGACCAGGGCCAGTACGAGCGTTCGCAGGCGCAGCTCGCGCTGCTGCCCGGCGACGTCGACGTGCTCGCGCGCGCGCTGCCGCTGGCGATCGACATCGGCATCGCCAAGCGCGACACGCACCACATCGAGACGCTCTGCAAGCTGCTCGAGGCGCGCGTCAAGGTCGACGGCGATGCGCTGATCGACTGCCTCGACCACATGCTCGCCGCCCGCATGATCGAGAGCGCGCAGACGCTCGAGCGGGCGCTCGAGGAGCGCCCCAAGCAGCGCTCGGGCGAGCTGTTCGTGCGCGCGGCGCAGATCGACCTGCTCTCCGGCGATCTCGACGCCGCGGCCGAGAATCTCGAGCGTGCGCTGCCCTACGACGAGAGCGGTGCGGCGGAACTGGGCTTCCTGCTGCTCGCCGTCGAGCGTCGCGAGTGGAGCCGCCTGCCGCTCGCGGTGCGCAACCTGCTCGACTCCGGTTTCGCGGCTTCGCCCGTGCAATACGCCGTGTGCGCCGCGCTCGGCGAACGCCTCGCGGAAGCGCAGGCCGCCGTGAAGTCCGCCGCGACCACCGACGAGGACGCGCCCGTGTGGCAGCTCGTCTCCGCCGGCCTCGCGAGCCTCGGCGCGCAACCTGCGCCGCTCGATCCGGCCTTCGAGGCGCGCGTGCGCGAGCACGGCTTCGGCGTCGCGCCCTCGGGTGCCGTCGAGCGCGATCCGCGCCGCCTGTTCTCGCGCCTGCTCGCGCTCGGCCATTCCGAGTGGACCGCCTGGGCCATCGCCGACCTCACGCGCGCCGACGCCGCCGAGAAGGGCGCGCTCTTCCCCGTGTACCTCGCCGGTCTCGGGCTCGCGTGGATGGGCGACGCGCGTGCAGCCGAGCAACGCGCGCGCTCGCTGACGATCAGCTCGCCCGACTTCGTGCCGGGCTGGGACCTGCTCGAGCGCATCGTGGTCGAGGACGTGCGCCGCCCCGACCATCCGCGGCTCCTGCGCATCGTCGAGGAACGCCGCGAGGCCCTCGGCGATCCGGAAACCCCGACCAAGGAGCTGCTGCTCGCCGACGCGCGCCTCGCCGAGCAGCGCGGCGACCTCGACGCGGCCATCGCGGCCGCGACGCAGGCCGTCGAGCTCGACCCGACGCACGCGCCGTCGCACCGCCGCCTCGCGCAGCTGTACCGCAAGCGCAAGGACTGGAGCGCGTCGATCTCCGCCTTCCACGCCTCGATGGAGCGCTCGAGCGGCAGCGAGAGCGACACGGTCCCGGTGCGCGAGTTCCTCGCCCTGTGCGAAGAGGCCCGCAAGGAAACCGGCGACGCACTCGAGCGCAGCGTGCGCTCGGAGATCGAGTACCTCTCGTCGCGCTTCCCCACCGATCCGCTGCCGGCGCTCGAGCAGGCGCGCTTCGCGCTGCGCGAGGCCGGCGACGACCCGCGCGGCGGCCGCACCCGCGTGTGGACGATCCTCTCGGAGTTCCGCAAGCGCTCCGCCAAGGTTCCGCTCGAGCACCTGCGCGCCGGCAGCGCGATCGAATGGGCCAACCTGATCGGCACCTTCGACGCCGAGGGCGCCGCGAGCCTGCTCGAGGGCGAACTCGCCGACACGCCGTTCTCCGTCGAGCTGTGGCGCGCCGTCTCGCAGGCGAGCGAGCGCGTGGCCAAGCTCGACCGCGCCGTCGAGGCCGCCGAGACCGCGGTGCGCATGCTGCCCGACGCCGCGACCGCACGCTCGCTCGCGCGGCTGTGCGCGCGACGCGGCGACAGCATCGAGGAAGTGCAGCGCCGCATCGACGAGGCGCAGCGCATCTCGGGCACCGTGCAGGAGGACCGCGCGCTGACGCTGGCGCTCTCGCGCTCGCTTTCGCGCGGCAACGCCACGCACCTCGGCGAGGCGCTGGTCACGCTCAAGC
>JAPLOE010000334.1 GCA_026692705.1 Planctomycetota bacterium
GCGAGAGCGGCAGCGACGCCCCGCAGGCGACGCGGCGGATCCAGCGGGGCCCGCGACCGTCCGCGTCGAGCTCGAGCCGCTCGACCCGGCCGAAGGAGTCGCTCTTGAGCACCGTGACCCGCGCCATCGGCCGCGATTCTGCTCGAAATCGCGCTGCGCTCCAACCGCGCGCATGGAACCCGGCTGTCGCGGGCGGATAGCATCGCGCGCCCATGGCGCAGCAAGCCGACGGTCGCATCGAGATTCGCGGGCTCGCGCGGCGCTTTGGCGCCAAGGTCGCGCTCGAGCCGCTCGACCTCGACGTCGAGCCAGGCCGCGTCACCGGCTTGCTCGGCCCCAACGGCAGCGGCAAGAGCACGCTGATGCGCTGCCTGATCGGCCTCGTGCCGCCGGACTCCGGGAGCGCGCGCGTCGACGGCGTCGAGCTTTCCGGCGACGGCACGGCGATCCGCCGGCGCTGCACGTATTCGCCGGGCGAGATCGCGCTCTACGGCGAGCTCACGGGCGAGCAGCACCTCGACTGGTTCCTGCGCGGGCGCGAGCGCGAGGCCCGCACGCGCGCCCGCGAGCTCGCCAACGCCTTCGAGCTGCCGCTCGCGCGCCGCGTGCACACCTACAGCCACGGCATGAAGCGCCAGCTCATGTTCGCCGCCGCGCTGGCGCCGCGCGTGCGCGTGCGCATCCTCGACGAGCCGTCGGAAGGCCTCGATCCGCAGAAGCGCAGCACGATGATCCAGTTGCTCGAGCGCGACGTCGCCGCGGGCACGACCGTGCTCCTGAGCTCGCACCACTTGGGCGAGGTCGACCGCATGTGCTCGACCTTCGTGTTCCTGAGCGGCGGCAAGAAGATCAGCGTCGGCAGCGCGAGCGAGATCGCGAGCCGCGCGCGGCGGCTCGTGCGCGTGAGCTGGCCCGCGGGCGTCACGCTCGCACCGCTCGCCGCACGCGTGCGTTCCGCGCAGGCGAGCGTGCGCGGCGGGCGGCTCGTGGCCGAGCTCTCGAGCGACGATCCGCGCCCTTTCCTCGCTGAATTGGCGGGCTGGCCCGACGTTCCGGCGCCGCTCGCGATCGACTACGGCCAGACCTCGCTCGAAGAGCTCTACCGCGACCTGTACGGCGTCGAGGAGGCCTGCTGATGGGCCGCGCGCTGCACTCGATCTTCTGGCGGGCCGTCGGCTTCCTCGTCGTGCTCGAGCTGATGCTCGCGCCCGCGATCCTGTATTTCCCCGAGTTCAAGAAGCACACGCAGTCGCTGCGCGCGATGGCGCCGCTGCCCGTGCTGCGCAACGTGATCGACACGCTCGAGGCCGGCGGAGTGTTCGCCTATGTCGCGGGCCAGCACTTCTTCAAGGGCTGCAACACGCTCGGCACGGCCGCGGCGGTGCTGTTCGCCTGCGGCGCCGTCGCGGGTGAGGTGCACCGCGGCACGTTCGAGATCTGGCTCGCGCGGCCGATCTCGCGCCGGCGCATGCTGACCGAGCGCTGGCTGCAGGGTGCGGCCGCGGTGACGATTCCGGTGCTGCTCTCGACGCTCACGATCCCGTGGTTGCTCGGTTTCGTCGAGCAGAGCCTGCCGCTGTGGCCGCTGATCCTGTGCGCGCTGCACCAGTCGGCGCTGCTCGTCGCGGTCTATTCGCTGACCTTCTTCCTCTCGACGCTCGCGCGTGCGCCGATGGGCATCGCCTTCGTGATGCTGTTCTTCACGGTGCTGCAGTTCTCGATCTACCTGGTCGAGAACGTGACGCACTTCTCGCTCTTCCGGCTGACCGACGTCGAGCGTTTCCTCTACATCCAGCAGCACGGCACGTTCGAGTGGTCGAAGCTGCTGCCGCTGCTCGCGATCAGCGCGCTCGCCTACATCGCCTCGCTCGTCGCGTTCTCGCGGCGCACGCCCTGAGCGCGCCTGCGCTTCAGACGAGTCCCGCGAGCCACGCGCGGAAGGCCCAGCCGCGCTGCGCCTTGCGGTGGAAACCCGCGGTGCGCGCGTGCAGCTGTCCGGCCTCGCGGAAGGCAGCCTTGGCGAGGTCCCTCGCGCCGTCGCACTTGAGCGCGAGCCCGCGGTGGTAGGCGCTCTCCGGCGTCGGCCCGTGGTTGCGCTCGAAGGTCTCGGCCGCGGCGAGCGCCGGCTTCGCGCGGTTCAGCGCGAGGTTCGCGCGCGCGAGCGCGAGCTGCACGTCGCCGTAGGCGTGCTCGGGATTGAGCTTGATCGTTTCCTCGAAGGCGACGATCGCGTCGTCGGGCCGCTTCAGTTCCAGCAGCGCGAGCCCGAGCCGGTAGCGCCACTCCGCGACCTCCGGCTCGCCCTTCACCGCGTTCTCGAGGCACGGCAGCGCCTTGCGCGGATTGCCGTCGTTCAGGAGCAGCGTGCCGAGCTTGCCCTGGTTGTGCGGGCTCTCGACGTGGCCGAGCGAGCGCGCGAGGTTCGCGGCGCGCCGGCGCTCGCCCCAGCGCCGCGACACGCGCTCGGCGACGAAGGTCGCGAGAATCGCCGTGAACCAGAACCCGAGAAAGCCGTGGAACAGCCCGCCGATCGCCGGGACATGGCGCAGGACGGACATCAGGACGAGAATGCCTGCGAAGAAACCGACGGTGCGAAGCACGCGCGGATTGTAGTGCGCGGGGCTCTCGGCGTCGCGTCGCCACGACACTAGGCTCTTGCGCGATGAGTTCCGCGCCCTCCCCCGACCGCGCCGCCGCCTCCGGACCTGCGCCGCGCAGCGCCGTGCGCCGCGAGCTCGTCCGCACGCTGGCCGGCTTCGCGCGTCTGCCGCTGGAGCTCGCGGATTTCTGGGCCCGGCGCGGCTCGCTGCGTGAGGAACTCGTCGATTGCCTCGAGCGTCCGGCCCCCTTGCCTCCCGATCCGCAGCCGAGCGTGCGGACCGACCGGCCGCTCTCGGTGTTCGTGTCGTGCGCCGAACATTCGGGCCAGATCCACGCCGTCAACCTCGTGCGCGAGCTGCGTGCCGAACTCGAACGCCGCGGAGCCCCGCCGCCGAACCTCGTGGGGCTCGGTGGCGAGCCGCTTGCGCGCGCCGGCGTCACGACACTCGGCAATCCGGTCGAACGCGCCGTGATGGGCTTCGACGGCGTCGCCAGCGCGCTCCCCTACTACCTCAACCTGCTGGAAGACTGCGCCGAGCACTTCCGCTCCTCCCGCCCCGACGTCGCCGTGCTCGTCGACTCTCCGGCGCTGCACATTCCGCTCGGCCGCATCGCGCGACGCTACGGCGTGAAGGTGCTGCATTTCGTGACGCCCCAGCACTGGGGCTGGGCCCCGTGGCGCGCGGCCGGTTATGCACGCAGCGTCGACCGCGCGCTCACGATCCTTCCGTTCGAGCCCGCGTGGTTCGAACGCCGCGGCGTGCCGGTCGCGCACGTCGGCCATCCGCTGCAGGATCGCCTCGCGCGCGTGCCGCAGGGTTCCGCGCCGACCGAGCGCCTCTCGCTGGCCGTGTTGCCCGGCAGCCGCGAGCGCGTGATCGACCTCAACCTGCCGTGGATGCTCGAGGCGCTCGCGCACGTGCGCGAGCGTGTCCCCGCGCTCGACGTGCGCGTGCTGCAGGAACATCCCGAGCACCAGTCGCGCATCGCGGAGCACATCGCCGGCGCGCGCGCCTCCGACTGGGCCCACGTCGAGACCGGCGAGCTCCACGCCTCGCTGCGCAAGGCTAGCGCCGCCTTCTCGGTGTCGGGCACCGTGCTGCTCGACGTGCTGCACCACCGGCTGCCGACGGTCTGCATCTACCGCGTCGCCAAGGCGCGCGACACGCTCGCCTACCGCTCGCTGCTCTGCACGCCGTGGTTCGCCTCGGTCAACCTGCTCGCGGCGCGCGAGGTCGTGCCGGAGTTCTGCTTCCGTGGCCGCGGGCCGCTCGAAGAGGTCGCCGGGGCCCTCGAACGGGCGCTGGTCGACCCCCAGTGGCGCACCGAGGCCCGCCGCGGCCTCGACCTCGCCGCCCTGCGACTGGGACCGGACGGAGCCTGCCGCCGGGCCGCCCTGCACGCCCTCGACCTCGCCGGAGGGGCCTGAACTTGCTTCCCGCCGACCCCGACACGCCGCCCGGAGATTCCTCCGAAGAAGCGGTGAAGGAAGGCCGCGAGCCGGAGTATGGCGCCGCTTCGATGCAGGCGGAGACGACGCGCTTGATGCTGCTGGCGAGACAGGGAGACCGACACGCCTTCGACGAGCTCCACGAGCGCGTCCGCGGGCTGGCCTTTCGGGTCGCCCAGTCGCTGGTCGGATCGCACGACGACGCACTCGAGCTCTCGCAGGAGGCGCTGCTCAAGACCTACCGCGCCCGCGAGACGTTCCGCGAGGGCGAGAGCTTCCTGCCGTGGTTCCAGCGCATCGTGCGCAACACGTGCTACTCGTGGATGCGCAAGCACAAGAAGGTGCGCTCGACGAGCCTGACCAGCATCGACGAGGACGGCGAGGCCTCCGACTGGCAGATCGCCGATCCCGACACGCTCAGCCCGGTCGATCCGCTGGTCGCCGACGAACGCGCCAAGGCCTTCTGGGCGGCGCTCGCGCGCCTGGGCGCCCGCGACCGCGAGATCCTTGCGCTGCGGCATTTTCGCGAGCTCAGCTACCGCGAGATCGCGGACACGCTCGCCATTCCTGAAGGCACCGTGATGTCGCGCCTCTTCCACGCGCGCCGGCGCCTGCGCGAGGCCCTCGGGCCGGCTTTCGAGGACGAACTGGCGCTCGCCGAACCGACTCCGTCGAAGAAGGGAGCAGGCCATGGCCGCCGAGGAACGTGAACCGACGCGCGAGGAGCTGCTCGCGATGGCCTACGCCGATGGCGAGCTGAGCGGGCCCGAACGCGCGGCTTTCGAGGCCGAAATGGCGCAGAAGAGCGAGCTGCGGCTGCTCGTCACGCGCGAACGACGCCTCGATGCGCTCGCGCGCGGCGCCGCCGGGCCGGAACCGATGGACCACGAGTGGCGCGCGCTCGCGCAGGATCCGCTGCAACGCGCGAGCCTCGGTCTCGGATGGTCGCTGCTGCTCGGCGGCCTCGCGCTCGGAGTGGTCGCCACGTTCATCGCGCTGTGGCTCAGCGACGTGGACCTGCTCGGAAAAATCGCGCTGAGCGCCGTCGCGCTCGGCTTCGCCCTGCTCGTCGCCGGCGCCATCCGCGCCCGCCTCCGCACCCAGCCCTACGATCCGTACACCGAGGTCCAGCGATGATCGTCGTCACCACCGATAGCGTCGAAGGCCGACGCGTCATCGAGACTCTCGGCATGGTCCGCGGCAACACGGTGCGCGCGGCGCACTTCGGCCGCGACCTCGGCGCGTTCTTCAAGAACCTCGTCGGCGGCGAGGTCGAGGAATACACCAAGCTGCTCGCCGAGAGCCGCGAGCAGGCGCTCGACCGCATGATCGCGGAGGCCACGGCCCGCGGCGCCAACGCCGTCGTCGGCCTGCGTTTCGTGACGAGCGAGATCGCCGCCGGTTGTGCCGAGCTGCTCGCCTACGGCACGGCCGTCCGCATCGAGTGAGCGCCGCTCAGCGCTCCAAGCGCACTTCGTCGAGCGCCTTGCGCGTCAGGTTCGGCACCTCGCAACCCGCGCTCGGATAACCGACCGGGATCAGCAGGTAGGCGCGTTCGTGCGCGGGACGTCCGAGGATGCGCGCGAGGAATTCCATCGGCGAAGGCGTGTGCGTCAGCGTCGCCAGCCCCGCGTGGTGCAAGGCCGCGAGCAGGAAGCCGCAGGCGATCCCGACCGACTCCTGCGTGTAGTAGTGCGTGACCTTGCGCTCCCCCTCGACGCCGTGCGCGTGCCGGAAGACCACGATCAGCGCCGGGGCGTCCTCGAGGAACGGCTTCTCCCAAGTGGTGCCCAGCCGGGAGAGCGCCCCGCGCCATTCCTCCGTGATGCGCTCGGAGTAGAACTTGAACTCCTCGGCCTCCGCCGCGACGCGGACCTCGCGCTTGAGCGCCGGATCGCGCACGACGACGAAGGTCCAGGGCTGCTGGTGGGCTCCGGACGGCGCGCTCGCGGCGGCCTCGATGCACAGGTCCAGGATTCCGTCGGGCAGCGGCTCGCTCGAGAAGTGCCGCACGCTGCGGCGGAGCGCGAGCTCGTCCCGGAAGGCTCGGGCGCGCGCCAGCATCACGTCCGGAGGCCGGCGGACGAACTTCAGGGGTACGAACTCGGGTCCAGATTCGGGCGCTTTCATGCCCCCCCAAGGTAAGGCGTGAACCTCCCGGCGCTGCAAACGTTGGAACTGGCCCGTCGGCTGCGCTACAGGATGGCGCTGCGGAACCCGCCGGGGGCCCGCCTTCCCGCTTCGGGAAGCGCGCGTCGCCCCGGCCGACGAACCCGAACCCCAGTGACCCCATGCTGACCGTCCTCGCCTCCGTGCTCGCCCTGTGCGGCACCCCCAGCCCCGCCCCGCTCGCGCTCCAGCCGGCGCTCGCGAGCCTCCAGGACGCGCAGGACCTGAACCTCGCCGACCCGATTCGCGCCGCGGTGCGCTGGATGCGGTCGCGGCAGGAGCAGGGCAACGGCAGCTACGGCAACAGCGTCAAGACGACGGCGGTCGTCGTGCGCGCCTTCGCGACTTGCCCCGACCGCTACCGCTCGATCGACGGCCCGTTCGTGCGCCGCGCGGCCGAGTACCTCGCCTCGAAGCAGACGGCGGACGGCCTGATCGCCGACGATCCGATGGCGCCGGTCGAGGCACGCCGCGTCGAGACGCGCATCGCGGTCGAGGCGCTGGTCGCGCTCGGCGATCCCGATTCGAAGGCCGCGCTCGGCAAGGCGCTGGCGGCGCTCGGCGGCGAGCAGCCCAGCGCGCGCGACCCGCGCGTTCCGGCCGAAGCGAGCCCCAAGGACCTCGAGCGGGTCGCGCGCGCGATCCTCGCCGAGCAGACGCAGCCCGGGCGTTGGGAGAAGCAGCCCGACCTCGCGCTCGTGATGACCGCGAGCAACGTCGTGACGCTGTCGGAGCTCGACCGGCTGATCAAGAAGAGCGCCTCGCCCGCGGCCGCAGCGCCGAGCGCGACGCTCGCGCCGCTGCCGCTGTTCACGCCCGCCGACCGCACCGCGACGCTCGCGGCGCTCAAGCGTGGCTCCGACTTCCTCGTCGCGACCAGCATGGACGGCCGCTGGGGCGCTCCGGGCAAGCCGGACGCGGGCCTCACGGCGATGGTGCTCGGCGCGCTGCAGACCGGGCCCAAGCCGCGCCCCGAGGCGACGCAGGCCTGCATCGACAAGGGCCTCGCGTGGCTGGGCTCGCTGCAGAAGCCGGACGGTTCGATCCACGACGGCAAGGTCATCAACTACGCGACCGCGGCCTCGATCCTCGCCTTCTCGCGCTCGGGTGATCCGAAGTGGAAGGACGCGATCGCGCGGGCGCAGCAGTTCCTCGTCAACCTGCAGTTCGACGAAGGCGAGGGCTACAGCGAAGGTGACCTGTACTACGGCGGCATCGGGTACGGCTCGACCGAACGGCCCGACCTGTCGAACCTGCAGATGGCGCTCGAAGCGCTCGCGAGCTCAGGCCTCGAGCCCAACGCGCCCACGTACAAGAAGGCGCTCAAGTTCCTCGAGCGCTGCCAGAACCGCTCGGAGTCGAGCGACGTGCGCATCGAGGACGGCAACGTCGTGATCCAGCCGGGCAACGACGGTGGCGCGGGCTACGCGCCCGGCGACTCGAAGGCCGGCTTCGAGGAGCTCGAAGGTGGCGTCAAGGTGCCGCGTTCCTACGGGTCGATGACCTACGCGCTGCTCAAGAGCCTCGTGTTCTCGGGCGCTCCCAAGGACGACCCGCGCGTCGTCGCCGCGTCGAAGTGGGTGCAGAAGAACTTCACGCTCGACGTCAACCCGGGCTTCCCCGCGGGCCGCGATCCGCAGGCGCCCTACCAGGGGCTCTTCTACTACTTCCACACGATGGCGCAGGCGCTGACCCTGGTCGGCATCGAGAACGTCGTCGACGGCACGGGGCACACGCACATGTGGCGCAACGAGCTGTGCGGACGCGTGGTCTCGATGCAGAGCAAGGTCGACGGCTCGTGGATCAACGCCAACAGCCCGCGCTGGATGGAAGGCAACCCGATTCTCGGCACGGCCTACGCACTCCTCACGCTCGACGCGGCGCTCCCGCGGTAGGCGTGCTTCGTTAGAGTCCTGCGCATGACTCCCGCGCTCCGACTCTTCCGTGTCCCGTCCGAGCGGCGCCCGTCCCTCGTGCTCGAGGTCGACGGGCGGCCGCTCGATCTTTCCGGCTGGCTCGACGATTCCGCTCCGGCGGCTCCCAAGACCGTGCTGGAGCTCGCTGCCGACGGTTTCTTCGAGCGCGCGTCGCTCGAGGCGGCGCTCGGCCGCGGCCGCTGGCGCGAGGTGAGCCCGCTGGGCCAGATCCTCGTGCCGATCGAGACCGAGCAGGTCGGCAAGGTGCTCGCGCTGGGCAAGAACTTCCGCGAGCACGCCGCCGAGTTCGGCGAGGCCGTGCCCGAGGAGCCGCTGTACTTCAACAAGCTGCCGGAGACGCTCGTCCCCCACGGCGCGCCCGTGAAGGTGCCGAGCTGGTACAGCGCGCGCGTCGACCACGAGGCCGAGCTCGCGGTCGTGATCGGGCGCGACGGCCGCGACATCCCCGAGGCCAGCGCTCTCGAGCACGTCGCCGGCTACACCGTCGCCGACGACCTCACGCTGCGCACGCTGCAGGGCGACGACCGCAACAAGAAGTACCCGTGGTTCCGCGCCAAGAACTTCGACGGCGCGTGCCCGCTCGGGCCCTGTTTCGTGCCGCGCGACTTCCTCGACATCGGCGACCTGCGCGTCACGGCCACGGTGCGCCACGCCGACGGTTCCGAGGAGCTGCGCCAGAACGCGACCACGCGCGATCTCGTCGTCAACGTTCCGCAGGCGCTTGCGTGGCTCTCGCGGCACCTCACGCTGCGCCTCGGCGACCTCGTGCTGATGGGCACGCCCGCGGGCGTCGGCCCGCTCGTGCACGGCGACGAGGTCACGTGCACGATCGAGCGCATCGGCGCGCTCACGACTCCGATCGTGCGTTCCTGAGGCTCCAGCCCTCGACGAAGGGCTGCAGGATGCGGTGGGTCATTCCCCACACGACGTCGTCGCCGATGCGGTAACACGGCATCGTCCGCAGCGCGCCGTGGTGGAAGACCTCCGTGGTCGAGCTCGAGCGCGCGAGCTCGTCGAGCGGCGCCCACACCACGCGTGCGACTTCTTCGGAGAGCGCGAGTTCCGGGCGGCCGCGCATCGCGAACACGAACGGCCGCACGACGACGCGCGCGGGCGCCGTCACCGGTCGCAGGTCGTCGAGGCCGCCCAGATGCAGGGCTCTTCGCAAGTCGACGCCGACTTCTTCCGCGGTCTCGCGCAAGGCCGTGTCGAGCAGGTCCGGATCGCGCGGGTCGCGTCGGCCACCGGGCAGCGCCATGTGGCCCGACCACGGATCGCCGACCCGCTCGGAGCGGCGGATCAGCAGCAATTCGCGCCGTTCCTCGAGCTCCGCGATCAGCAGCGCGACCGCCGCCTGCGGAACGCCCTCGGGCGCGTCGAAGCGTGGGCTGCGGCCTTCGAGCAACGCACGCAGGTCCTCGAACTCCGTCACGCGATGCTCCCTACAGCATCCAGCCGCCGGCGACGGGCACGACGGCGCCGGTGACGTAGCTCGAAGCGCTCGAAGAAAGCCACGCGACGACTTCGGCGACCTCGCGCGGTTCGCCGGGACGCCCGAACGGGATGCGGCGCCAGATCGATTCGTCGAGCGTGTCCTCGGAGGCGTGCTCGTGCGGCACGAGCCCCGGCGCGACCATGTTGACGCGCACGCCGTGCTCCGCCTCTTCCTGCGCCCAGGAACGTGCGAGCACGAGCAACGCGGTCTTCGCCGCGACGTAGGCGGCCGCGTCGCGCCGCGCGCGCGCCGTGTCGACGCCAGCGCAGCCGAAGAGAACCGCGGTGCCCCGCGAGGCGCGCAAGGCGGGCCGCAGCGCGGCGAAACCGAAGTGCGCGCTCAGCACGTTGTTCTCGAACAGGCGCTGGAGCGTCGTGGCCGCGACGTCGGAGAGCGGCCCGTGCTCGTACTCGCCGACGCAGTGCACGAAATGGTCGAGCCGGCCTTCGCTGCCGAGAACTTCGCTCACCAGTCGCGCCCAGTCGCCCTCGCGCTCGACATCCGCCGGATGCACGCGGCCGCCGAACTCGCGCCGCAGCTCGTCGACGTGCGGGCCGGAGCTGCGGAAGGCGATGTGAACGGACACGCCCTCGCTCGCGAGCCTGCGCGCGCAGGCGAGGCCGAGTCCACGCGCTCCGCCGGTGACGAGCGCGACACGCCGAGGCTCCGGGGTCATTCCCGATACTCTAGCGCGCTCGCTGCGCCGCGCGGCTCACTCGCCGTCGATCGGGCCCGCGCGCTCGGGCGGCCACACGCGCAGCTCGACGCGCCCGCGGATGTAGTCCTGCGGCACCAGCCCGAATTCGCGCGAATCGCTCGAGCGCGGCCGGTTGTCGCCGAGCACGAAGAAGTGCGCCGGCTTCACGCGCACGCGCAGGCGCGAGAACGGATCCTGCTCGTCGACGTAGGGTTCGTCGATCAGCTCGCCGTTGACCCACACATGGCCGTCCTGCAGTAGCACTTCGTCGCCCGGCAGGCCGACGACGCGCTTGATGTAGTCGACCGACGGGTCGAGCGGGTACTTGAGCACGACGATGTCGCCGCGCTGCACGTCGCCGAAGACGTAGCTCAGGTGGTCGATCAGGATGCGGTCGCCGTCGTGGATGCGCGGCGCCATCGAGCTCCCGCGGACCACCGACAGGTTGAAGAGGCACAGGTAGGCGAAGGCGAGCAGCGCCCCGACCTGCAGGCCGAGCACGAGCCACGGCGAGCGCCGCGCGGGCGTCGCTTCGGCGACGTGCTCGGGCGTTTCGACGGGAAGTTCCGGCGCGGGGGCGAGCTCGACCGGCGCGGCAGCGGGTTCCGCGACGGGCACGTCGCGACCGAGCAAGTCGGCTGCGGAAGTGGCGCCGGAAGTCGCGGGTTCGTGCTGGGGCTGCGGGGAGAGCACGAGCGTCGGTTTCGGAATTCGGCTCCGCGCCTCTGGAGCCAAACCGCGCCAGGACCGGGGGCGCCTGCGTAAGCTGCGCGCATGCGTGCCCCGCCGCCTCCGCCGCGCGCCACCCCCCGGCGCCCGGACCGTTCCCGCCCCGCCTCGACCGCCCTTCTCGCGCTCGTTCTGGCCCTTTCCGGCGCCTGCGCGACGGCGCCCCGCGAAGGTCCGCGCCCTGCGGCGACCGCGCCCGGATCTGCGGCCCAGCCGACGCTGGAAGAGGTGTTCCTGATCCCCGGCCTGCACGGCGAGCCGCCGCGGCTGCGCTCGCTCTCCGGCGACGGCCAGTGGGCGCTGGTGGATTGGCGCGGGATCGAGACGACGCCCGACGGCAAGCGCGCCTGGGCCAAGGACCGCGGTCCGTTGCTCGTGCCGACGGGAGCCGGCCTGCAGGACCTCGCGCAGGTGGATTCGCTCGCGCAGCTGCTCGAGAAGCTCGAGCGCGACGCGCACGCGGCCGGCGAAAGCACGCGCATCGTGGCGAAGCTCGACGACTGGAAGCCCGCGCGCGCCGGGACGAGCACGTGGAGCGAGCGCGGCAGCGTGCTCGCGGTCGCATGGGAAGGTGCGATCGTGCTGCTCGATCTCGGCGGTGCCGAGGGAGTGCGGCGGCGTGTGCTGCACGTCGACCCGCCGCGGCCGGAAGGCGAGAACGAGGAGGCG
>JAPLOE010000335.1 GCA_026692705.1 Planctomycetota bacterium
GAGCCACTTCGCGACCTCGCGCGGATCGCGCGCGTGCCGCACGGTGGCCTCGAAGAAGTCCGCGAGCGCGCGCGAGCCCGTGAGCACCGCCGCATCGGCCGGCGCGAGGCCGAAGGCACTCGCGTAGCGCGCGCGACGCGCCGCGGGCAGCTCCGGGACGTGCGCGCGGATGCGCTCGATGCGCGCAGGCTCGATCAGGATCGCCGGCAGGTCGGGATCGGGCAGGTAGCGGTAATCGTGCGCGTTTTCCTTCGAGCGCATCGGCCGCGACTCGCCGCGTTCCGCGTCCCAGCCGCGCGTTTCCTGCACGATGCGCCGCGCCGGATCGCCGCTCTCCAGCGCCGCGACCTGACGCGCGAGCTCGTGCTGCAGCGCCGCCTCGACGTTCGCGAAGCTGTTGAGGTTCTTGAGCTCGACCTTGGTGCCGAGCGGCTCGCCCGCGCGGCGCACGCTGACGTTGACGTCGCAACGCAGCGAGCCCTTCTCCATGTCGCACTCGCTCACGCCAGCGAACTGCAGGATTTCCTTGAGCGCCGCGAGGTACTCGCGCGCCTCGGCGGGCGACGAGAGGTCGGGCGCCGTCACGCTCTCGATCAGCGGCACGCCCGCGCGGTTGAGGTCGACGAGCGTGTTCTGGCCACGGTCGTGGATCGCCTTGCCCGCGTCCTCTTCCATGTGGATGCGCACGAGCCGCACGCGCTTGCCGCTCGCGAGCGTGATGCCGCCGCCCGTGCAGTACGGGCGCTCGAGCTGCGAGATCTGGTAGCCCTTCGGCAGGTCGCAGTAGAAGTAGTGCTTGCGGTCGAAGCGCGTGAGCGGCGCGATGTCGCAGGCGAGCGCGAGCGCGGCGCGCAGCGCGAGGTCGAGGGCCTCGCGGTTGAGCACGGGCAGCGCGCCGGGCTGGCCCGAGCACACCGGGCACACGAGCGTGTTCGGCGCTTCGCCGAAGGCGTTGCGGCAGCCGCAGAAGAGCTTCGTCGCGGTGCCGAGCTGGCAGTGCACCTCGAGGCCGATGACGGCTTCCCACGCGCTCATCGCGTACCTCCCGCGAGCGGCGGCACGCGCTCGTGGTGGCGCGTCGCGGACTGGTAGGCGCGCGCGATCGCGAGCACACGCGCGTCGGCGAGCGGTGCACCGATCAGCTGCAGTCCGACCGGAAGCTCGACGCCGTCATCCTCGGCGAAACCGCAGGGAACGCTCGCCGCCGGCAGGCCCGCGAGGCTCGTCGGCACTGTCAGCGCATCGCACAGGTACATCGCGAGCGCGTCGTCCTGCTTCGCGCCGAGCCGGAACGCGAGCTCGGGACTCGTCGGCGCCGCGAGCACGTCGACCAGCCCGAAAACCCGCAGGAAATCGTCGCGCACGAGCCGCCGCGCGCGCGCCGCGCGCAGGAACCACGCGTCGTAGTGGCCCGCGGAAAGCACGTGCGTGCCGAGCAGCACGCGCCGCAACGTCTCCGCGCCGAAACCGTGCGTGCGCGTCGCCGCGATCATGCCCTGCAGCGTGCCGTCGCCCGGCTCGCGCGCGCCGTAGCGCACGCCGTCGTAGCGCGAGAGGTTGCTCGAGGCCTCCGCACTCGCGACGACGTAGTAGGCGGCGAGCGCGTGGCGCGTGTGGGGGAGTTCGACGGGGACGAGCGTGGCTCCGAGCTGGCGGAACTCGTCGAGCGCCGCTTCCACGCGCGCGCGCACTCGTGCGTCGAGCCCTTCGGCGAAGTACTCGCGCGGCACGCCGATTCGCACGTCGCGCAGGTTGTCGCGCGGCGCTTCCGGCTCGAGCGGTCCGAGCGTGGCGCACGTCGCGTCGTGCGCGTCGGAGCCTGAAATCACGGCGAGAATGCGCTCGATCTCCGCAGCGGAAGGCGCGAGCACTCCGACGGTGTCGAGCGACGAGGCGAACGCGACAAGGCCGAAGCGCGACACGCGACCGTAGCTCGGCTTGAAGCCGGTGACGCCGCACAGGGCCGCCGGCTGGCGCACCGAACCGCCGGTGTCGCTGCCGAGCGCGAAGGGCACGAGGCGCGCGGCGACGGCCGCGGCGCTGCCGCTCGAGGAGCCGCCGGGAGTGCGCGTGAGGTCCCAGGGATTGCGCGTCGAGCCGAAGCTCGAGCTCTCGCCGGACGAGCCGAAACCGAACTCGTCCATGTTCGTGGCGCAAAGCGGGATCGCGCCTGCGGCGATGAGGCGTTCGACGACCGTGGCGCTGTAGGGCGGGCGGTAGTGCTCGAGCACGCGGCTCGCGCAGGTCGTCGGTCGCCCGCGCAGGCACAGGTTCGACTTGACGGCGAAGGGCAGGCCGTGGAGCGGGCCGCGCAGGCCCTGCGCGGCTTCGCGGTCGAGCTCGTCCGCGCGCGAACGTGCACCGTCCTCGTCGACGTCGAGCAACGCACCCAGCTCGCCTTCGAGCGCCTCGATGCGCGCCAGCGCCGCCTCGACCGCCGCGCGCGCGCTCACCGCTCGCCCCCGAGCGTCTTCGGCACGGCGAAGAAACCGTCCTCGACCTGCGGGGCGGGTGCGAGCAGGTCCGCGCGCTCGAGCGACGGCGCCACGCGGTCCTCGCGCTCGTGTTCCGCGGCCACGCCGGGATTCCAGAGCGGCTCGACACCGTCGAGCTCGAGTTCCGCGAGGCTCTCGAAGGCCGCGAGAATTCGCCCGAAGTCGGCGGCGAGGTGCGTCCGCGTGTCGCGCTCGAGCTCGAGCCGGGCCAGCGCGGCCGCACGCTCGACGGCGGCCGAAGGATCCTCGCGTTCGTGGGCCATGGTCGGCGGCAGAGAGTACGGCGCCGGTCGCTCGCGCGCGAGGAGCGCCGCCGCGCCCTTTTGTGCGAGCCTCGCGCGCGCTAGGTTGGGGTCGATGGCGTTCTCGCTGGCAACCGTCGAGGGTTTTGCGCCCGACTGGACGACGCTGGGCTACCTGCTCGCGTTGGTCGGCTGCTTCCTGCTCGCCAACGGCATCCTGTTCCGCAATCCGCGCGCGCTGGTGGCCGAGCGCCTCGGCCGCGGGCCGCAGCCGCTGCGGCGCATCCGCGAGTTCGTGTTCCACCGCGTGCAGATGGGACTGGGTTTCCTGTTCCTCGTCGGCGCCTTCGCGAGCCTGCTGTACGCGCACCTGCGGCCGCCGACGGAGCCGGGGGGCAGCGTCGTGATGTGGGTCGGGCTCGTGCTCGTGCTGGCGGCGGTGCTCGAGGTCGCGGGCTGGCTGTGGAGCGCGCACTCGCTGCGGGCGCACGTGCGGGTCGTGCTGCGCCAGTCGCCGCCGGATTTCGAGACCGATCCGACGCTCGCGCGCGAGGTCGGCGAGCTGTTCGGCATCGAGTCGCGCTCGGACGAGACCGTGCAGTCCTATGCGGCGCGCCTGCGGCAGTCGCTCGGCCTCGCGAGCGGCTCGCGCACGCCCGCGCGCCCGCGGCCGGAGCCGGACACGAATGCGAGTGGGTTCGGCGACGAGGCAGGCTTCGAGGACTCGTGAGCGCGGGCGCCGCGGCGCAAAAAAAAATCTCGGATCAGGTGCGACCGCGGAGGGTGCCCGAGCGTCGTTGGCTTGCGTGCGGAACCACGAAGCGGGCGCGGCGGAGCGTGTGAACGGCGAAGGACCGGCAGTGCAGGGGCGCCGGTCCGGTGAATGGCTCGAGGACTTGCTGCAGGCGCTCTATCCACCGCTGTGTTGGCTGTGCGGGCACGGAACCGCGGACGGAGTGGCCTGTGACGCGCACGCGTTGCCGGCTGCGCCACCGGGCGCGCGGTGTCCACGTTGCGCGGCGCAGCTACCGCGGGCGCTTGAGCGCAGCGATCGTTGTGCGGCCTGTCGGCGCGAGCCCTTCGGCCTCGAGCGCACGTTTGCGCTGGCCGACTACCGCGCGCAGCCGACGATCCGCGAGTGGATCCTCGCCTTCAAGCACGGCAGCCGGCGCGAGCTCGCAGGTCCACTCGGCGCAGCGCTCTCCGACTGCGTGCGTGAGCGGCTCGAGACGCTCGCCGAGGCCGAAGGCGAACGCGCGGAGGTCGCGCACGTGCTGGTGCCCGTTCCGTTGCACACTTGGCGGCGGGTCGAGCGGGGCTACGACCAGGCGGCGTTGCTTGCGCGCGCCGTGGGCGAGCGCGGCGGCTGGCCGGTGGCCGAAGTGCTGCGGCGCACGCGCGCGACCACCGTGCAGGGCGAAGCGGGCTCGAGCTCGCGCTCTGCAAACGTTCACGAGGCCTTCGCTCCCGTGCGTTTTGCGCCGCTCGCACGGCGCAGGCTCGCGCGCGCCTCGTGGTGCTGGCTCGTCGACGACGTGTGCACGTCCGGTGCGACGTTGCGCGAGTGCGCGCGGGTGCTGCGCAGGCTCGGGGCGCGGCGCGTGGGGGCGCTGGTCCTCGCGCGCGCGGCGGACGGCGCCGAATCGGAGCTCGGGATCGAGCCGGACTCGCACGCGCACGCCGGTGAGGCAGCGCGAGGCCGCACGATGGAAACGCTCGACTCGAGCTAGCGGTACAGCTCGCCCTCGAGAGCGCCTTCCTGCGCCTCGGGGTCGTCGAGACGGCGCTCGACCCGGTTGCCGGGACCGAGCAGCAGCACGGTCGGGCACTTGGGTTTGTCGACCGCCTCGAAGGTCATGATGATCACCTCGTCGCCCGGGCGCACGAGGTGCGCGGCGGCGCCGTTGATGCAGATGCAGCCGGAGCCGCGCTCGCCGGGGATCGCGTAGGTCTCCAGGCGCGCGCCGTTGGTGTTGTCGACGATCAGCACCTTCTCGAACGGGAGGATGTCCCCCTGGTCCATCAGGTTGCGGTCGATCGTGACCGAGCCGACGTAGTCCAGGCGGGCTTCGGTGACGGTCGCCTTGTGCAGCTTGGATCGGAGGAAGATGCGCATCGAAGAGGGCCTAGGCCACGGGCGGGGCCGGATCCAGTCGTCCCGGGCGGCCTTGGGGCGCGAGAGTGTAGCTCTCGAGCCCCCGGGAGAGGCGCGCGAGGGCCTCAGAGAGGCGCTCGGGCGGGCTGCCGAAGCCCAGCCGCAGGTGGCCGGGGGCGCCGAAGAACTCGCCGGGAACGACCGCCAGCTGCTCCGCCCGCGCCAGATGGCGCGACAGCGCGAGCGTGTCGGGGACGCCGGGCACCTCGGCGAAGGCGATCAGGCCGTCGGCGGGGACATGGACCCTCAGGCGCGGCTCCTGGCCGAGCCAGCGCTCGAACACCGGCTTGCTCTCAGCGAGGATGCGCGCGTAGGGCGCGATCAGGGCCTCGCGGTGCTCGAAAGCGAAGCGGCCGGCGCGCAGGCTCGTGGTCGGCAGGTCGACGAGCTGGAGGAACACCGCGTCCTCGAAGGCTTCCCGTTCGGCGGCCGCACGCTCGCCCAGCACGACCCAGCCCAGGCGCAGGCCGCTCAGGCCGTAGGCCTTGGTCAGGCTGCCGATCGAGATGCCGTTCTCGACCAGCGTCGCCGCGCGCACGGCCCGGCCGGGCTCGACGAACTCCTCGTAGATCTCGTTGCTGACGAGATAGCCGCCGGCGTCGGCCGCGTGGCGGGCGAGCGCGCGCAGGTCGGCGGGGGAGCTGCGGAAGCCCGAGGGGTTGTGGGGGGTCGTGAGGAACACGTGGCCGCGCCGGGCTCCGGCGAGCGCGGCTCCGGCGGCGTCGGGGTCGAGCCGCCACTGGCCGGCGTGCGTGCGTCGGATCTCGCGCACCTCGGCGCCGGCGCGCCGCGGCAGGACCCGCAGTGGCTCGTAGGACGGAACCTCGACCGCGACACGCACTCCGGGTCGGAAGAGCGCCGCCGCGACGACCGCCATCGCTCCGCTGGCGCCGGGAGCGACGAAGACGCGCTCGCGCGGAACGCCGTAGCGGGCGGCGAGCGTCTCCTCCAGGCGCGGCAGCGCGTCGGCGCCGGCGTAGGCGAGGTCGAGCGCTCCTGCGGCGCCGAACAGCGCCGGATCGGCGGCCGGCATGCCCGACTGAGTCAGGCTGTGCGGCTGGTTCATCGCCGGTCCGCGCGCGAAGCGCATGTAGGGGAAGCCGGGCAGCGGATCGATCGGCGGGCGCATGCGGAGCTCCTCTCGTTCGGGGCCGGGCGATCGTCGCAAAAAAAACGGCTTCGCGCGCTGTGGAACCCGCCTCTCGCGCTGGCTAGCATCCCGTTCGTCGCAGTATTTCCGCGCGCGTTTCGCGGATCGCTGCGAGCCAACGGGCCGATCGCGCCGAGCGCGCGAGCGAAGCTCCCGCTGGAACCGAGGGGCTCTCCCGCGCGGAGAGAAGTCGCACAAGCTTTGGGATTGCCACGCATGAAGATCCACGGATCGCCGGTCCGAGGCCGGGTCACTTCGTTCACCTCCGCCCTGCTCGCGACGGCTCTGGTCGCCGCGCTCGCCACGGCGCAGGCGGCTCCGATTCCGACGCCGGGTGCGAACGCGGGTGCCGCACCTGCCGCGCAGAACAACAACACCCCGGCCGTGAACAACGCGGCGGCGAACAACAACGCGGCCGGTCAGGCGGGCGCGTCGAATTCCGCGGAAACGCCGAAGTTCCTGCGTTTCGTGCGCGCGGGCGCGAACGGCGCGAAGCTGCGCAACATCTACGACGAGCAGGGCGTCGCGCTGAGCGAGCTCTCCGCCGGTGCGCTGCTCGCGGTGCACGGCGAGCGCGCGGGCTGGCTCGATGTCGAGATCCCCGGCGGCTTCCCGGTGTGGGTGTTCGGCGAGTACCTGACGCCGACTTCGGAGAGCGGCATGCTGCAGGTGTCGGGCAACGACGTGCGCATGCGCCCCAAGCCTTCGTCGGGCGCCGACAGCCTGCCGCTGCGCCAGCTGCTCGCGCGCGGCACCAAGGTCAAGATGCTCGGCCGCAACGACATGTCCAAGCCGCTCGGTGAGGACTGGGTGCGCGTCACGGCGCCGGCCGGAACCCGCGGTTGGGTCGCCACGGGCCAGACCGAGGCGCTGGCCGCCGGCACCGACGGCGCGACGCAGTGGGCCGCCGCGGTGACCGCCGCGCGGGCTGCCGCCGCTTCCGCTCCGGCGATCGCGACCGACGGCGCCAACTCGGGTGGGGGCAGCATCGCCGCCAACGAGACCGGCAACGTGACGAGCGCGCTCGCCGCCGCCGACAAGGCGCTCGCCGCCGAACGTGCGAAGCAGGAACGTGGCGAGGCCGCGAACTACGACGCCGTGAAGAAGTCCTACGAGGACGTGCTCGCGCTCAACCCGGCCCCGTCGACGGCCGAGCTCGTCAAGGAACGCATCGAGCTGTGCGCGGCCTACGCCGACGGCCTGCGCCTCTCGGCCGAACTCCAGAACCAGAAGGCCTCGATCGACGCCGCGCTGCGCCGTCGTCAGGAAGACATGGAGAAGGCGGCGAAGAGCCAGCCCTTCGACGGCCGCTTCGACGGCCGCGGCTTCGTCGAGACCGCGCGCCTGCCGGGCAGCGACAAGCCGATCTACCTCGTGCGCTTCTCGGGCGTCGCGGTGGCGGAGCTGCAGTGCAGCTCGGGCCGCTTCAACCTCGCCGACTTCGTCGGCTGCGAGATCGGCTTCAACGGCCGCGAGGTCCGTGGCGGAATCGCGAGCACGAACAGCGCGCTCGCGCGGCCCCACGCGATCGATCTCGCGCGCCTCGAGATCCTGACGGCGGCTCCGGTCCGCCGGTAGCGGCGCCATGTGGCGCGCGATCGTCGATTTCCTGCGGCGTCTGGCGGCTCTCGGGCCGTCGGCGCCGCTGTGCGATTCGTGCAAGTGGGACTACGGCGGCGTGTGCAAGCGCCCCGAACGTCCCAACGCGATGAAGTGCCCGGACTACACGAAGCGCTGAGAGAGTTTCGCGAGTTCGGGCGCGAGCGGCGCCCTCACTCGGCAGGCTGGCTCGTCGTCGGCTCCGCCTGAGGCAACCACTCGGAACGCACGCGCGCGAGCTCGCCCCGTGCGATGCCGCCGCGGATCTCCGCCATCAGCCGGTGGAACCAGCGGATGTTGTGGTGGGTGAGCAGGATGGCGCCGAGCATCTCCTCGCTCTTCGTCAGGTGCCGCAAGTACGCCCGCGTGTAGCCGGTCACGCACGTCGGGCAGTCGCAGCGCGCATCGAGCGGACGTTCGTCGCGCGCGTACTTCGCGTTGCGCAGGTTGAGCGGGCCTTCGCTCGTGAAGGCCTGCGCCGTGCGGCCATGGCGCGTCGGCGTGACGCAGTCGAACAGGTCGATGCCACGCTCGATCGCGTCGAAGAAGTCGCGCGGAGTCCCGACGCCCAGCAGGTAGCGCGGGCGATCCTCGGGCAGGCGCGGCGCGGCGGCGTCGATGGCCGCGAGCACTTCCGCGCGCGTCTCGCCGACGCTGACGCCGCCGACGGCGTAGCCGACGAGGTCGTGGCTCGTCACCGCCTCGACGGAGCGCGCGCGCAGGTCGGCGAAGGAGCCACCTTGCACGATGCCGAACAGCGCCTGGCCGCGCTCCTCGCCGCCGAGCTCGCGATGGCGCCGCACGCAGCGCTCGAGCCAGCGGTGCGTGCGCTCGGTCGCGGCCTCGACGCCGGCGCGATCGGAAGGCAGCGACGGGCAGTGGTCGAAGGCCATCGCGACGTCGGCGCCGAGCGCGGCCTCGATCTCGATCACGCGCTCGGGCGTGAAGCGCACGCTCGCGCCGTCGACGACCGAGCGGAACGTGACGCCGTCCTCGTCGAGCTTGCGCGTGTCCTCGAGGCTGAACACCTGATAGCCGCCGGAATCCGTGAGGATCGGACCATCCCAGCGCATGAAGCCGTGCAGGCCGCCGAGGTCGCGGATCAGCTCCTCACCCGGCCGCAGGTGCAGGTGGTAGGTGTTGCCGAGCAGCATCGTCGTGCCGAGCGCGCGCAGGTCGGCGACCGTGCAGCCTTTCACGGTGCCCTTCGTCCCGACGGGCATGAACGCCGGAGTGGGGACGTCGCCGTGCGGCGTCGTGAAGACGCCGGTGCGCGCGGCGCCGTCGCGAGCGTCGAGGCGATAGGCGAAGCCGTTGCGTCGCATCAGCGCCAGTCCACGAGCTTCGCGCCCGGGTAGTAGTGCGCGAGGATCTTCTCCGCGGGCCAGCCGGCCTTCGCGCAGTCGCGGGCGGCGCGCTGGCACAGCCCGACGCCGTGGCCGCGTCCGCGGCCGTCGAAGCGCAATCCACCGGGAATTTCCGCTCCCGCACGCGGCCAGGTGCCGTCGATGCGCGAGCTGGGGAGCTTGTCGGCGCCGAGCGCGCGCCGCACTTCCTCGAAGCGCGCGCGCACCGCGCCCGAGCTGCCCGTGAGCTCGACCTCGAGCCAGCGTCCGGCGGCATCCTCGCGCACGGGAGCGAGGCCGGTGACGTGTGCGCCGACGCGGAAGCGCGCCGCGAGGCTGTCGAGCGCGCTGCGTGTCGCGGTGAAGCTCCACGTGTCGCTCGCGGCCTCGCTCGGAAGGCCGAGCTCGCCGCGGCAGGCGGGGCAGGGGACCGAACGCAGGCACTCGAACGGCGCCTCGGGGAACACGTCGGCGGCGCTGGCGGTCGCGCCGCCGCAGGCCGCGTGGAAGCGTGCGTCGACGACGCGCTTGTCCTCGAGGAGCACCTTGCCGCGGGTCGAGTCGATCGCGAGCGCGAGCGCCTTGTCGAGCGCCTTCTCGCGCGCATTCTTCGGCGTGAACTGGCCCGAGTAGGCCATGTCGCGCGTGTCGGAGAACAGGTACGGATCGGAGCGGCGCAGGCTGCGCTCGTCGAGCGCGGCCACGGCGTAGCTGCGCGCGGCGATGGCCTGCGCGCGCAGCGTCTCGAGCTCGCTCGACCACAACGCGACCTCGCTGGCGACGACGCCCGCGACGTAGCGCTCGAGGTCGAGCTTGTTCGTGACCTCGAGTCCGTCGCCGTCCTTGCGCACGCGCACGAGCAGCGTGTCGGGATAGGTGCGCTCGCCGATTTTCCACGGCCCGCGGCCGGAAAGTTCGACTTCGTCGCGCGCGACGCCG
>JAPLOE010000336.1 GCA_026692705.1 Planctomycetota bacterium
AGGCCAAACGACGGCTTGCCGTCGGCTCCCATCAGCTCGGGCTGCCACTTCGCCTGCCGCTCGACCTGGCGCACGACGCGCCGCGCGGTCTCGAGACCCGCATCGAGCGGAGCCGCGCCGCGCCGCAGGAATTCGACGATCGTCGCGCTCGCGAGCGAGAGGATCGACGACTCGCCGCGCCCCGTCGCGCCCGCGCTGCCGGCTTCCTGATCGCAGTACAGGCCGGCGCCGATGATCGGCGAATCGCCGACGCGGCCGGGAATCTTGAACGCGAGGCCGCTGGTCGTCGTCGTGCACGCGATCTCGCCGCGCACCGACAACGCGGAGCAGTGGATCGTGCCCCAGGCGTGTTCGTAGCCCGCGCGCTCGAGCTCCGCGACGTAACGCAGCGTGCGCCCCAGCCGCGCGTTCTTCTTCGCCGCCGGCGGCAGCCAGTCGTCGTCGTTCGAGTGCCGCTCGCGCCAGTCGAGCCAGATCTTGCGCGTCGATTCCGTCAGGAGCTCGACGTGCGGATGGCCGTGCGCGCGCGCGAACTTGTAGGCGCCCTCGCCGACGAGCAGGCAGTGGTCGCTGCGCTCCATCACGAGGCGCGCGACTTCGCTGGGATGCAGGATGTTCTCGATGCAGGCGACGGCGCCGGAGTTGTGCGTCGGCCCGTGCATGCAAGCGGCGTCGAGCTGCACCACGCCCTCCTCGTTCGGCAGGCCGCCGAGTCCGACGCTCGTGTCCTCAGGATCGGCCTCGGTCACCTTGACCACCTCGATCGCGGCGTCGAGCGGATCCGCGCCATCGACGAGCTTGGAGTAGTGCAGCTTCATCCCGGCGAGCGCGTTCGCGCTGCCGACCATCACGGGATAGCCCGTGCGTCCCGCGGGAAAACCCTGCGCGCCCGTCGACGGCTGCGGAGCGGACTGCACGGACTGCGCGGTCTCGGTCGAGGCGCAGGCGAAGGCGGCGGCAGCGGCGGCGGAAGCTCCGAGGAGCGTGCGGCGATCGACGCCGCTGGGGGGAAGGCTGGGCGAGGTCATCGAGGTTCCTTGGCTGGGGCCGTGGCGGAGGATGCCGCTTCGGCGGGGACGAGGGAAGCCTGTTCTTCGGGCGGGATGCGCAGCGTCTCGACGCGCAGCCACTGGCGCACGTCGTCGGTCCACTTGCGCCAGAGCTCGGCGAGCGGCTCGTCGCCCGCGTCGAGCGCGGCCTGCACGCGCAGCTTGCGCTCCTCGTTGTTCGAGCGCAGGTAGCGGTCGAGATCGTCGGGGCGCGGATCGGCGAGCGCGAGCGCCGTGGCGACGACGGCGACGCTCATGCGGCGCAGCTCGTCGGCGTCGACGTGCTCGATGCGGTCGAGGCTCGTGTGGTAGGTGAAGTCGGTGAAGTGCCAGAACAGCACGCCGGGCAGACCGCGGCCGAGGAACACGCCGTGGTCGCTGCCGCCTTCGTAGGGATGTTCGGCGGTTTCCCAGCCGGGCTCGATCGCGGCCACGTCGGCGAGCGCGCAGCGCGCGAGCAGCGCGAGGCCGCTCGTCACGAGCTTCTCGCCGCGCGCAGGACCGCTCCCCCACTCGGTCGCCTCGTCGGGCGGCAGGATCTTGGTGTTGGCGGGATCCGGCGCGCGCTCGAGCAGCGGCCGCGCGCCCGTCAGCTCGCGCGATTCGCCGAGCATGTCCGCCGAGATGCCCGCCACGGGCTTGCGCGCCGTCGCGTCGAGCCACATCGAGCTCTGCGTGAACTCGTCGCCGAACAGGAACACGACCGAACGCGACGGAGCCTCGAGCTTGCCTTCCTCGAGCGCCCGAGCGAGCGCGAGCGCGGCCTCGCACACGCCCGCGACGCCACTCGCGTTGTCGCAGGCTCCCGGTTCCTGCACGTGGCTCGCGATCGCGACGGCTTCGTGCGCACGATCGGTGCCGAGCACGGTCGCGACCAGCGTGCGCAGCGGCCGTTCGTCGAGCTTCACCGTGGCGGAGAGCTTCAGCCGCGCGGCCGGATCCTTCGCGACGCTCTCGCGGATCGTGGCCAGCGACCGCGGCGAGATCATCGCGACCGGCAGGTCCGCGCGCACGCCGCGGTACTGGATCGCGTCGAGGTGCCGTTCCTTGCCGCTGCGGTCGACGTTGACGTCGCCCAGCTCGGCGCTGAGCACCGCGACGGCGCCACGTTCCTTCGCGGTGCGCAACACGTTGCCCGACGGCGCCGCATCGGTCGCGAGGATCTCGCCCGGATCGAGTTCCTCCAGCTTGAGCGCGATGCCGCCGCTGACGTCACAACTCGGCGCGCCCACCGGCAACATCGTGCGGTCGCGGCCCGCGGGCTCGTCGAAGGCGTGAAGCACGCGCTCGGAACCTTCGCTCGCGAGCACGAGCTTCCCCGCGAGCGGCGTCCAGGCCTTGCGCCCGTTGCCGAGCGGCTTCTCGATCCACTCGAGCAGCAGTCCCGGCCGTTCGCCGTACCCCGCCGCGCGCAGCTCACCCGCGACACGCTCCAGCGTCGCCTCGAAGCCGTCGTTCGCCGGCGCGCGGTAGAAACCGTCGATGAAGCGCGTGAGTTCGAGCGCGCGCTCGCGCTCGAAGCGCGAATGCAGCTCGGGCACGAAACGCTGCGGCCCCGCGCTCGACAGCACGACCTTCGGCCCCTTGTGCAGCTCGCCCGACCACGTGGGCCCGCCGACCTGAGTGAGCACGAGCTTCTCGTCGAAACCCCGCGGCAGGTCGCTCGAACAGGCGCAACCCAGCCCGGCGAGGACGAGCGCAAGGACCCGCGACGCACGTTCGGGCGAGTGCATGCGCGCTCAGCCGTTCGTGGGCTTGACGTACTTGTCGATCAGGAGCCCGAGGCGATCGCGCGCCGCCTGCGGGATCGTCGCGTGCGAGGTCATGATCGCGTGGCGCAGCGCGCTGCCGCAGCCGCACGAGCGCTCGTTCGGCACTCGCGGCGCCGCGGCCTTCACCAGCGCGCGCGCGTTGCCGACGTTGCGGCCCATGACCGCGACCACGGCCTCGACCGTGACGGCCTCGTGCTCCTCGTGCCAGCAGTCGAAGTCCGTCGCCATCGCGACGGTCGCGTAGCACAGCTCCGCCTCGCGCGCGAGCTTGGCCTCCTGCAGGTTCGTCATGCCGATCACGTCGACGCCCCACGTGCGGTAGAGCTTCGACTCCGCGCGCGTCGAGAACTGCGGGCCCTCCATGTTGAGGTACGTGCCGCCGTCGTGGACCTTGACGCCCACCGCGCGCGCCGCCTCGAGCGCGACCGAGCGCATCTGCGCGCACACCGGATCGGCGAACATCACGTGCGCGACGACGCCGTCCTCGAAGAACGTGTCCGCGCGATGGCGCGTGCGGTCGATGAACTGGTCGATCACGACGAAGTCGCCGGGGTGCACGTCCTCGCGCATCGAGCCGACCGCCGACAGCGACAGCACGCGCGTGACGCCGAGCTTCTTCAGGCCCCAGATGTTCGCGCGGAAGTTGATCTCCGAAGGCGAGATGCGATGCCCGCGACCGTGGCGCGGCAGGAACACCATGCGCACGCCGTCGAGCTCGCCGGTGATGAAACTGTCCGACGGAGCGCCGAACGGAGTCGACAGCGTCACCTCACGGACGTTGCGGAGTCCCTCGATCTCGTACAGGCCGGAGCCTCCGATCACGCCTACTGCCTGAGCCTCAGCCATCGCTCTTGTCCTTTCGGTCGGTGTCCGTTCCCCGCGGCTTGCGCGGTGCACGCGGCGGCGGACCGTCCGTGCGCGGGCGGCGCGGCGGACGGAGCGGGCCACGGTCGAATCTCCCGGGGCGATCGGCGCCGGGCGGACCGCTGCGCTCGCGCCAGGGCTGCGGCGGACGGTCGTCGCGCGGGCCGCGGTCGAAGCCACGAGCCGGGCCGCGGTCGAAGCCGCGCGCGGGACCACGGTCAAAACGCCCCGGACCCGGGCCGTTGTCGCGCTCGAAACGCGGCGGGCCGCGACGATCGTCACGCGGAGGTCCACGGCGGTCATCGCGCGGCGGACCACGGCGATCCGAGTCGAAACGCGGCGGCCCACGGCGATCATCACGCGGCGGACCACGGCGATCC
>JAPLOE010000337.1 GCA_026692705.1 Planctomycetota bacterium
TCGAGGCGAACGCGCCGGTCGTGGCCGGACTCGTCGCGAGCGGCGGTGCGCCCGTTCCCGGAGTCGTCGCGGTCGACGCGCAGGGGCGTTGGAGCTTCGACGGCCGCGAGCTCGTGCGCGAGGAAGCGCCGGCGACTGAAGTTTCGCGCGTCGCGATCGATGCGCGGCTGCGCGAGGGGCCATTGGGCAGGGCACTCGAGGCGTGGGCGAAGGCGCGCGGGTTCGCGCTCGCGGAGCAACTCGATGGCGCACGGCTCGTGGTCGAGCTCGAGGACAGTGGGGAGTCCGTGTCGGGCGAAGTTTCGGGCCCGGGATTCCGTGCAGCGGCACGAGCGCGTGCCGTTCGGCCCTTCGACGGCGTGCCGCAACGCCGACTCGTCGACCTCGGCGGCGAATGCGTGGCGCGCGCGACCTTCGGCCGCATCCGCGTCGGTTTCGAGCAGCTTGGGCCGCTGGAAGGCGATGACGCGGCCTTTGCGCTCGCCTGGGCGCGCGAGTTCGACGCGTGGACGCTCGCCGAGGGAATTCCGCTCGGGGAACGCCAGGGTGCGGGAGAAGCGCGTTGGCAGGCGCCGCGCAATCCGCCGGAACCCACGCGGTTTCCGCGCGAGCGCGCGTGGCTCGCCGGAATCGCGACGTTGCTCTCGCTCGCGGCGCTAGTGGCCCGGCGCGTCTGACGCGGGCTCGTCCGGCGCTTCCTGCACCTGCCCGTAGCGGCGCGAGAAGAGCGCCGTGGCGACGAAACCGACGCCGACGGCGAACCACAGCGTGCACAGTCGCGCGAGGATCGTCGCGGCCGCGGCCTTGCCGCGCGCAGCCTCGCGAGCGGCGTCCCCGACGAGCCCGAGCGCGGTCTCCGCGTACGGCTGGTATTTCGGGCGCAGCAGCGAACCGAGCAGGCCCTCGGTGATGAGCAAGCCACCCGGCGCGATGATCGCGACGGCACCGGCGACGGCGCTGAACGCGAACGCGAACACCGCATACAGGTACGGCACGCTGTCGGGCACGACCTGGTTGGCGATCAGCCAGAAACCCGTGCATTCGCAGGCCCAGCCGAGCACGCTCACCGCGGTCGGCATCAGGATCTCGCGCGGCGCGAGCAGGATGCGCGTGCTCTGCAGCGCACCTTCGACACGCGGCGCGAGGCGGCTGACGACCGGCGCACGCCCGACCGCCGCGACCATCCAGCGCGCGAACCCGCTCGAACCGACGAGTGCGAGCGCGACCGCGCACACGGCCAGCATGCTCCAGAACACCCACGCGTACTCCGGCGCAGTGTTGAGTCCGCCGATCGCGACGAGGATCAGGTACCCGAGCAGGTCCGTGAAGCGCTCGGCGACGACGATCGGAGCCGAGTGGTGGATGCGCACGCCAGTGACCTGGCGCACGAGCCAGCTCTTGAAGACCTCGCCCATCTTCCCCGGCGTCACCGAGAGCGTCATGCCGCTCAGGTAGATCAGGAACGACGTGCCGGTCTCGAGCTGGATGTCGAGCAGCTTGCAGTAGCGCTGCCACTTGACGAAGCGGATGACGTAGTTGAGGAACGACAGCGCGCAGGCCGCGGGCAGCACCCACAACGGCAGCGCGAGCAGCGTTTCCGCCACCTTGCGCCCGTCGGCCCAGATCGCGATGCCGGCGTAGACGGCGACGCCGGCGAGCAGGCCGAGCAGCAGTCGCCGGCCGAGCTTCTTGGGGAGGGCCACGGAAAATCCTGCGGTCAGGCGACCGGAGCTTCGCTCTTTCGGCCGAACACGAACACGATCATGAGCAGCGCCCCGCAGCCCGCGGCGATCGCCGCCCAGGCCGGCCACCCCATGAACGCGCAGGGGAAGTACCCGAGGAACAGCGCCACCGCCATCGTCACCAGCGCGTAGACCATCTGCGTGCGCGTGTGGTCGATGTGGTCCGAGGCCGAGGCGGTCGAGGACAGGATCGTGGTGTCGCTGATCGGCGAGCAGTGGTCGCCGAAGATCGAGCCTTCGAGCACGGCGCCGATCGAAAGCAGCATGAGCAGGTGCCCGCCGAGGTTGGGGTCGCGCTCGCCGAGCGAGAACGCGAGCCCGACCACGAGCGGCAGCAGGATGCTCATCGTGCCCCAGGACGTGCCCGTGGCGAACGCGATGCCCGCCGACAGCAGGAACAAGAGCGACGGCAGGAGCGGCGGGGCGAGTCGGTCGCCGAGCAGCTCGGTCAGGTAGTTCGCCGTGCCGAGGTCGTTGCAGGCCGTGCCGATCATCCACGCGAGATAGAGGATCGCGATCGCGATCCCCGTGTTCTTGAGCGTCGTGAACATCGCGCTCGGGATGTGGCGTGCGGCGCCGGCGAGCGTCGCGAGAATGCACGAGAGCACGAGGCCCGCCGTGGAGCCGATCAGGATCGCGCGCGAGCTCTCGCCGTCGGCCAGCACCGAGGTGACCTTGCGCACGAAGTCGAGGCTCGTGTCCGACCACAGGCCGGGATGGGCCGCCGAGCCGACGCGGAAGATCTCGACCAGCGTGACGAGCACGAACGTGAGCACCGGCAGGATCGCGCGGTGCGCACGCGGCACGAGGCCGGGCGCGGGCTCGAGCGCGGTCGCATCCTCACCGACCATCGGCTGGCCACCGGGGCGCACCAGCTGGCCGGTCGAGCGCGCGCGGCGCTCGGCGGCGAGCATCGGCCCGAAGTCGCGGCCGGAGAACACGATCAGGGCCGCAAAGACGATCGTGAAGATGCAATAGAAGCGGTAGGGCAGGGTCTCGATGAACACCGCGTAGCCCGCATTCGCGTCGAGGCCGGCGGCGGGCAGCTGCGGAGCGAAGGTCGACACCTCGTAGGCGATCCAGGTCGAGAAGATCGAGATGCCCGCGACCGGGGCCGCGGTCGAGTCGACGAGGTACGAGAGCTTCTCGCGCGAGATGCGGTAGCGGTCCGACAGCGGCCGCATCGTCGTGCCGACGAGGATGCAGTTGGCGTAGTCGTCGAAGAACACGGCGAGGCCCATCAGCCAAGTCGCGATCTGCGTCGAGCGCGCGCTCTTGGCGAGTTTCGCCACGAGGTCGACGAGGCCGCGAATGCCGCCCGAGCGCGTCATCACGCCGACCATCGAGAGCATCGCGATGACGAAGCCGATGATCAGGATCTTGTCGGGATCGGAGAGCTGCGGCCACAGGCTGCGCGTGACGAAGTCCGGCAGGCTGTGCGCGAGCGCGCCTCCGATGGCGGAGCCCTGCTTGATCCGCAGCAGCACCATCGCGACCACCACGCCCGAGAACAGCGCGAGGATCGGCTTGCGGAACAGGATCGCGAGCAGGATCGCGACCAGCGGCGGGAACAGCGACGAGCGCGCCGGCGACTGCCAGCCGTCGAGGCGCGCGCTGACCGGCGTGTCGTCGGGCTGCGTGTAGTTGATCCCGATCGAGCCCGTGTCGGAGTTGTGGGAGACGAGGAACGTCGCGCCGTAGCGCTGGCCGTAGGTCGTCGGAGCGCGCTCGCCCTCGACATCCAGCGAGAGCCCACGCTCCGCCGCCGCGTCGCGCAGGCCGCGCACGAGGCTGCGCCGCGCGAGCTCGTGCACCGTCAGATCCTCGGTCGGGACGTTGGTCTCGAAGCGCACGCCGAACAGCGACAGGCGCGCGCGCTTGCCGTCGTTCTCGATCATCGCCTTGCCGTCGAGCACCACGTCCGCGAGCGTCTTGCGCTCGTCGGGGGCGCCATCGGTCGGCGGCAGCCCGACCTTCTGCGCCAGCACCGTGTGCGCCTCGAGGGCCGCAAGGCGCGCCGTGTCCGCTTCGGGCAGCAGCCAGACGGCTGCGAGCAGCAGCACGGAGAGGACCGCGAGGGCGAGGGTGCGCATGGGCAGGCAGGATAGAGGGGGGAGCGAGGCCTTCAAGGCGTGGCCCGGCCGTCGGGCGACTTGGAGCGCTGGGGGCCGCGGCGTATCCTGCTCGCTCGCCCATGCTGACCGTTCCCGCACAGGCCCTGCCCGAATGGGTCGCCATCTCGCTGCCTTGGCTCGTCGCGCTGTGCGCGCTGGCCGCCGCGGCGACCGGGGCCGGCGTGTGGATGCTGCTGCGCGAGCTGCGCGGGCTCGCGAAGCTCGGGGAGCGGCTCTCGGTGCTCGACGACATCCGCGCGACCCTCGCCCGCGTGGCGAAGGAACGCGAGGACCTCGACCTGCGGCGGCTGGAGCACGTGCTGATCGAGCTGCGCGACGGCCAGCGGCGCCTCGAGGACCTGCTCCTGCGCTCCTCGCAGGCCGGGCTCGGCGCTCCCCAGCCTCCCACGGCCTCCGCCGGCGCCATCGGGCTCTCCGAACGCATCGTGCAGCGCCTGATCGCGCAAGGTTTCGAGCGCGTGCAGGTCGTCCCGTCGCTCGAGGAGCTCGCGAAGCTCGCCGAGGCCGGTGGCGTGCACGAGGTGCCGATCGAGGCGCGCCGCAACGGCGTGCTGTGCAAGGGCCGCGTGCTCGTGCGCGACGGTGTCCTGATCGACGTCGAGGTCCAGCCGGCCTACTCGATGTTCCCTTGAGCTCGCGAGCGCTCCACCGCTCGCCTCCTGCCGCAAGCGCGCCCGCGAGGCGCGTCCCCTCCGAAGAGAATCGCCGATGACCGTCACCACGATCGAAAAACTCTCCCAGCACGTTGGACAGGTCGTCACCCTGCAAGGCTGGGTGTACGACCGCACGTCGAAGGGCAAGCTGCACTTCGTGCTGCTGCGCGACGGCTCCGGCATCGTGCAGTGCGTCGTGTTCCGCGGGAACGTCGGCGAGGACTTCTTCAACCAGGTCGCCGGCGCGGGGCAGGAGTCGAGCATCACGCTGACCGGCCTCGTCAAGGCCGAGCCGCGCGCTCCCGGTGGTTTCGAGATCGACGTCCAGTCCGGCCGCGTGCTGCAGGCCGTGCAGGGCTATCCGATCACGCCGAAGGAGCACGGCATCGAGTACCTGATGGAGCACCGCCACCTGTGGCTGCGCTCCAAGCGCCCGTGGGCGGTGATGCGCATCCGCCACGCGGTGATCATGGGCATCCGCAACTTCTTCGACGAGCGCGGCTTCACCTGCATGGACGCGCCGATCTTCACGCCCAACGCGTGCGAGGGGACGTCGACCCTGTTCGAGGTGCCGTACTTCGAGCAGATGGCCTACCTGACGCAGTCGGGCCAGCTGTACGCCGAGGCCGCGGCGATGGCGCTCGGCAAGGTCTACACGTTCGGGCCCACGTTCCGCGCCGAGAAGTCCAAGACGCGCCGTCACCTGACGGAGTTCTGGATGATCGAGCCGGAGATGGCCTACGCGACGCTCGACGACGTGATGTCGCTCGCCGAGGACATGCTGAGCTACGTGGTCGCGCACGTGCTGAAGACGCGGCGCGCGGAGCTCGCGGTGCTCGAACGCGACGTGGCGAAGCTCGAGAAGATCGTGCCGCCGTTCCCGCGCCTCACGTACGAGGAAGCGTCGCGCATCCTGCTCGACAGCCCGGAGATCAAGGGCACCGACCTCGCCTTCCAGCCCGGCGAGGACTTCGGTGCGCCGCACGAGACGATCATCTCGAACCTGTTCGACCGCCCGGTGATGGTCCACCGCTATCCGGCGGCGATCAAGGCCTTCTACATGAAGCGCGACCCGCTCGACCCGACCAAGTGCCTGTCGGTCGACGTGCTCGGCTCGGAAGGCGTTGGCGAGATCATCGGCGGCAGCCAGCGCGAGGACGAGCTGCAGCTCCTGCTCGATCGCATCGAGCACGAGAAGCTCCCGCAGGAAGCCTTCCAGTGGTACCTCGACCTGCGCCGCTATGGCTCGGTGCCGCACGGCGGCTTCGGGCTCGGCCTCGAACGCACCGTGGCTTGGATCTGCGGCATCGAGCACGTGCGCGAGGCGATTCCGTTCCCGCGCACGATCTACCGCCTCACTCCGTGAGCGGCGGGGCGTCGTCGGGGTCGTGCCACGGCTCCGACGCGCCGCGCAGGCGCACCTCGAAGCGCACGCCAAGGGGCCGCAGCGCGTCGCGCAGCGGTCGCAACAGCGCGCGCACCATCTCGTCGGGCGGTCCGACGCATTCGAGCTCGAGCACGAGCCCCTGCGCGCTCGCGCCGGGGTATTCGCGCTCCAGCTGGCCGTCGAGCGCGAAACACAGGTAGGCGTTGACCTTGTCCTGCAGCTCGCTCAGGCGCTGGTCGCTGCCGTCCCAGGGCCGATGCTCCTGCATCACGAGGCGCATCGTCCCGTCGGGATTGCGCGCGGCCAGATCGATCACCTGCGGGTTGTGGACGCCGTTTTCGGGGAGCATGGCCCCCGAAGTCTAGCGGGGCTCAGCGACCCGAACGATCGAGCGTGTAGACGCGCAGGCCGGCGCCGTCGGAGAGCCACAGCCGCCCGTGCGAGGCGCGCGCGGACGGAGCCTCGAAGGCCATGTAGCTCCAGTCACCGTGGCGCTGCGCGGCGAACGTGACGCCCTCGATGCCGTTGGCGCTGAACGTGAAGTGCGTGTCCGTGGCGAGCACGCGGCCCTGGCCCCACGGCGATTCGAGCAGGTTGGATTCGTGGAGCGTGCGGCGCCGCACGGAGAGGCCGGCGTCGTGGCGCGTGGTCGGGAGCTCGGCGGCGGGGGACTCGAGCTGCACCTCGGTCTCCGGCGTCACGCGCGTGTTCCACTCGAATTCGCGCCCGTCGACAGTGCGCAGCTTCGCGCCGTCCTGCGTCGGCACGGGGCCACCTTGCGGCAGCGAGCCGGTGCTCCACGGGCCCTCGACGCGACCATTCGATGCATCGACGATCCACACCGAGCCGTTCTCGTCGGCGAAGAACAGGTGCCCGGGGCGGCGCGGCAGGAACACGGGCGCGTGGCGGACGCCCATCGGGCCCGGCAGCGTGAGCGACCAGACTTCCTTGCCCGCGGAATCGATGCGTGCGACGCGACCGGCGCGGTCGCAGACGACGTGGTCGTCGTCGACGGAGACCGGCGGCGCCTCGACGCGCGAGGTCGTCGTCCAGGCGGCGTCGGCGCGACGCGAGAGCAGCACGACGCGGTCGCAGGGCTCGTCGAAGGCGAGGTCGGCCACGTCGTAGCCCGAGTGCTCGAGCTTCGCTCGCACGCGTTCGCCCGGCGCCGATTCGAGCACGAACGGAGTCGTGCGCGTCGAGCCGTCGCTGAAGCGCACGTAGGCGCCGGACGGGACCGAGTCGATGCGGCAGGGCAGCAGGTGTTCGGACGGGCGCGGACAGGCCTTGGAGAGCGCCGCGAGAGCTTCCGCGTGGCGGCCGGCCTTGGCGAGCTCGCGTGCCTCGACGTAGGCGGCATGGTGGGCGCGCACGCCGTCGATCTCGGCGCGGAAGAGCGGCAGCACGGCCTCGGCGCCGGGCGCCTTCGCGAACTGCTCGAAGCAGTCGACGGCGCGTGCGAGGTCGCCTGCGGCGGCGTGGGCGGAACCGGCGGCGTAGAGCGCGTCGAGGCGCTCCATGTCGCGGCTGCGCAGCTCCTTCTCGCGTTCGGTGGCACGGATCTCCGCGCGCTCGCGCAGCGTGAGCTCGAGCGACTCGAGCCGGCCGCGGAAGGTCGAGATCTCGGTGCGCTCGGAGACGGCGGTCGTCACCGCGAGCAGGTCCTCGATCAGGCGCTCGAGGCGTTGCTCGGCGTGGCTCTGCTCGACGGCGTCGACCGTCTGGCCGGCGGCGAGCAGCATGTCCTCGAGGCGCGCCGCGAGGTTGTCGAGCAGCGTCTGGAGCTTGGGCGGCGTGACACCTTCGACCGGCGGGGCCGCAGGCGGCGGCGGAAGCGCCAGCGCATTGCGCAGGCCGAGCACCGGGTCGCCCCCCGTGCATTCGAGGTTGCACTCGAGGAAGGTCGCGATCCACTCCTGCTGGGCGAGCACCTGGTGGTCGCGCAGGCGCTCGAGCAGCTGCGCTCGCAGGGTGGCGATTTCCTCGCCGCCCCCGTCGCCGAAGTGCACGTCGATGGCCGAGAGCGCCCGCTGCGGGTCGCCGAGCTCCTCGCGCACGGCCGCGAGCTTCTCCTGATAGGCCTGATCGGTGCGCACGTGCACGACCGCGGCCACCGAGACGAGCAGGCCCGCGGCGAGACCGATGAGCGTGTTGCGGCGCACGCGCCGGCCGGTGGCGGTGCGACCGTAGGCGTTGCCGAGCAGCGAACGCGCCTCGCGGTGCGTCGGCATTTCCTGCAACAGCTGGCGCAGCGCGGCGACGGCACGCTCGGGCGCACCCTGCGCGACGAACGCACGCGACGCGTCGATGATCCACGAGGCGCCTTCGGCCTGCAGGCCGACCGCCATCATGCGCTGGCCGATCTCGAGCCGCACCGGGACC
>JAPLOE010000338.1 GCA_026692705.1 Planctomycetota bacterium
CGATCGCGCGCGCGCGGAGCAGGCGCCAGGTGAAGTTCGGCCACGTGACGAGCTCGTCGTCGTTGAAGTGGTCGGAGAGCTGGAAGAAGAGCTCGAGCTCGCTCTGCGTTGGATCGGGATCCGGCGAGAAGCGCGCGAGCCGCTCCCCCTTCGCCGCGAGCGCCTCGCGCACGCGCACCTGCAGCGCATGGTTCGTGCGTTGCTCGTACACCTCGATCACGAACAGCGCCGGCCCGAGCGAGGCGAGGTGGCCCGGCAAGTCCGCCGCCGCCGGTCCACGCGGAGCGACGAGCCAACGCAGGTCCCAACGCCGGATTTCCGCGGGAAACTCCCCCACCTTCGCCTGCCAGCCGGTCCACACCGAGAGCGGCATCTTCGGCGGCTTGCCGTAGAACAGCAGCCCCTCCGGCCTTCGCACGAGCGGCAGGTCGAGCGCGGGCGGCGCCGCGGACAGGTACACCGGCTCCGCGTTCGCCTCCGGCCGAGCCTCGAGCCACTGCGCGATCTGACCGAGCGTGTCCGGTCGCGAGCGCAGCCACGCGAGCTTCGCACACGCAAGCGTCGGCACGACGAGCGCGAGCGCCGCGAGCCCCACCCCGAGCTTCCGCCCGAATCTCTCGGCGAATTGCTGCAGTCCCCAGGCCGCGAACACTGCCGCGCACGGCACCAGCGGCAACAGGAAACGCTCGTACGTGCGCTCGAACAGCCCGATCACGATCAGGTACGGCACCACGAACGCGAGCACGACCAGCCGCTCGCGGCGCCGCTCCGCATCCGGCGCTCCTCGCAGCGCCACGAGGGCGACCAGCGCGACTCCGAGCAGCACGACCAACGCCGGCTCGTAATTCCACGCCACGTGCGCGACGACCGGAAAGCCCTTGCCGACGAACTGCTCGAGCGCGATCGAATGCTCCGCGAACTTGATCGCACCGTCCTCGACGCCGCGCACCTGCTCGACCTCCGCGAACAGGAACGGATAGAACACCGGCAAAGCCAGCGCGCAAGCCACGATCGGCAGGACGAGCTTCACGTCGAGCTTCTTCGCGCCACCGCCGCGCAGCAAGTGCGCCGCGAGCCCCGCCAGCAGGATCGCGAGCGAATTGTGCAACGTTCCCAGCGCCAGCGCGCTGAACAGCGCCGCGAGCGCGTACGCCTTCCACGTCCCCTCGCGCACGACCTTCAGGTCCGCCCACAGCGCCGCGATCATCAGCGTCGTCGCCACCGCGTGCGGCCGCGCCTGCTGCGCGAAGCTCTGCGAGAGCAGGCTCGTCGCCACGAGCGCCGCCGCGAACACCGCCCAGCCATCGCGCACGAAACGCCGCGCGAGCAGGAACGTCAACGGCACGCACGCGAGCGCCGCGAGCGCGACAATCCATCGCACCTGCACATGCGTCCACGCCGCCGCGCGCAGATGCCCGGCGAGATCCGTCGGCGCCTCCGCACCGCTCGCGGGCGGCCGCGCCGGCAGCAACCGCGCGACATCCGCCACGAGGTGCGGGTACTGCTCGTCCGGCGCCTCGACGGCACTCAGCGTCTGGTTGCCTTTCCAACCCTCACGCAACATGTCGACGTGCGCGGGAATGTCCGGATCGGGCTCCTCCCACGTCGGCACGCCGTACCCGAGGCCCCACACTCGCAGCACGAGCGCTGCGAGCACGACCAGCCACAAAAGGCGCGGGATGCGGGGCGATTGCACGCCTCCGAGTGTCCCGATCGCCCCGCCTGTTTGCCACCGGCAAGTCCGCTCCTCACCTGCTTGCCACAAACTCCGTCCGCGCTACCGTAACGGCGATGCGTCTCCTCCTCTGAACCCTGCGCCGGCCCGGCGTGCCCGGGTCGAGCGAGCACCGGCGCGCGCGGTCGGCCCCTCTCACCTGACGAGCGGGCGATCGGGACGGCGGTGCCCAACCCACCGCCCCATCCGATGACCTTCGACTCCCTCGCCGCCGCCGAACGTGTGGCCGCCGTCGCCGCCGCCAACGCTGTCCAGGTCGACACGCAGGCCACTTTCCCCTCCGCGTTCATCGACGCCTGTCGCGAGGCCGGCCTGCTCGCGCTGCTCTCCGCCAAGGAAGTCGGAGGCCACGGTCTCGGCCTGCGGCAGGCCGCCGAAGTGATCGAGCGGGTCGCGCGCGAGTGCGGCTCGTCGGCGATGGTGCTGACGATGCACTACGCGGGCACGACGGTGATCGAAGCGCACGGTTCGCTCGAGATCCGCCGCGAAATCGCCGCCGGCAAGCACCTTTCCACGCTCGCCTTCAGCGAAGCCGGCTCGCGCGCGCACTTCTGGGCGCCGGTGAGCACGGCCCGCGCCGACGGAAGCTCGGTCGTGCTCGACGCGCGCAAGAGCTGGATCACTTCGGCCAACGCCGCCACGGCCTACGTGTGGTCGAGCAAGCCGACGCAAGGCTCCGAGCTCTCGACGCTCTGGCTCGTGCCGTCGAAGGCCGCGGGGCTCGCGATCGAACGCCCCTTCGACGGCCTCGGCCTGCGCGGCAACGACTCGGCGCCGGTCGCCGCGAACGGCGTGCGCATTCCCGTCGCCAACCGCCTCGGCGACGACGGCGCGGGCTTCGGGATCATGATGCAGACCGTGCTGCCGACCTTCACCGTGCTGATCTCCGCCGGTTCGGTCGGCATGTGCGAGGCCGCGGTCGCGAAGACCGCCGCGCACGCCGGTGGGACGAAGTACGAGCACCTGTCGAGCTCGCTGGCCGACCTGCCGACGATCCGCGCCTACGTCGCGCGCATGCGCATCCAGACCGACATGGCGCGCGCGCTGTGGCTCGACACGATCACCGCGCTCGAGCAGGGCCGCCCCGACGCGATGCTGCGGGTGCTCGAGGTGAAGGCCGCTACGGCGGAATCCGCGCGCGAGGTGCTCGACATCGCGATGCGCGTCTGCGCCGGCATGGCCTTCCGCAAGGACGTCGGCGTCGAGCGCCGCTTCCGCGACGCGCGCGCGGCGATGATCATGGCCCCCACTTCCGACCAGCTCTACGACTTCCTCGGCAAGGCGGTCTGCGGACTGCCGCTCTTCTAGACGCACCCCGCATGAGCCACCGCATCGTCCTCGGCGCCGTCGCCTACGATCCCAAGGTCGTCACCATCTGGGACGGCTTCCAGCGCTTCTTCGCGCTGCACGGGCTCGAGTTCGACTACGTGCTCTACACCAACTACGAGCGCCAGGTCGAGCAGCACTTCGCCGGTGCCTTCGACGTCGCGTGGAACTCGCCGCTGGCGTGGATCGAGGCCGAGCGGGTCGCCCGCGCGCGCGGGCGCAAGGCGCGCGCGATCGCGATGCGCGACACCGATTGCGACCTGACGAGCGTCGTGCTCGTGCGGCAGGAAGGGCCAAAAAGTGCTGAGAATCTGCGCGGAAAGGTCGTCGGCGTCGGCGCGAGCGATTCGCCGCAGGCGACGCTGCTGCCGCTCGAGCACCTCGCGTCGCTCGGCCTCGAGCCGGGCCGCGATTTCGAGGTGCGTCGCTTCGACGTGCTCGTCGGCAAGCACGGCGACCACGTCGGGGGCGAGCGACTCGCGGCGCAGGCGCTGGTGCGCGGCGAGGTCGACGCGGCCTGCGTGATCGACGGCAACCACCTCGCGTTCTCGGCCGACGGCACTCTGCCGCGCGGCGCCACGCGGGTCCTCGCGCAGACGGGTCGCTTCGACCACTGCAACTTCACGGTGCTCGACGGCGTGAACGAGGCCGCCGTCGCGCGCTTCCGCGAACTCCTGTTCGGCATGCGCTACGACGACCCGGCCGTGCGCCCGTTGATGGACCTCGAGGGCCTCAAGCAGTGGCGCGAGGGCCGCACCAGCGGTTACGCCGCGCTCGAGCGCGCTTGCGAGCGCTTCGGCTGGCTCACGCCGTTCCTGAAGCACATGGGCGCGGCGTGAACGCGCCGGCGCGCAGGCTCGAACTCGGGTCGCTCGGTTTCGACAGCGGAGCGAGCACGTTGCTCGCGCTCGAGCTCGGCTCCCTGCGCGCTGGAGAAAGCGTCGAAATCCGCGCGGAAGCGGCGGATCTTGCGTCCCAGCTCGCCGCCTGGGCGCGCGGGCGTGGCCACCGCGTCGAGGAACTCGGCGCTGGCCGCTTCCAGCTCGAGCTCGGCGCCGCGCACGCCGCGCGCCGCGTCGGTGCCGAGCGTGCGGGCCGTGCTCCGGCCACTGACGTCGCCGCGCGGCCGTCGCAACGCTGGGGCCTTGCCGCGCGCGGCGCGCTGGTCGAAGCGGGCGGCGCGCCGTTCTCGTTCCGGCTCGCGACGGCCGACGAAGCCTGGTTCGCCGGAGCGCCCGAGCTCTACCGCGCGGCGGCGGCGGCGCAGTGGGATCCCGGCACCGCGATTCCCTGGGACACGCCGCTCGAACACCCCGCGGAGGTCGAGGACGCGCTCGTCACGGTGCTCACGTACCTGATCGAGAACGAGACCGCAGCGCTGCTCGTGCCCGCGCGGTTCGCCACGCAGGTGCACCCGCAGTTTCGCGAGGTGCTGCAGCGGCTTGCGCTGCAAGCGGCCGACGAGGCGCGCCACATCGAGGTCTTCTCGCGCCGCGCGGCCCTGCGGCGTTCCGAGCTGGGGCTCTCGACCACCGGTGGGCAGGCTTCGCTGCGCACGCTCGTCGAGGAGCCGGATTTCGATCGCGCGGCGTTGCTGCTGGGTGTGCTCGGCGAAGGCACGTTCGTCAACTTGCTCACCTTCCTGCGCGAGCACGCGCCCGAGCGCTGCACGGCCGAGCTGATGCGCCTCGTCGCCGCGGACGAGGCCCGGCACGTCGCGTTCGCGATGGGCCATCTGGCCGAACGCATCCGGCACGAGCCGACGCTCCTCGCGCGCCTCGCCTCCGCCGTGCGCGAGCGCCACGACACGCTGCGCGCGACCGCCGGCCTCAACGAGGAGGTCTTCGACGCGCTCGTGCTGCTCGCCGCCGGGGCCTTCGCGCCCGACGCGATCGCACGCGGTCACGCGGCCGTGGTCGAGCTCGTGGCGCAGATGGACGCGGGCCGCCGCATGCGCCTGCGCAAGCTCGGCTTCTCCGCCGACGACGCCGCGAGCCTGAGCGGCCTGCACACGCGCAACTTCATGTGACGGACTCGGGCTCTCAGGCCGAGCGCACGAAGTCGGGATAACGCGTCGCGAGGCACTGCGGGCACAGGCTGCCGCTGGCGTGGTCGGGCACGGCCTCGACCCACAGCGGCACCCAGTCCCAGTGTTCCGCACGCCCCGCGCGGCGCACGCGGCGGCAGTGCACGCACTGCGCGATCAGGCCGTGCTCGTCGACGTACGTGCGCGCGTCGGCCGGCTGCGGGCGCACGCAGGACAGGTCGTGCGGGCGCTGCGCGATGCGCTCGTGGCGCACGAGCAGCGCGCGCTCGTCGCCGACGCTCTCGACGCTCATCCGGAACAGCCGGAACAGGTTCGGGCTGGAGCACTCGTACTCGCTCTCCCAGGGGTGGCCGCTCTCGAGCACGTCGAGGAGGTGCGCGCGGTAGTACTCGCGCAGCGGCGTCCCGACGCCGTCGAGGAACGAACGCCCGACGCCCCACACGCCGCGCCGGCCTGCGCCGTTCGACTCGCCAAAGCGTTGCCACGCGCGGTTCACCCAGGCGATCGAGAGGTCCGGCCAGAGCCCGCAGGCCGAGTCCCGGCTCGTGTCGAGCTCGCGGCGGATCGCCGCAGGCAGGAGCGCAAGGAACTGCCCCTCGTCCCGCCTCTGGCTGAAAGTGTCGGCCATGCTTCTTGTCCAAGTCGACCAGAAGCCGCGCACGGCACCCATGGGCCGACCAGCGCAGTTTCGACCCCGACACTTCGAGCGCCGTTTCCCGGCGGATTCTCGGTCGAAGTTCGTAGGGAAGCTCCGCGCCACGGGCCGAGGATCTCGGCCTGAGACCACCGCCATGCAGATGCACTACCTGATCCGCGCCATCGCCGGAACTTTCGTCCTCGCCTCCCTCGCGCTCGGCCACTGGGTCAGCCCCTGGTGGTTCCTCTTCACCGCCTTCGTCGGCGCCAACCTGCTGCAGTCCTCCCTCACGCACTGGTGCCTGATGGAGAAGCTCCTCGAACGCGCCGGCGTTCCACCCGCGCGCTAGGGGCGGACGCGTTCAAGGCGCGAGCAGGACTCGCCACTCGAGCACGCCGCCGGAGTGGTCGGGGGCGAGCGAAGCGACGAGGCGCAGCGAGCGCGTGGTGACGGGAGAGGAGAACTGCAGCGCGCACCAGCGGTCGCGCGCAGGCTCGTCCTTGATGAAGGACACCGTGCGCCAGGCGCCGGACTCATCCAGCGCCTCGATGCGCCAGTCACTCGGAACGGCGCAGCCGCCGCCGGGAGTGTCGTCGAACCAATAGACGTCGCAACCTGCGACGGCGAGCGGCGCGGGGAAGTCGTACTGCACCCACTGCTCGTTGCCCTTCTCGGGCCACCACGTGTGGCGCGCGAGCGTGGAGTCGTTGGAAGTCGTCGGCAAGGCGCCATCGAGGCAGGCGAGCGGCGTGTCGGAGCCGAAGCAGTGCGAGGCCGTGACCTTCCAGTCGGGATGCGGCGAGACGGGCGGCGTCGGCCAGTCGTGTGCCTTCGGGCCGTCCCCAGCGACCGGGAAAGCGCTGATGCGCAGCCGCGCGGCGCCCATCGGGACGAGCTCGAGCTCTTCGACCTGCGCATCGGCAGCGACGGGGCTCGGCACGAGGCGCGCGACGAGGCCGTGCTCGTCGAGCTTCCAGCCCGGAGCCTTGCGGGCGCGCACGACGAGGCGCGAGGGCACGTGCTCGAGCGTCCACACCTTGCGCGGATCGCCGAGATTCCCGTGGGTTTCGCCAACGACGGGCGAGTGGCCGCCGAGCTCGAGCGCGTAGTTCCAGGGCCCGGCCGGGAAGTACTCGAAGGCGGGCCACGTGTCGGTGCCGCCCGAACGTTCGATGCGTTCCGGAATGCCGAGCGCGTAGGTCAGCGGGCCGCGTTGCACGCTGACCGCGCCCTTGTTGCCGTTCCAGTGCACGAGCTCGAGTTCGGTGCGCAGGTTCACGTTGAGCACGTCACCAGCACTCCACTCGCGTTCGAGACGCAGGTAACGGCCGGCGACGATCTCCGTGGGAACTTCGTGGCCGTTGAGCGCGACCGTGCCGCCGCAGGCCCAGCCGGGAAGCCGCAGCACGAGCGGGAAACGCTCGCCACTCGCGCGCACGACACGCACGGAGAACTCGGTGCGGAACGGATAGTCGCTCGAGCACTCGAGCTCGACTTCGCCGCCTTTCTCCCCCACTTTCGCCTTCACGCGGCTCGCGAGCGGCACCATGAGCGCGAGGCCATCGTCCGCAGTCGCCATCCACAGGTGCTGCGCGAGGTACGGCCAGCCGTGGCCGACGTTGTGCTGGCAGCAGCGGTGGTCGTTGGGATCGAAGCAGAACATCGGCCCCGAGTTCATGATGCCGGGGTTGTGCGAACGCCGGTCCGAGACGGCCATGTTCGGCGCGCTCAGGTAACGCAGTCCCTTCAGGTCCGGCGTCTGCGCGCCCGGCAGGCTGTTGAACGCGACGTCTTCGAGACGATCGGCCCACACGGGATCGCCGGTGACGAGCAGCAGGCGCTCGCAAGAGAACATGAACTCGACCATGCCGCAGGTCTCGACGGCCTGGCGCGGGTCGGTCGCACCGGCGCGAGCCACTTCGTCGGCGCCGAACAGGCCACCGGGAACCTGGCCGTACTTCTCGCGGAATTCGCGGAAGTTGCGCTCGGCGGCGCCGCGCTGGCGCTCGTCGTGCGAGTAGCTCGCATACCACGTCGGCCCGCCGAAGCCTTCGAGCACGTTGACGTTGTGCCAGTCGATCACGCCGTCCTCCCAGCGCGCGGCGCAGCGCTGGATCTTCTCGGCGAGCTTGTACAGGTCGGCGCGCAGGGCCTCGTCCGTCGTGCGGTCGTGCAGCCACCACACGCTCCACAGGTTGTCGTAGGCGCGCAGATGCTGCCAGTAAGGCGGCACGAACTGCGCGTCGGTCAGCGTGAGTTGCCACCGGAAATAGCGCGCGAGCAACTCGAGCACGCGCGGGTCGCCGGAGTGCTCGTGCCAGCTGCGCAGCGCGTCCATCATCGGCATGTTCGGCCACAGGTCCCACTCGCCGTCCGTCGAGGACACCGTTGACTTCGCTCCGTTGCCCCGCGGCCCGAAGAAACCGTCGGGACGTTGGCTCGCAAGCGCACCCTCGATCCACAGGCGCGCTTCCGCGATCGCGGCCTCGTCGTTGAGCAGGTAGGCGCAATCGCCGAAGCCCTTGAGCCAGTACGGCACTTCCTCCCAGCCGTGATCACCTTCGCCCGCGGGGTTCAGCCACGCGTTGCCCGGCTTGCGCAGGAACGGCGAGATCTCGCCCAAATGGCCGTGGAAACCCTCCAGCTGCATCTCGAGCTGCTCGCGCAACCACCCACGGGCTTCGACGGCACCGAGCGGCAGTTTCGAGAGCGGCTGCACCTCGAGCGGAGCCCGTTGGCCGCCGTACCAGCGACTCGCGAGCGCTGTGGAAAGCTTCTCAACGAGCGTCGTCGTGATCTCCGCGGGCGTCGGAGCCGCGCCGGTTCCAGAAGTCGCACAACCGAGGCCAAGCGAAAGCAGCAGCAAGGCAGCGCATTTCATGCGCGCCTCTCTACCACGCGGCGCGGCCGCGCGTCACGCCGGATCCGAAGCCGGATCCGACAAGTCCACGCTCTCGAACGCTCCGTCCGACCACGAGAGCCGCTTCGCGACGCCTTCAAGGCG
>JAPLOE010000339.1 GCA_026692705.1 Planctomycetota bacterium
TGCTTCCCGTCGTCGACGCGTACTGCACCGACCAGCCCGACAGCGACACAGGCGCGCTCGTCGTGTTGTAGAGCTCGACGAAGTCCCGGTTGTACGTCGCGCCGGAGTTGCCACCCGCGCCATACACCTGGCTGATCACGACTTGCGCTTCGGCCTGGGAGCTGAAGAGCGCGACGAGTGCAGTGGCGGTCGAGAGAACGCGACCGATCGTTCCGTTGAGGGACGAGAGCATCGAGGAGCAGAGCGACATGGGGAACTCCATTCGGGGGCAAACAGGCTGTCGGGCCGGCCTCCGCTTGCTCGCGGCAGTCACCTCGTGGGAGCGCGAAAACACCCGGAAATGCCGGGAAATTCGCACAGACTTGGGGTGGCTGTGGACGGACGTCGGGAGAGACGCCGCGCGAGGAGAAGTGGGGGAAGGCGAGTCTTTCGGGGGTCCTGCGATCCCCGGGATAGGGAGAGGGCAGGGCGCGAACGACGCAGAAGATCCCCGCGATCGCGCTGGCCGTCTAGGGGGGCGAGGTACGAATTCCCATTTTTCGCGGAGGATTCATCGAGCTGCTGACGCGCGAGTGCTGAGCCCCGCAGGTTCCGCGCCAACGCGCCGCGCGAGTGGCGTCGTCGCAACGCAAGTCACGCATCGAGGCGCACTTGCGACGACGCCACCGGAACGATTGCAGCCTCGACCGTCCGCTTTTCGGGCTCCGGAGAAAGCCCGTTTTTCGGGCTGAAAACAAGCTTTCCAGACGGACGAGGCGCTGCGCCGAACTTCAGCTGCGCAGCAACTCGCGCCGGACGCGCAGCCATGCGAACCACACGAAAGCGACCAGCACGCACACCGAGGCTCCGAGCACGAGCGGGTCGGTGAGCAGGCGCTCCCACTGGTTTCCGAGGAAGCGCGCGACAGCTGCGTAGGTGAGCACCGCGAGTCCGGCACCCGCCGCCACTGCGGAGAAACTCGCGACTCGACTGAGTCCAACCATTCGCGCGACGAGCGTGCCCGTCACGGCGCCCGAGCCGGGAATCGGAAGGAACACGAGCACCGTGATGCCCCAGAACGCGAGTCTGCGCAGTCCGGGGTATTCGCGCAGCGTCTTGCCTGCGCGCAAGTTCGCATCCGCGAGTGCCTTGCCCGCCAGCGGCAGTCGCTCGAAGCTAGCGAGTCCCGCGAGCAGTGCGCACGACACCCACAGGTCGATCACCCACGCGATCAGTCCGAGTTCCCACGGGTTGAAGCGCAGGTCCTGCAGGTTGCCGCCGAAGATCGCGAGCTTGGAGAGGAACACCGCGGTGGCGGCGACGGCGAGCTCGCCGAAGGCCGACCAGCCGTGCAGCGCGACATAGCCGACGATCGCGACGAGCGAACCCACGACGACGCTGAGCGCGGTCCAGCGGAAGCGGACGATGTCCCGGTCGAGCGGCGTGGCTTCCATCGAAACGCCCAACGTAGCGCGGGCGCGCGCCGCATGCACGCTTGCGCGCTACGCTGCGCCGCTCGATGCCGGCCCCCGATCCCGCGACTCTTGGGCTCCACGGTGAGCTCGTGCCCGGGCCGCCGTGGATCTTCGGCCTGCGTGGCACTCCTCGCGAAGCGCCCGAGAACACTCTCGCCAGCCTGCGCGCGGCGCTCGCGCTCGGCCTCGACGGCATCGCCTACGACGTGCGCGCGTGCGCGAGTGGTGACTTCGTGCTGTGCGCCGACGCACGACTGGAACGCACGAGCGATGCAACCGGCGAGCTGCGCGAGCGAACGCCAGCGGAACTTTCGCGCGTCGACGCGGGCGGCTGGTTCTCGCGCGCCTTCGCCGGCGAGCGGCTCGCGTTCCTCGAAGAAGCGCTCGCGTTGCCGGGCAACGCCGCGGGCAGTCACCCGCAGCAGCTCGTGATCCTGCGCGAGCCCGCGTCGCTTCCCGCGCTCGCTCGCGCGCTCGCCGAACACGCGCGTCGCCTTTCCGTGCGCGTCGCGAGCGACCACCGCGCGGCCTGCCTCGAAGCGCGCGACCTCGCGCTCGCACCGCTGTTGATCGCTCCGCGTGCCGACGAGGCCGATCGCCGCTTCGTCGCCAGTGAACACCTGACCGCCGTCGGCGCGCGCTTCTCCGCGTGGAACTCGCACGTCGGTCGACAGGACTGGCCCTGCGAGCGTTTCGCGATCGACGTCGACGATCCCGACGAGCTGCTCGCCGCCTGCCGCCAGCCGGTCAACGCGCTCGTGACCACCGAGCCGCGCCGCGCGCTCGCGGTGCGTGCGCTCGCGGCGCTCACCCGCGGCGACACCGGCCTCTATCCGCTGCAGGTCGAGCCGCTGCTCGTCGAGCGCGAGCACTCGCTCGGTGGCCTCGGCGAATGGTGTGGCGCGTGGCAAGTCGCCGCGCGCCTGCGCAACCCGTTCGCGTTTCCCGTGCGCGCCGCGCTCGAGGTCGTCGTGCGCCGCGGCGCCTTCGAGGTCGAGGGCTGCCCGGAGCCGTTCGAGCTCGCTCCCGGTGCCGAACAGGCCTTCACGTTCGCGCTGCGCGGCGGATCCTGGTCGCCCGGTGGCGATCCGCTGCTCTTCGCGCAGCTCTCTGCGGTCGAAGCGCCGCGGCCGTTCCTCGCGCTCGACGCTCCGCTGCGTCGCCGCCGTCACCTGCGCCTCTCCGAAGATCCGGCGCGCCTGCCGCTCTTGCGTGAATCTCCCGGCGATCCGCCCGCGAGCGTCACCGTGCGCCGCCAGCGCGGGGACCTGTTGGTCGCTCTCGAGAACCCGGGCAACCTCGCGACGCCGCGCCTACTCGTGCACCTCGACGGCGACCTGTTCGCCGCCCCGCGTGGCCTGCGCCTCCCTTTGCCGCGCGACCTCGTTCGCCCCGGTGGCATCCCGTTCTCGGTCGGGATCGAAGGCCTCAAGAGCACCCGCCGCGGGACCGTGACCGCGCTGCGCCGCTGGGCCGGTGGTGTCCCCGACACGATGGCGGCTGGCGAGCCCGGCCGCTTGCTCCCGTGAGCGAACCCCGCGCGCCTGCGGCACCGGCGAATGCCACTTCGCGCGCAGTCGACCGTTGCGCGCGCCGCCCGCGGCTGGTGGAGTGGTGCGCCTTGGGCGGGAGCGGATCGGTGCTGGTGTGCCGCCCGGTCTTCAAAGCCGGTCGAACCTCGTGAACAGCGGGGTTGGTGAGTTCGATTCTCATGCGCTCCCGCCACCCCTTGCCCCGTGCGCCCGGGTGCGGGCACCGCTACCTGCCGCGACAAGGGCCGCCTCGCTGAGCTACAAGAGCGCCATGCCCAAGTCCGCACCGCATCACTGGCTCTTCAAGAGCGAGCCCGAGGAGTTCTCCTTCGCCGACCTGCTCGCGGCGCCGAAGAAGCGCACGTTCTGGAACGGCGTGCGCAACTACCAGGCGCGCAACCTGCTGCGCGACGACGTCAAGGTCGGCGACCTCGTGCTGTACTACCACTCCAACGCCGAGCCTTCGGGTGTCGTCGGCGTGGCCGAGGTGGTCGAGTCCGCGGCGCCGGATCCGACGCAGTTCGAGCCGGGCGACTACCACGAGCCGCGCGCGACCCACGAGGCGCCGGTGTGGATGGGTGTCACGATCCAGGCGCTCGAGCCGCTGCCGCGCACGGTCGCGCTCGACGAGCTGAAGGCGAGCCCGAAGCTCGCGCAGATGGGCGTGTGCCAGCGTGGCAACCGGCTCTCGATCCAGCCGGTGGCGCCCGCGGAGTTCGCCGAAGTGCTGCGACTGGCGAAGCGCAAGCCGAGCGCGGCAGCGGACGCGAGCTGACGCTCCCACGGGGGCCGCGAGGCGCTCCGCGGAGGGGTCTGCAGGGGCGCCGGACCGGACCGGAAAGCGCCGAAACGCCGTTTTTTGGCCGCCGGTGCCGAGAATTTTCAGGCGCGCCGGGCGCGGGGCGGCGGGGGGGGCTGCACGGCGCCCAAGAACCGCTCCAAATCATTTGCAGGTAACAACTTAGGTCGAAAATCGTCGTCCAAGGCAGGGGTCGGACCCCTGCGGGCGGGCCCGTGGATGGGGGTGGCCTTACCCGCTCGGTCCTTGAATCCCCCCCGAGCGACTGGCCTAGACTGCGCCCCCGGCCGCTCCGGCGGGGTCCGCTCGCAGCGGGCCAAGCTTGCCGCCAAAAATCCCGCTGGTTCGCCTCCGAGCCAGCGCCAACCGAAAGCGAGAACCCCCATGACGACCCAGAACTTCCAGAAGCTGGTGCAGACCATCGAGGCCACCCGCGAAGACGTCGAAAAGGCCGCCGCGGGCAACAAGGCCGCCTGCGCGCGCGTGCGCAAGGCCATGCAGGACGTGAAGAACATCGCGCAGGACATCCGCAAGGAAATGCTCGAGCTGCGCGACGGCGGCGGCAACACGCCGACGAAGTGACGCGAGAGCTCGCGCGCTGCGGCGCGTGAGGCCAACGATTCGACCCGCCCGCGGCGCCCTCGTTCCAGAGGGTGCGCGGGCGTGTTCCTTTGCGGGCGGACTGCTCGGCGCAGGTCCTTGGGATCAGCGCCAGGTTGCGGGTTCGTCGGTGAGCGCGAGCGCTCCGGCCGGTGCGAGACCGGCCGACTGGGCGCGGCGGGCGAGCTCGAGCAACGAACGGCGGCCCTCGGGCCCCAGCTCGCGCGTGTCGGCGGTGACGTACAGCTCGACGTGCTTCCACAGCACCTCGTCGGAGTGCTCCTGCGCCCAGCGTCGCATCGTCGCCGCGGCGGCCTGCGGGGCGGCACGGGCGCGGTCGATCGAGGCCTGCAGGGCGAGGGTGGCGCGGGCGGTGAGCTCCTGACCGAGCCTGCGGCGGGCGAGGATGCCTCCCAGCGGCAGCGGGGCGCCGGTCGAGCGCTCCCAAGTGGCTCCGAGGTCCTCGACGAGGCGCAGGCCGTGCCCGGCGTAGGTGAAGCGGCCCTCGTGGATGCAGACGCCCAGGTCGGCCTCGCGGCGGGCGAGGGCGGGCAGGATCTCGGAGAAGACCACTTGGCGCAGCGTGCCGCGGCCGGGGTGGAAGAGTCGCCAGAGCAGCGTCGCGGTGGTGTGCTCTCCCGGCGCGAGCACACGTTCCGGAGAGGGCGCGTCGTGGGGCAGGGCGGGCGCGAGCACCACCGGGCCGACGCCGCGGCCGATGGCCGAGCCGGCGGGCAGCACGAGCGAATCGGGCCCGGCGCGCAGGGCGGCCGCGAAGCTCGCCTTGGCGAGGTCGAAATCGCCGGCGAGCCAGCGCTCGTTGAGAGTCTGCACGTCGAGCAACTCGAATTCCCAATCGAGTTCGCCCGGGTCGCTCTCGTGCGCGAGCAGCCCGTGGAAGGCGAACGTGTCGTTGGGGCAGGTCGAGATTCCGACCCGCAGCCGGCGCGGCAGCATCAGGCCCAGCCCTCGTCGGACTCGAGCAGCCGGAGCGCCGCGGCGCGCGCGGCTCCGAGCGCGGCCGGAATGCGCCAGCGGGCCGCGTCGCGG
>JAPLOE010000340.1 GCA_026692705.1 Planctomycetota bacterium
GTATTCCCGCTCGGGCACCGGACTCCCGCAGTCTCGCGACGCTCAGCGCACGCCGAAGTCGAGCTCGGCCAGCGCGCGAGAGTCGGCGCTGACCTCGACCTCCGTCGCGACCGTGCGGCCCGCGGCGTCGCTCGCGCTCACGCGCCAGCGGCCGGGCTTGATGCCGACGACGAGGTATTCGCCCTGCGCGTCGGCGGCGGAGCGATCGGAGAACTGCGCCTCGATTCCACGCTCGTCGAAGAAGCGGATCGAGGCTCCCGCGGCGGGCGCCTCCCCGCGGCGCGCGCGCACGAGGATCGAGCCGCCGGGGCGCAGCGTGAAGTCGAGCGTGCCCGCGGTCGCGCCGTCGCGCAGCGTGAGCTCCGTCCACTCCTGTCCGTAGGCGCCCTGCGCGGAGTAGACCCACACCTGATGGCGGCCGTCGGGCACGGGCCGGATCAGATACTGCCCCTGCGCGTCGGTGAGCACCTTGGCCATGAACTGGCGCTCGCCGCTCGAGTCGAAGCTGTAGAGCACGACCACCGCCGACTCCATCGGCCGCTCGCGCACGCCGTCGAGCACACGCCCGCGCAGCTCGCCCGAACCGAGCGTCACGTCGTGCACCGCATCGCCGCGCGCGACGACCTCGAACGTCTCGACGAACACGAGCTCCATCGGCCCCTTCCACGAGACGTACAGGTCGTACTCGCCTGGCTCGACGTCCGCGAGGCGGTAACTGCCGTCGGGGCCAGTCGAGCTGTTGTTCCAGCCCGAGTCCTTGCTCGGATCGCTCGCGCCCTTGGGAGCGAGCATCAGCGCGAGGTCCGCGACCGGTGCGCCACGCGCGTCGCGCACGACGCCGCTGAGCGTCTTCTTCGGCCGTTTCGCGTGGAAATCGACGGTCGTGACCTCGCCGACGCGCACGGCCGCGAGCGCGAATTCGGGCGCGTACTGGGTTGAGCACGGCCCAGGCGCCGGCGCCGAGATCGGGCAGCACGTAGCGCCCCGCGACGTCGCCGATCACGCGCCGGTAGGTCAGGCACGGGCGCTTGCGCTCGAAGTCGGTGGTCGAGGCGATCACCATCACCTCCGGCACCGGCAAGCCCGCGGAGTCGAGCACCGAGCCTTCGATGCGGCCCGTGCGCGGCAGCCGGAACACGACGTCGCGACGCTCCTCGCCCGGCGCGAGCGCGGGCACGTCGATCCACGCCGCACCGTAGCCCGGCGCGCTCGCGCGCAGGATCTGGTCGCCGCTGGCGAGCCGCTCGAAGCGGAAGTTGCCGTTGCCGAAGCCGACGCTCGCACGGTCGAAGCCGCCGTTGTCGGGAGCATCGAGCGAGAGCACCGCGATCTGCGTGTCGCTCTCGGAGACGATGTACGCGCCGGGCACGGGAGTTCCGGTCGCGGCGTCGAGCACGCTGCCGGAAACCGTCGCGCCGCGCTCGAGCGCGAAGTCGATGCGTTGCGCCGCACCGGGCGCGACGACGACGAGATCGCTCTTGGCGACGGCTAAACCGTCGGCGACCACGTACAGGCGCCACGTTCCGGGGAGCAGCGTGGAAAGTGCGAAATGGCCGGAGGAATCGGCGATGTCGAAGGGTTGCGGCTCCGCGCGTTGCGGCAGGTTCACCTGTTGCAGCGCGACGACGCGGAAATTCTCGAGCGGCGCGCCCTCGAAGCTCACGCGGCCCCACAGGCCGTAGGCCGGCGCGACGGGCGGCTGGTTCGGCGTTTCCTCGCCGATTTCGGTGCGTTCGGGCTCGTCGGGCTCCTCCTCGGGTGCGAGCAGCGCGACACCGTCGGCGAGCCACGCGTCGGCCGCACGCTCGAGCGTGAGCACGCCCCGCTCGCGGCCGCGCAGCTCGAGCGCACCGGCGCGCGCGCTGACGTGGATCCACGCGCGCGCCTGCGGCGCGAGCGCGAGCAGGCTCTCGTCCTCAGGACGTTCGAACGCGATTCGCGCGCCACCGGAGCGCAGCGCGAGCTCGCCCTCGGTCGTGCGCACGCGCGCGGGCGCGCTCGCGACGAGTCCCCCACTGCGCAGCTCGGCAACCGGGCCATCGGAGCCGCGCTCGAGCGTCAGGTGGGTCTGCGGGAACACGCTCCAGGGCTCGCCGTCCGCGCTCGCGACGCGCACAGGCGCCTCGGCCGGCGTGCGGACCTCGAGGAATTCCCCGCCGAATTCGAGCGGCGGAACGTCGAGACCGGCGGCGCTCGAAGCCCAGCTTCCGTCGCGCACGCTGCGCGAGGCCACGTCGCCGCGCTCGAGGATCGACTCGACCGTGGCCACGACGACCTCGCGGCCGCCGGAGAGGCTCTTCCACGCGAACAAGGCGCACAGGAGCACCACCGCGGCCGCCGCGACACGCACCAGCGGGCTCTCGAACGCGCTGCGGCGCTCGCGCGGCACCACGCGCATCCGCCGACGCGCCACCGCGGCCACGAACTCGGCCTCGACGCGCGTGCGGAACTCCTCGCGCGCGACGACGGGCTCCCAGAGCCGCATCAGCCGCGCCAGATTGCTGTCGAGCACTTCGAAGTCGCGCTTCAATCGACGCCTCCGCGCCGCTTGGCGAGCAGCTCGAAAACCTCGGCAAATGCAAGCCGCGCGCGAGTCAGCAGCGACTCCGTGGCCTTGGGCGTCTTGGCGAGCGCGACCGAGATCTGCGCGACGCTCTCGCCCTTCAAGTACTTGCCCGCGAGCGCACGCCGGTAGTCCGGCGGCAAGTTCGACAGCGTCGCACCGACGAGCTCGCGCGTTTCCTTGCGCTCGAGCACCCAGTCGGGCAACGGCTCGCTCGATACGCGCGCGAGCACCGCATCGATGTCGTCGGACGCCTCGTCGAGCACGTCCGACAGCGGCACCGCCTTCCGCTTGCGCCGCCGCTCGCGCAGCTTGTTCTTCGCGATGCCGCACAGCCACGTGTGCAGGCTCGAGCGCCCGTCGAAGCTCTCGAGCGCCTCCAGCGCGACCACGAACGTGTCCTGCACGATGTCCTCGGCGAGCCCGCGGTCGCCCCCAACCCGATAGTGTACGAACTCGTACAGCCCCTCGAAGTGGGTCTGGAAGAGCGCGCCCGCCGCCTCCCGGTCCCCTGCGAGGATCCGGTCGCGCAGCTCGAGCTCGCCCCGTTCGCCGGACTCCTCGCCCGGCTGGGCTGTGGGTTGCTGGCTCACCTGGCTCGCGAGCTTAGGGACGCCCGCGGGCCCGATCCTTCGCCGGAAACCCGAAAATCAGCGCGGGAACCACTCGGGTTCGTTGCCGGGGCGCCACTTGATGTTGCAGCCCATGCTGGGGCGCTGCTGGGCGGGGGCCGGGCGGCCGGAGAGCAGGCTGTCGAGCGCGGCGCGCAGGTCGGCGCCGTCGACGGGGTGCGGGTTGCCGGGGCGCGCCGAGTCCAGCTGGCCGCGGTAGGCGAGCTTCAGCGCTCCGTCGTAGACGAAGAAGTCCGGCGTGCAGGCCGCACGGTAGGCCTTGGCGACTTCCTGCTCCGCGTCGAACACGTACGGGAACGTGTATCCCGCCGCGTTGGCCTCGCGGACCATCTCGGCCGGGCCGTCCTGCGGGTGCGTGCCCTGATCGTTCGAGGCGATCGCGACGAAGGCGACGCCGCGCGCCTGGTACTCGCGGGCGAGCGCGACGAGCCCGGATTGGATGTGCTTCACGAACGGACAGTGGTTCGAGAGGAACATCACGACCAGGGCCTTGGCTCCGGCGAATTCGGCGAGCCGGACCGTGCGGCCGGTCGTGTCGGGGAGCGCGAAGTCGGGGGCGGGCGAGCCGAGCGCGAGCATCGTCGATTGGGTGAGGACCATGGCGACCAAGATAGCGCGCCATCCAAGGCCCGGTCGGTATCGTGTCGCCATGCTCAAGCTCGGCCAGAAAGCTCCCGCGTTTTCGCTCCCCTCCACCTCCGGCGCGACCGTCTCGCTCGCCTCGCTCAAGGGCAAGCCGGTCGTCCTGTACTTCTACCCGCGCGACAACACGCCCGGCTGCACGGTCGAGGCCTGCGACTTCCGCGACCAGCACTCCGCGCTGCAGAAGGCCGGAGCGGTCGTGCTCGGCGTCTCCGCGGACTCGCTCAAGTCGCACGCGGGCTTCCGCGCGAAGTTCGAGCTGCCCTTCGACCTGCTCGTCGACGAAGGCAGCAAGGTCGCGAGCGCTTACGGCGCCTTCGGTGAGAAGCTCATGTACGGCCGCAAGGTGCAGGGCACGATCCGCTCGACGTTCCTGATCGATGCGTCGGGCTCGATCGCCGCGATCTGGTCGCCGGTCAAGGTCAAGGGCCACGTCGAGGCCGTGCTCGCGACCCTCAACGGTGCACCCGCTGCAGCTCCCGCGCCTGCGAAGCCGAAGGCGGCGAAGAAGACCGCTCCCGCGAAGCCGAAGGCGTCGAAGAAGGCGGCCACTCGCAAGCCGACGGGCCGCTGAGCGCGACGCGCAAGAAGCTCGCGAGCCACTCGAGCGAGAGCGCGAGAATCGCGAGCGCGAGTGCATCGCCGAGTCCTGCGAGCAGGGCCGGGAACCAGGCTACGAGGCGCGACAGGTCCGGCGCCTCCGGGCCCGCGTAGCGCGCGAGCCCCGCGGCGAGCCCGCGGGCGACCAACACGACGAGCCAAGCTCCGAGCAGCAGGTCGAACGCGAGCGCGTAGCGCCGCACTCGTTGCGGCCGGACCGAGCGTTCGCCCGGTTCGAGGAATTGCAGCAGGATCCACGCGAACGCCGCCCAGCCGATCATCGAGTCGATGCCGATCATCGCGCCCATGGCATGCGCGGTGATGACGTGCGTGCCGTGCGCGATCGAGTTGAGCGACGGCAACGAGAGCAGCATCGCGAGGGCGAGCATCAGGAACGTCCAGCGCGTCACCGAACGCGAGAAGCGCAGCGACGCCTCGTGGCGCGGATCCGCGGGCGCCGCTCGCAACACCTTCGCCAGATCGAGCAGGCACTTCGCGAGGATCACGATCTCCAGCATGCTCACGCCGAAGGCGATGCCGTGGATCCAGGCGCTCTGAGGCAAGTGGTACGTGTGGTGCCCGTAGTTCGCGAAGGTGTTGAGCACGCCGACTCCGAACAGCGCGAACGCGGTGCGCGAGCGCGCGTAGTCCTCGTTGCCGCGGATGCGACTGGAGACCCACATCAACGCTCCGTAGAGCAGCTGGTTGAAGGCCCCGACCATCACGCGGTTGGACTTCCACTGCACCGCGAGGTCGCGCAGCGGCTCGCGGCTCAGCCCGTCGAGCAGGTAGGCGTGCGACTCGACGGTCGTGAACACGTACAGCCACAGCGACGTGAACCACATGAACTGGTACACGGGCTTGCCGCGCAGCGAGAAGCCCGCGCGCCCGAGGTAGTTCCAGACGAAACACAGCCAGCCGACGAGCAGCGCCGCCGTCGCCGGCAGGTCCGCTCCCGCGTATTCGCGACCCGTGTAGCGGCCCGCGAGCAGCGCCACGACGGTCCAGCTTCCAGCGAGGCTCCACAGCCCGATTTGCAGCCAAAAACGGGCCCTTTCCGCGCCGCGCAGCGCTCCGCCGGTCTCGACCATCCAGGCCTGAACCACCGTGATGCCGGCGAGGAAGGCCCAGCCGAAGGCGAAGGTCTCGTGCAACGGGCGCAGGCCTTGCAGGGTGAGCCCGAGGGCGCGCAACGTCGGCTCGAACGGCGTGTAGGCGAGCGCCGAGAGCGTGCCCGCGACGACCGTGATGCAGCAGGCGAGCAGCGCGAGAACGGCCGGGATCGCGACGGCGCGCGCATCGGCACGGAGCGGCGAAAGGCCGCGCGAATCTAGCGGTATTCGAACCAAGGCAGGTCCCCGAAGGAGAAGGTGTCGCGCTGGACGAGCTCGCGGTCGAGCTCGATCCACTCGTCCCGCCGCGTCGCGACGAACTCGAGCCAGCTCGACAGCGCCGCGACGTCGTCGCCCGTCAACTGGAAGCTCGGCATCGAACCGCGGCCGGTGCGGGTGAGCTCCTCGATGTGCCGGGCCGAGCGGTCGACGGCCGCCGCCGAGTGGTCCGGCGCTCGGAACTGCCCGCGGGCGAAGGGCACGTGGCAGGCCCCGCATTGCTGGCGCGACCAGACCTCGAGCCCGCGGGCCGCAGGCTCGGGCAACACGCCCCCCGTGCGTTCGGTCCACAACTCCGCCAGCGCGCGGTAGTGCTCCGTCGCGACGAGAGGCCGGCGCGCCTCGATCGGGCGCGGCTCGGCACGCCCGGTGAAATCCATGGCGCGCAGGAACGCGAGCACGCTCGCCTGCTGCTCCTCGTCGAAATGGAACGCCGGCATCTGCTTCACGCCTTCCGACAGCGTGCGCGCGAACTCGCGGTCGGAGCGCTCGTCGGTGACGACGTTGGTCAGGTCGGGGCCGAGGAAGCCGCCGAAGCCGTGCAGCTGGTGGCAGGCCTGGCAGTTGTGTTCGCGCCAAAGCTGCAGTCCCGCCTGCTCGAGCGGATCGAGCTCGACGCGCCGCTCTCCGCCGGGAGCCGAGTTCCAGGCGACGAGCGAGACGCTGAGGTAGACGGCGACGAGGGTCGCGTAGGCGGCGGAACGCAGGCAAGTGGCGCGCTTGGGATCCATGGTGACGACCGCAGCAACGGGCGGCAGCATCCCCAGCGCAACGCGCGTGCCTTTCGCGCGGCGCCGGACGAGCTCCCCCACGCGCGGCCCCGCGGATGCAGCTTCCTACGGACAGCTCCGGAGGAGCGCGTTCGCCCTGCGCAGAAAACGCTTCCGCCGTCCCTCCGTGAGCCGGCACGGCGAGCCGCGACCGTCACGGGAGCTTCGTGGGCCTCAGCGCTTCACGCCGACGAACGTGTCCCACTGGCCGCGCGCGTCGAGCAGCTCGATTCCGAGGCCGGCGGCGGTGATGGCGGCGACAGTGGGCTCGCGGTGCGAGCGGTGGCAGCCGGAGAACACGAACCAGCCGCCGGGGCGCAGGCGTGCGGAAAGCTCGGGTGAAAAGGCCTGGATCAGGTCGGCGTAGATGTTGGCGAGCACGCCGTCGAAGCCGCGCTCGTCGGCGCGCAGGCACTCGAAGGCGCCGGCGCGGAACTCGCAGCGTGCGGTGACGCCGTTCCACTCGGCGAGCTCGTTCGCGTACGGCACTGCGGTCGGATCGATGTCGAAACCGAGCGCGCGGTCGACACCACGCAGCGCGCAGGCAACGCCGAGCACGCCGTTGCCGCAGCCCGCGTCGAGCACACGCTGTCCCGGGCGCGCGAGGCGCTCGATCGCACGCAGGCACGCGCGCGTCGTCGGATGGCGGCCCGTGCCGAAGGCGCCGCCGGGTTCGAGCAGCATGCGGCGGTCGGTGGGCTTGAGCTGACCCTGCCAGTCGCGCGGCACGATCGCGAAGTTCGCGACACGCATCGGGCGCCAGCTCTTGCGCCACGCGTTGGCGTAATCCTCCGGCGGCAGCGTGCGGAAGTGCAGCGTGAGCCCGCGCAATTCCTCCGCCCCGGTCGCCGCCGCGAGCCCCGCGAGTGAATCCCCCACGGCGCGGCGCAGCGCCGGCGTGTCGTCGCTCTCGATCACGTAGGCGCGCACCCAGTCGCTCCCCGGACGCGGCGGCGGCGCCCCGGGAACTTCGCCCCCGAAGGCCACCGACGAGAAGGGCGTGAGCGCGAGCGCCTCGGCGACGAGCTCGTGCCACTCGAGCGGCACCGCTACCGCCAATTCAGTCCACCCGACGGTCACGAATGGGCCTCGGGAGCGGGGACCGAGCCGACGGAATCGGAGGCAGTTGCGTTCATGCTGGCGGGGCGCGAAATGGCGCGCGGAGCATAGTCCTCGGGCCCCCGCCGCGCACCGCTCGCCCTTGTCACGATCTTCATGCTCCCTCGGGCTTTCCCCACGCGCCTTGAACCCCCCGCGCGCGCGAGCGAAGGTCTTGTGCGGCTCTTTATCCGAGCTTGACCGCTGGTGGCGGTACTGGGCGCGCAAGTTCCAAGCGAGGATCAAGGACCCAAGGTCATCCAGATGTCCAAACGAGAGAAGATCGCCGTCATCGAGGACGAAGCCGACATCCTCGAAGTCGTGCAATACAACCTGCGCCGCGAGGGCTACCTCGTGGTCGCCAGCCGCAATGGCGAAGAAGGGCTCGATCGGGTTCGGAAGGAGAATCCCGATCTGGTGCTGCTCGACCTGATGCTGCCCGGACTCGACGGGCTCGAGGTGTGCAAGCGCCTGCAGGCCGACCCGGTCACCGCCGCGATCCCCGTGATCATGGTGACCGCCAAGGGCGAGGAATCCGACGTCGTGCTCGGGCTGCAGCTCGGTGCCGACGAC
>JAPLOE010000341.1 GCA_026692705.1 Planctomycetota bacterium
GAATCATGCTCAGATTTCGCTGCGGACGGGGACGATCAACGGACCACCCATGCCCCTCAAGTGGAAGGCTCTCCTCGCCGTCTGCGCCGCCGCCGTGATGGTCTGCGTCGTCGCCGTCACGCGCTACGTCAAGGTGCAAGGCGCGCGCGACGAAGCGGCGCAGGTCGAAGCGACGCGCGTCGCCCGCGAGGCGCGCGAGGCGCGCGAAGCCGAAGGTGCGGCCGCGAAGGCGCAACAGGCGGCACTCGCTGCGGCGAGCGAAGTCGAAGCCGAACCGGCTGCAGAGCCGGAAGCCGTGGAGAGCGAAGCGGCGGCGGGCGCCGCGCAAGCGAAGGGGCCGAGCCAGCTCGTGGTGCAGGTCGACGAGGCTGGCCGCGCGCTCGCGGACGTGCTCGTCGAAATCGCGAATGACGCCGGAGTGCGGCTCGGTGAGGCCCGCACGGATGCCCAGGGGCGCGCGAGCTTCGCGGGCCTGTCAGCGGTGCGTTGCACGGTGCGTGTCGAGGCTCCGCAAGGACTGTGGACGAGCCTGCGGGCGGAACTGGGGGCGAGCGAGGTCGTGGCGCACGTCGCGCTCGGCTCGGCGCGCCTCGACGGGCGCGTCTGGGATCGTGATGGCCGCGTCGCCGTCGGTGCGCCGCTCGTGGTGCGCCAGACCGTGCCCGAGTCGGGGAACGAGCTCGTGCGCGAGCTGCGGACGGACGTCGACGGCTGGTACCACTGCACCAACCTCGCGTTGCTGCCCACGCGCATCGAGGACGCCGACAGCAGCATTCCGCGTGTCGTGCAGGCGGAGCTCAGCCACGACGCGCCCGCGCGCGCCGACCTCGGGCAGCCCGACGGCAAGTTCGAGTGGCGCGGGCGACTGGTGACTTCCGGCGGCACGTGGGTCGACGAACCGCTCGAGCTCAAGCTCGTCGAGAACCAGCGCGGCTGGAGCATGAACGTGCTGTGCGCCGCCGACGGTTCGTTCGCGACGCGCCTGCGCACCGGGGACTGGGTGGCGCTCGCCACCGGAGTCGACGGCCCGTTCGAGGTCGCGAAAGTCGCCCTGCGCGACGCGGACGTGGAGCAGAACGCGGTGCTGGGGACCTGCCTGCGCCTCGTGCTGCCGCAGCTCGAGCGCGACCGCAACCTGTCCGAGATCGCGATCGCCCTGCGTCCGGAGGATTCCGACGACGTGCGCGAGCTGACGCCGCGCGGCGGGCGGATCGTGGTCGCGGGAGTGCAGCCGGGCAGGTGGAAGGTCGACGCGCGGCGCATCGGGCTCGAATTCGAGGTCGAGAGCGCGCTGGAGGTCGACGTCGCCGAGGGCGCGTTGGTCGAGCTCTCGCTCGACGTCCGCTGGGCCGAGCTGCCCTGACAGCCTGCGGTGCGCCCAGCCGGGGCCGCCGGCGAGCAGCCTCTCGCACGGCGATGCGCCGGAGCGCAGACTATTCGCCCGTGAGGACCGCCCGTACCCCTCTGCGCGAGGCCCTCGTCGCCATCTTCCTGCTCAGCGGGACGATCGTCCTCGACATGGCCGCACCGTCGGCGATGCTCGGGCTGCTCGGCTGCGTCGGTATGGCGGGCCTGCTGCTGTTCCTCGCGGGCGAGATCCGGCTGCGTGAGCTGCTCGGCGCGGGCCAGGGCCTTCTGAGCCTCGAGATCGGGCTCGTCGCGGGCGCGATCGCGATGTTCGTCGCGCGCCTGATGCGGCTCGTCGAGGACCTCGAGGTGCCCGAGGCGAGCGCGGCGCACATCCACACCGTGCGCGTGTACGACGGCACGTTCCTTGGGCTCTCGATCGCGGCGATCTCGCTGCACCGAAGGCTGCGGCTCTCCGCGCGCGTGCTCGAGCGCCTCGGCAAGCGCCCGCACTTGCTGCTGTCCTTCAGCTTCGCCGGGATGATCGTGGTGTCGACCGTGCTGCTGTGCCTGCCGTGGTCGATCTCGGAGCCGGGGCAGATGCGCATCGTCGACGAGCTCTTCACCGCGACCAGTGCGGTGTGCGTCACGGGACTCTCCGTGCACGACGTCGGCACGCACTACACCGCCTTCGGCGAGTTCGTGCTGCTGCTCGCGATCCAGTTCGGCGGCATCGGCATCATGACCTTGGGCGCGCTGGCGGTGGCGCTCGCGCGCGACAGCTCGCTCGTGACGCAGGCCAAGTACGCGGAGGTGTTCGAGACCGGCACGCTGTCGGAGCTGCGCAGCCTGACGCGCACGATCGTGACGACGACCTTCGCGATCGAGTTCGCGGGGTTCGTGCTGATGTGGATGGCCTGGGCCGACGACCCGCGCCTGGAGGGCCGCTCGGTCGCGTGGTGCGCGGCGTTCCACTCGGTGTCGGCCTTCTGCAACGCCGGCTTCTCGACCTTGCCGCGCGGCCTGATGGACTACACGGGCAACTACTCGGTGCAGTTCGTGCTGATGGGCCTGATCGTGCTCGGGGGCATCGGCTTCCCCGTGTATCAGGCGATGTTCACGCGCCTGCGCGAGCGTGCGCAGGCCTGGCAGCGGCGCGAGCCGTCGCTCGTGCGGCCCTACGACTACGGCTCGCGCGTCGTGCTCAAGGCCACGGCTTTCCTGATCGTCGGCGGAGCGATCGCGCTCGGGCTGCTCGAGTACCACCGCGCCTTCGCCGGCATGGGTTTCATGGACGGAGCTATGGCGGCGCTGTTCAGCTCGGTGACGACGCGCACCGCGGGCTTCAACACGATCGACTTCGGCGCGATGGCACCGCCGGGCCTCTTGGTCACGATGCTGCTGATGTGGATCGGCGGCAGCCCGAGCTCGACCGCCGGCGGCATCAAGACCACCGCCGCCTCGGTGCTGTTCGCGAACTTCGTCGGCGAGATGCGCCAGCACGCGCCGCGGCTCTCGGGCCGTGTCGTCGCGGCCGAGTCGATCCGGCGCGCCTCCGCGGTCGCGACGCTCTCGATCGCGAGCGTCGGCATCATCGTGTTCGCTCTCACGCTGACGGAGACGCACGACATCCTCAAACTCTCCTTCGAGGCCGTGTCGGCGCTCGGCACCGTGGGCCTGTCGACCGGCATCACGCCGACCCTGAGCGACGCCGGCCGCATCATCCTCGTCCTCGCGATGTTCATCGGACGCACGGGACCGATGACCGCCGCGCTCGCCGTGGGCGCGCGCGGGCAACGCGAGAAATTCCGCCTCCCCGAGAACGACCTGCAGGTCTGGTAGAGTCGCCGCATGGCCAAGCGCATCCTCGTCATCGGTCTGGGTCGATTCGGAACTGCGCTCGCGCTCGGGCTTTCGGAGCGAGGCTGCGACGTGCTCGCCGTCGACAAGCGCATGGAGATGATCGAGCCCGTCAAGGACAAGCTCAGCTTCGTGGTCGAGCTCGACGCGACGGAAACCGAGGCGCTGGCGGCGATCGACGCGAAGTCGTGCTCGGCGGCGGTGGTCGCGATCGGCGACAGCTTCGAGCAGACCGTGCTGACGGTCGCGGCGCTGAAGGAGTGTGGCGTCGCGCGCGTGATCGCGCGCTCGCGCGACAAGCGCCAGTCGCGCATCCTGCGCGCGGTCGGCGCGAGCGACGTGGTCGAGGTCGAGACCGAGGTCGGCCGGCGCTACGCCGAGGACCTCGCGAAGTGGGTGAGCTGAGAGGTCGTGAAGAAATCGATCCTACGACCTCTCAGATGCTTGGTGCGCCGCGCCGCACGGCGGCGCGGACGATGAGACCGTGATTTCTTCACGGTCTCTGAGACCCGCGACTGCGCACTAGGGCGGCGCCGGGCGGTGCGCCGGGCGTATGGTGCCGTAGGGGAAGCGGGGCGAACGTGAGTAGGTCCCCACGGAGACCCCATGGCACCCGTCATCTTCGAGCCCTTCAAGATCAAGGTCGTCGAGTCGCTCGCGCTGCTCAGCCGCGAGGAACGCGAGCGGTACCTGCTCGCCGCCGGCCGCAACCTGTTCGGCGTCCCGGCCGCGGCCGTCACCTTCGACCTGCTGACGGACTCCGGACAGGCGGCGATGTCGACCGAGCAGTGGTCGGCCATCATGCACGCCGACGAGAGCTACGCGGGCTCGCGTTCGTTTGCGCGCTTCGAGACGGCCGTGAAGGAGCTTTGCGGCTACCGCAACATCATCCCCGCGCACCAGGGCCGCGCGGCGGAGCGCATCCTGTTCTCGCTCGTGAGCGGGCCGGGCAAGGTGATCCCGTCGAACTGCCACTTCGACACGACCCGCGCGAACATCGAGTACAACGGCGGCGAGGCGCTCGACCTCGTGATCGACGAAGCGAGCGATCCGTCGAGCCTGCATCCGTTCAAGGGCAACATCAACCTGGACAAGCTCGAGCGCCTGGTGCGCGAGCGCCGCGCGGACATCCCGCTCGGCATGGTGACGATCACCAACAACACCGCCGGTGGCCAGCCGGTCAGCCTCGAGAACCTGCGCGGCATCTCCGCGATCCTGCGTGGCGCCGGCATCCCGTTCGTGATCGACGCCTGCCGTTTCGCCGAGAATTGCTGGTTCATCCGCGAGCGCGAGGCCGGGCAGAAGCGCCGCTCGCCGGCGGAGATCGCGCACGAGGTGTTCTCGCTCGCCGACGGCTGCACGGTCTCGGGCAAGAAGGATGCGCTCGTCAACATGGGCGGCTTCCTCGCGCTCAACGACGACGAGCTCGCGCTCAAGGCGCGCAACCTCCTGATCCTCACCGAGGGCTTCCCGACCTACGGCGGCTGTTCCGCACGCGATCTCGAAGCGATGGCGGTCGGTTTGCACGAGTCGCTCGAGCCGTCGTACCTCGAATACCGCATCCGCAGCACGGCCTACCTCGCCGACGGGCTCGAGCGCAGCGGCATCTGCACGGTGCGACCCGCGGGCGGACACGCGGTGTACATCGACGCGCGTGCGCTCCTGCCGCACATCCCGCCGGGCCAGTATCCCGGGCAGGCGCTGGCCTGCGAGCTGTACCTGCACGGCGGCATTCGCTCGTGCGAGATCGGGTCGGTGATGTTCGGGAAGCTCGCGCGCGACGGCAGCTTCGTTCCCGCGCGCAACGAGCTCGTGCGGCTCGCGATCCCGCGGCGCGTCTACACGCAGAGCCACGTCGATCGCATCATCGAGCTCGCCGCCGAGGTCGGGGCGAAGGCGAAGGAGCTGCGCGGCCTGCGCATGACCTACCGCCCGCAGTACCTGCCGCACTTCACCGGGCGTTTCGAGCCCGTCTAGCGCGCAGCGCCGCGCTCACTCGCTGCCGGGATCGATCCTCGGGACGCGCGTGAGCGCGAGCCCGAGGTTTTCGGCAAAGTCGTGGCGGTTGTAGGCCTTGCGCGTGATCGTCTCGATCGTCTCGAGGTTGCGGCGCACCCATTCCGGAGCCTCGCCCGCGTCGACGGCCGCGCGGAACGACTCGCGGCTCGACCCGAACTTGCCGCGCAGCTTCGCGAGGTCGCCGCCGAGCGGATGAAGGTCCTTCTTGTGCGCCGCGCGCCAGCTCTTTGCGGTCGTGCGCGCGAGGATCGGGTCGGTGAGCCCGTCCCAGTGCACCAGCGTGCGCGGGAACTCGCGCCAGGCCGTCGCGCACCAGCCGATCGTCGTGACTGGATAGTCCGCGGGCGTCTCGTCCGACGCGAGCCAGCGCGCGTATTCGTCGCGGATGTCGACCGGCCCCTGCGGCAGCAGCGGGCTCTCGCCGTAGGCGAGGTCGAGCATCACGTCGTCGAGCTGCTCGATCTCCGGCGCGAGCGTCCACGGCGAGTAGGTCAGGTCCGGCTTGAGCCGGTGGTACTGCGCGTCGTTGATCTCGTCGATCTTGGTGTGCGCCGCGTCGCGCCCGATCGGGTGCTTCGAGAGCTGCCGCGGATAGAGCAGGAACGTGCCGAAGGCGACGGTTCCGGCGACGAGCCAAGCTCCACCGGCACGCGACCCAGTTGGCCAGCGCAGGAGCGCCCGCTCGATCAGTCCGCTCCACGACGCGACCAGCACGCAGAAGGGGAACGCGAGGTAGCGGTAGTGGCGCGGGTCGCCGCCGATCTTCGCGACGTACAGCGAGACCGCGACGGCGGAGGCGAGGAGCACCACGCGCGGGCCGAGCTCGACACCACGCTCGCGGCGCAGCCAGAACGCCAGCAGCGCGAAGGCCGCGAGCAGCCACAGCGTGCCGTACGTGCGGAACGTGTCGCCGAGGTACGCGAAGCCGCGCTCCCAGTTCACCTCGTCCTTCAGGTAGAAGGTGTTGGGCAGCACGTCCGCGTAGTACACGACGCGGAACAGGATCCACGCCCCGAGCGTCGCCGCGGCGACCAGCACGACCGTCCACGGGACGCGGCGCTCACGCCAGAACTGCCATGCGCAAGCGAGCGCGACCGGCAGCGCGAGCTCGTGGCGCACCATCGGCGCGAGCCCGACGAGCACCTGCGCGACGCGCGACTGCGGCGCGAACACGTACAGCGCAAATCCCGCCGCGACGAGCTGCACCATCGGCGCCTCGACGCCGGACGTGAAGTACGACTGCGTCGCGTACAGGAACGCGAGGTGCACGAGCGGCAGGTTGACGCGCGGCACTCCGGCCGGCGTGGTGCGGCGGCCGAGCTCGACCAGCAGTGCCCAAGTCCCGGCCGCGCAGGCGAGGCCGACGAGGCGCGTGATCAGCCACCAGTCGAGCCCCACGGCGCGCAGCGGGATCATCGTCACGCACCACAGCGGGCTCGAATACCCCTCGACGTACTCGCCCTCGTTGAAGACGAGCCCGCGCCCCAGGTGCACGAGGTTGTCGACGTAGCGGAAGTAGACGAACGCGTCGTCGAGCAGCCACGAGTACTGCAGCGTGAGGAACAGCGTGGCGGCGAGGCACAGCCACTCGATCGCCGTCGGCCGCGCCCAGCGCGGTTCCTGCTCGCCCGCTGCGACGTCCATCGCCCGCGACTAGAAGCCGAAGGTCGCGAGGACGCCGTAGACCCAGTCCTGCGCGCTCATCGACGACGTGTCGGTGAACAGCACGCTGGGCGTGATCGCGAGCCGGCTGCCGATGCGGAAGTCGATGCCGCCGCCGAGGTACCAGCCGAAGCCGTCGTCGCTCTCGATGTTGCCGTCGTCCTTGCGGTACATCACGCCCGCGCGCACGAACGGGATGTAGATCGGGTTGTCGGGTCCGCGGTCGGCGAAGCGCACGCCGCCGGAGACGCGATAGGTGTCGACGTTCTCGTCGCCGCCGAGCGCTCCCGAGGAGGCCGAGTAGCTCGAGTACATGAGGCCGAACTCGAGGCCGAGGCCCTTCTCGCCGTCCCAGTTGTAGATGCAGGCGTCGAGCGAGTAGGCGAGGTCCTCGTCGGGATCCTCGCCGGAGTACGTGTCGTAGTAGCCCGTGACGGCGTGCACGCCGACCGCGAGCGTGAACTTCGGGCCCCATTCGAAGCCGTTGCGGCGCTCGGGAGCCTGCGCGGCGGCGAGCACGGCGGCGAGCGACGGCGCCTCGATCACGGGAGCGGCGAGCGTCGCGACGCTGGGCTGCGTCAGCGGCTGCGGAAGCGTCAGCGCCGGCGTTTCGGCCGACAGGAGCGAAACGAGGAAGATCGGGGTCGGGGCCAAGAGCATCAGGCTTCTCCGGAACGGTCGAGCGGCGGGGACCGAGGATTCTATCGACGGCCCCTCGCGGGTCACGCCTCGACTCGAGTTCGCGTCGCCCGCCACAGCGCCAGCGGAGCGGCGATCGCTCCCACAAGGGGCAGGAGGGCCCAGAAGGGCTCGCCGGACTTGAGCAGCTGCAGGCCCAGCGGCGGTCCGATGAGGTTGGCGAGCGTCCAGGCGAGCCAGTAGGCGCCGAGGTAGCGCCCACGCAGGTGGGGCGGGGCGAGGTCGGCGACGAACGAGTTGCACAGCGGGAAGAGCGCGATTTCCCCGGCCGTCCACACCACGATGAAGGCCGCGTGGCCGCCGATGCTCCCCGCGAGCGCGTGCCCCGCGAAGCCGAGCATGAACAGCAGCGCCGTCCACGGCAGCACGAGCGCGCGCCCGAGCTTCTCGAAGCGCGGCACGAGCCACGGCTGCGCGACGGCGATCAGGGCTCCGTTGAGCGCCATCACCATTCCGTAGCGCTTGAGGCTCAGTCCGTCCGCACGCAGGATCGGCCCGAGCGTCGCCATCGACTGCAGGATCACGAGCCCGATGAAAAACGCGGCGACGAGCATCCAGCGCATCCGCGGGTCGCGCAGCGCCGCCCCGCGCTCGACGGCCGGCGCCGCTGCGACCTCCGCCGCATCACGGACCGGCCGCGTCTCGGGCACCGCACGCAGGATCAGGAATGCCGCGAGCAGCATCGTCGCCGCATCGCCGACGAACAGCCACGTGAAGCCCGCGCGCTCGGAGATCTCGCCCGCGACGATCGGGCTGATCGCGAAGGCGACGTTGAAGCTCCAGATCATGTAGCCGTAGGCGCGCGCGCGGTCGGCGCTCGGCACGAGGTCGGCGATGGCGGCGGAGACGGCGGGGCGGTAGAGCTCGGCCACCGCGCCCAGCGCGAAGGCCAGCGCG
>JAPLOE010000342.1 GCA_026692705.1 Planctomycetota bacterium
CGCTCGGGGCGCGCGAGAGCGAGGCGCAGGCGAGCGCGGCGCGCATCGCGGAGCTCGAGCAGCGCCTCGCGGAAGAGCGCAAGGGCCTGTCGGAGCCCGCGCGTGCGGCGCAGGCCTTCGACAGCGCGCTCGCGTTCCTCAAGGACAAGCGGCTCGCCGAGGCGCGCGAGGCGTCGGTGGCGCTCGCGGCACTGGGCGCCGGCGGCACGCCGATCCTGGCGGCGCTCGCGGACGGCATCGAGGAAGCGGACCGCTTCGAGGCCGCGGTCGCGGCCGGAAAGCTCGGGCCGATCGCGCTCGTGGCACTGCGCTCGAGCTTCGTGCGCGTGGAGGCGATGCGGGCCGAGCTCACCCCGACGAGCTTCCCATGGTTCGCGGAGCGCGGAGGCGCCGAGGAACGGCTCAAGCGCGTCGACGAGCTCGTCGGGCCGCTGCGCGAGCGTGTCGAGCGCTGCGCGGCCTCGGTCGCGACGGTCGACGCCGACGAGTGGAAGCAGCTCTCGGCGAGCTTCAAGCCCACGGATTCCTCGGCGATTCTCGCGCATTCCGAGCGCTTCGCCTGCGCGCACGCGCTCGAGCTCGGGCCGCGCGTCGCGACCGAGCTGCCCGCGGCGCTGCTGCGCTACCGTTCGCTCGACGTCGCGGCGCTCGAGAAGGTCACGGGACTCGGCGGCTGGGTGCGGCTCGTGCGCGGCGGCAAGCTCGCGTTGCCCGACCGCGCGCGCACGGACCTCGAGCTGCTCGAGTTCGCGCAGCGCTGGTACGACGCGGACCTGCAGAACGATGCGGCGCCCGACTGGTCGACGCTGGCGCTCGTGGCGCCCGACGCGGAGAAGCTCGACTGGCGGCTGCAGCTCCAGCTCGCCTCGTCGCTCGCCGACGCCGCGAGCGGCTGGCCGATCCGCGACAACGGCCTGCGCGTGCTGTGCTGCGTGCTGCCCGACGGCAAGGTCGAGTGGCAGCGCGAGCTCGCGCTCAATGTCCGCGACGGCGCGTGGCGCATCCAGCGCGAACGCCTGTCGAGCGACGGCCGCAAGGTGCTTTCGACGACCGTCGAACGCCTGGAACGCCGCGGCCACGAGTACGTGTCGCTGCCTTCCGAGGAGCTGCTGCTCGACCTCGATGCGCGCGGCAACGCCGTCACCGTCGCGCCCTATCCGGGGCACGTCGACGTGACGGTGCCGTCGGCGCTGGGGATCGCGGCGCCCGACCTCGCGGCCTTCCGCGAGCAGCGCGGCTCGTGCCTCGTGCACGTGCAGGGCGGCACGCGACGCTGGTATTCGCCGGCGCACGGGCTCGTGCGCGAGGAGCTGCGTTCCGGCGGCCAGCTCGAAGTGCGCGACCTCGTGTTCGCGCGCTGAGCGCTCGTGGAGAAATGAGCCTACGAGCGCTCAGGATGTTGGTTGCGCCGTCGCCTGGCGGCGCCGGACGTCGGGCCTGTGAATGGCTTCACAGTCCCTGACTTTCGCGCTCGCGGGCCGCGGCGTATCGTCCCGGCCATGCTCGACCGCCGTCGCCTGATCGTCGCCGGCAGCGCCACCGCGCTCGCCGCCTGGCTCGCACGTCCCGCCGTCGCCCAAGCGCCCGCCGCGCGCGCGCCGCGCAAGCTGCGCAAGGCGGCGATGCTCTACATGTGCCGCGACGGCAAGACGCTGAAGGAGAAGTTCGAGATCCTGAAGCGCGCGGGGTTCGACGGTGTCGAGCTCGACAGTCCGAACCCGATCACGCGCGAGGAAGTGCTCGCGGCGCGCGACGCCACGGGCCTCGCGGTGTGCGGCACGGTCGACTCGGTGCACTGGCGCAAGCAGCTCGCCGATCCGAGCGCGGAAGTGCGCGCGGAAGCGGTGGCGGCGCTCGCGACGGCGCTGCGCGACTGCCAGGCCTTCGGCGGCGACAGCGTGCTGCTCGTGCCGGCGATCGTGAACGCGCAGGTCGACTACAAGTCGGCCTACGAGCGTTCGCAGGCGGAGCTGCGGCGCGTGCTGCCGCTCGCGGCCGAGCTCAAGGTCAAGATCGGCATCGAGAACGTGTGGAACGACTTCCTGCTCTCGCCGCTCGAGGCCGCGCGCTACGTCGACGAGCTCGAGAGCCCGTGGGTCGGCTGGCACCTCGACTGCGGCAACGTGATCACGTACGGCCACGCCGAGCAGTGGGTGCGCATCCTGGGCAAGCGCCTGTGCAAGCTGCACATCAAGGACTACAGCCGCAAGCGCCGCGACGACGAGGGGCGCTGGAAGGGCTTCGACGTCGAGCTCGGGGCCGGCGACGCGAACTGGCCGGCAATCATGGCGGCGCTCGACGAAGTCGGTTTTGCGGGCTGGGCCTCGGCGGAGATCGGCGCGGGCGACGAGGCGCACCTGCGCGGCGTCGTGCAGACGATGGAGCGCCTGTTCGCGAGCTGATTTTCAGCGCAGCGGGAGCTCGAGCTCCGGCCACGGCGGGCCCTTCGTGTGCACGTGCAGCTCCGCATCGTCGGGGCGCGACGCGGCGAGTTCGCGCAAGGCCTCGAGAGCTCCAGGCCGGCCCGCGCGCGCGGCCGCGAGCGCGAATTCGCGGCGAATCCGGGCCGAATCGGGAAGTTGCGCGACTGCGCGCTCGAGCTCGCGGGCCGCGGTCTCGCTGTCGCCGCGCTTGAGGCGCGTGCGCGCGCGCAGCACGAGCAGGTCCTCGTCGCGCGGCGTCACCGCCAGTGCGCGCGAGAAACGCTCGGCCGCTGCCTCCGGGTCGAGCATCTCGAGCTCCGCCACTCCCAGCGCGCGTTCGACCGTCGCGCTGCGTGCGTCGCCCTCGGCCACCGGCAGGACGAAACGCTCGAGCAGCTCGAGCTCACGCTTCGCCGACAGCACTTCCGCCGCCGCGCCGATCAGCCGCAGCTGGAAGCGCGTCGCGGTCGCGGGGCGCGCGGCCTCGCTCCAGGCCTCCAGCGCGCCGAGGTCGAGCTCGACGCGGCTCGCCGCATCGCCCGTGGGCGCGCTGCGCTTCTGCGCTGCGAGGTGCGCGGCGAGCGCCTGCGCCGCGCTCTCGTTCTCGGTACCGGCCTGCGCGAGCGCAATGCGTTCGGCGCACGCGAGCGCGTCGATGCGGCACAGCTCGTCGACGTCGGTCGAAAGCCGCGTCCACGGCCGCATGCGCCGCGAAGGTTCGTTGCCGACGAGCTCGCCCGAGCCCGACGTGAGCGCGACGAGCACACGCTCCATGTCGGGACAGGCCGCGTCGATGCGTTCGCTCCAGCGCGCGCCCGCGAGCTCGCCCGAGCTCTCGAACCACACGATTCGCCGCGTCTGCAGGCCCATCGTGCGCACCAGCGCGCGCGGCACCGCGCAACCGACCGGCGCGACGAGCACGACGTCGTAATGGCCGGCCTCGTCGCGCGCGCGCGCCTCGTCGAGATCGACGTGGCGCACGTTGTCGACGAGGTGCGAGCGCCGCTCGCGCGCGAACGGCGACGTGACCTCGAGCTCGAGCACGCCCAGGGCGTCGAGCTGGCGCTTGCGTTCCGGCGTGAGGATGCCGACGAACAAGAGCGAGCGTGCGTCGCGCGCGGAAGCGAGCATCGTGCGCTCGAGCTGCGCGTCGTGCGGCCCCGGCGTCCAGCGCAGGCCGTCGCGATGCACGACGAGCCTGCCCGCGACGATCTCGTAACGCACGGCGTGGCTGCCGATCACCGAGGCGTAGCCCTCGCGCAGCTCGCTGCGCAACGTGCCGGTGAGCAGGCGGACCGGACTCACGATCCACAGCACGCTGCCGACCGCGAGTCCGAGCGCGATCGACGCACGCTGCCGTCCCGGTTGCGCCAGCGCGAACGCGGCTCCGAGCGCGAGCGCCGGAAGGGTCCACAGGCGCGCGCAGATCGCGCTGTCCGCGGCGAATTGCCCTATGGCCTCCGGCGACGTCGACCACGGCGCGCGCGCGAGGAACTGCGCCAGCGCGCCTGGTTCCGCGAAGCCGTCGAGCGTCCGCGCGGAATCGAACGTCGCGACGCAGGCGAGGAACAGCAGCAGCGGCGGCGTGAAGCGCGGCAGGCCGCGCAGGCCCGCGAGCGGAGAGGCCGCGGATGCGCCGAGAGCGATCAGCAGCGCGAAGACACTGCCCGCGAGCGCATCGTCGGCGCGGTGCGCGAGCCCGAGGTCGCGCACGAGCGGCGTGTCGCAGGCGAGCGACTGCGCGACGAAGGCCGCGAGCAACGCCGCCGTGGGGGAGTAGCGCGACGGTTCCCAGCCCGATTCGTCGAAGCGCGGCTCGCGCGGCAGGATCAGCGCGTTGAGGCCGACCAGCGCCGCGAGCACGACCAGCGCCGGCGGAAGCGTGCGCGGGCTCCAGCCCTCCGTCGTGAACAGCGCGTGCGCCGCGAAGCCCGCCGTGAGGCCCCAGGCGAGCGCCGCGACCGACAGCGACTCACCCAGCGCTCGAAAGGCGCGCGCGAGCGCGAACGCTGCCGCCACGTAACCGAGCAGGTGGAACGAGAACGTCGTCCAGCCCGTCGCTTCACCCGGCAGCATCCAGTCGGTGCCATCGGGAACACGCAGCACCGACAGCAGCAGGCCCACGATCGCGCCCGACAACGCGGAACGCAGCACTTGGACTCGCTCGGGCTTTCGCACGGCGCCGGATCAGCGCTCGACGCGCTCGTAGTGGATCGTGAACCCGACCTGCTCGCCGCGCAGCTCGCCGCTCAATTCGGCGCGGAAGCGCTCGGGCGACTCGCGCACGTAGCGGATCACGTTCGGGAAGTCGTGCGCGGCGTTCTCGAAGCTCCAAATGCCGTCGCCGGAGCTCGCGAGCGCGAACTCGGTGCCCGGCTCCATGCCCTCGGGATGCGCGACGTACACCGCTCCGTCGCCGCGGCGCTCGATCGCCAGCAGCTCGAAGCCCGCGAGTTTCGCGGCGCCGAGCGTGAAGCTCCCGCCGAGCATCTTCCCACCCGCGGCCGGCCCCCAGCGCTCCTCGATCACCTGCTCGCCGTCGTTCGCGCGCCACGTGCCCTCGAGCCAGCCCAGCGACGCGAGCTCGCCCTGCCGGTCGGCGAGCGAAGGAGCGTGGCAACCGACGAGCACGAGCAGCGCAAACGGAACGACTTTGGACACCGCATTTTCTCCGGGGGACGCCGCGAATCTAGGAACCCCGCCGCGCCGCGACAATCACCGGGCCGGGTCTTGCTCGTCCGGAGTGCTCGCGGGCAGCGCGTGGCGCTTGGCGAGCGGCATCTGCGTGATCATGAACACGAACGTCGCGACCGGCAGGCCGCCGACCTTGAAGTACAGCCAGGCCTGATCGTCGAAGGAGCGGCGGATGAACTCGTTCGCACCGGCCAGCGCGAACGAGAACAGCGCAAAACGCACGGTAAACTTGCGCCAGCCCGTGTCGTCCATCGGCAGCGCCATCCCGAGCAGGCTCTTCGCGAACAGCTTGCCGAACGCGAGGCCGACGAGCAGCGCGACGCCGATCAGGACCTCGATCACGGTCACCTTGATCTTGATGAAGCTCTCGTCGCCCAGGTACACGGTCAGGCCGCCGAACACGACGACCATTCCGAGCGTCACCCACGCGAGCGGAGCGACCTTGCGCTCGACCTTGAGCTGCACCGCGACCGCCACGAGCATCGCGACGATGAACACGGCCGTGCCCCAGCGCAGGCCGAGCTTCGAGCTCGCGATCAGGAACACGACCAGCGGCCCGAGGTCGACGGCGAGGCGCGCGTTGGAGGAGAGCTTGGGGCGTGCGGGAGTTTCGGGCTGCATGCGAAGGCCGCAGAGAATAGCAGCGCGGGCCCGCATCGCCGGAATTCGGCGAGGAAGCTAAGTTCTGCGCGCCATGCCCAAGCGCTCCACCGACACTGCCGCGCCCGCGCCGGAATTCGCCGCGCGGCGAGAGCTTCTCGCGTGGTACGCCAAGGAGCGCCGCGACCTGCCGTGGCGCCGCACGCGCGACCCGTACGCGATCTGGATCAGCGAGGCGATGCTGCAGCAGACGCGCGTCGAGACCGTGATCGGCTACTGGACGAGGTTTCTCGCGCGCTTCCCCGACGTGCGCGCGCTCGCGAGCGCCGACGAGAGTGACGTGCTCACGGCCTGGAGCGGGCTCGGCTACTACCGGCGTGCGCGTTCGCTGCGTGCGGCCGCGCAGGCGATCGTCGCTCGCCACGACGGTAAATTTCCGCGCGACGCCGAAGCGGTGCGCGCGTTGCCGGGCATCGGGCCCTACACGACCGGTGCGGTGCTCTCGATCGCCTTCGACCAGCCCGAAGCGCTCGTCGACGGCAACGTCGTGCGCGTGCTCTCGCGCTGGTTCGCGCACGACGCACCTGCCGCGGCGGCGCAGCGTTGGGCCTGGGAACGCGCGCGCGAGCTCGTCCCGAAGTCGAAGGGCGCCGGCGAGTGGAATCAGGCGCTGATGGAGCTCGGCGCGACGGTCTGCACGCCGCGTTCGCCCGCCTGCGAGCGTTGCCCGGTCGCCAAGGCGTGCCTCGCGCGCGCGCGTGGCCTCGAGAACGTGCTCCCGCGCGCCAAGGAACGGCCGGAACCGATCGACGTCGAGCTCGTGGCCTGGGTGGTCGAGCGCGGCGGCGACGTGCTCGTCGAACAGCGTCCCGAGACAGGCCGCATGGCGGGCCTCTGGCAACTCCCGACCGAGCAGCGCTCGCCGCGCCGACCGCAGCTTTTCCCCGCGGAACTTGGCATCGAACTCACGCCCGGACCCGAGCTCGGCCTGCTCCGCCACGCGATCACGCACCACCGCATCCGCGTCGTTTTGCAGCGCGGAACCGTCGGTCGCGCACGTGTCGCCGCGCCGCTGCGCTGGGTGCCGAAGGCGGAGCTCGGCACGCTCGCGCTGACCGGAATGGCGCGCAAGGCGCTGGCGGCCGCGTTCGGACGGCCAAACCTCGAATGAAACGCGCGCGGCGCCTTGGTAGGCTCCCGCCGCCGTGGAACGTCCCGCACCCCCCGCACCGCGCCCCCAAGCCCCGCTCGTCCTGCCCTGGGAGGCGAGCGAGCATCGCGAGAAGCTCTCCCAGCACGGCGTCACGATCGTCGTGCCCGTCTACAACGAGGAGAACGGCGTCGAGGGCGTGATGGACCGCCTGTCGAAGCTCGACATCGGCGTTCCGATCTTCGTGATCGCCGTCAACGACGGCTCGAAGGACCGCACGGCCGAGGTGCTCGCCCGTTGCGCCGCGCGCATCCCCAACCTGCGCGTCGTCACGCACCGCAAGAACCAGGGTTACGGAGCCGCGCTCAAGACCGGCTTCACGCACGCGCACACCGAAGTCGTCGTCATCACTGACGCCGACGGCACGTACCCCGAGGACAAGATCCGCGACCTGCTCGACCAGATCGACGACGGCGCCGAGATGGCCGTCGGCTCGCGCACCGGCGCCGACGTCAACATTCCGCTCGTGCGCAAGCCCGCGAAGTGGTTCCTGAAGCAGCTCGCGAGCTTCCTCGCCGCGACCGACATCCCCGACCTCAACAGCGGCCTGCGCGCCTTCCGCCGCGAGCTCGTCGCGCTCCGGCAGCTCCAAGATCCGCCCGATCCGCGACACGCTCGGCTTCACCGCGCTGATCATCCGCACGGTGCTCTATTTCAACCCGCTGAAGGTCTTCTATCCCGTCGCCTTCGCGCTGTTCCTCTGCCTGTGCGGCTTCCTTTACTACGACGTCTTCATCGAGCAGAACCTCGGCGACAAGACCGTCTTCATCTTCGTCGCCTTCCTGCAGGTCCTCACCGTCGGCCTGCTCGCCGACCTGATCGAGAAGAAGTCGCGGCTGTAAAGGGGCGCGTGGGTGAGCAAATCCGCGCACGTTCGAGCGCTTTCGAGTAGGCTCGGACCACCCTCAGGCATCGCTCCCTCGATGCAAGTTCGCGCTGTTCTCCTCGCTTTCGCGCTCTTCGGCGCAGGCTGTCGCTCTGTCAGCGCGCCCGCCGCTCCTCCGCCGCCGCAGTTCATCGCGCGGCCAGCTTGGGAAGTTGTTCCGATTGAACGGAACAACGGGGACTCGCTGGAGCTCGCCAATCTCGGCGACCTCGATGGGGATGGCTACGACGAACTTGCGGCGCGCGAGCTCTCCTCCACGCAGTGTCGCGCCGCACTGGTCCGTGGGCGCGACGGCTATTCGACAATGGAGGCGCTCAACGTTGCGACGAGCCCGCACAATCGAAAAGACGCTTGGGGCTCGCTGGAGCTCGCGCACGGATTCGTCAACGTCGGCGACACGGACGGAGACGGTCTGCCTGAGATCGCGGTGATCGAATGCGGCTACACGGAGTTCGCGCGCTTCCCGCCCAGCGGTGTGTGGCTGCTCGCCGCAGATCCCTGGCACATCGTGAAAGTCTGGCGACGCGACGTGACTTCGTTTGGCGCTCACCTCGTGCCCATCGGTGACTTCGATGGCGACGGACTGGCCGACATCC
>JAPLOE010000343.1 GCA_026692705.1 Planctomycetota bacterium
CGAGCGGCCGTAGAGCGTCGTCGGGTGGCACTTCCACGGGTCCGAGAAGTTGCCGGATTGTTCGCCGAATTCGAGCGCGGAACCGGCGTGCACGAGCACCTGCCCGCGCCAGTCGTGGTCGGGCGCGACGTGCTCCGCGAGCTCGGCCACGAGGTCGCGGTTGAGGCGCAGGGCGAGCGGCTCGTCACGTTCGCTCGGGTCGACGCCGTAACCGGCGAGGTTGAACACGATCGCGGGGCGCAGCGCCGACAACAGACGCACGACCTCGCCGGGGCGCGCGAGATCGTAGGCGCGCACTTCGCAGCGGGCACCACGCGCAGCGAGCGCCGTGCGGGCCGCCTCGGGATCGCGCGCGGACACGACGACCTGCGCTCCCACGCGGCACAACGCGGCCGCGACCCACGTCCCGATGAAGCCGCCGCCGCCGAGCACCAGCGTGCGCACGTCCCTGTACGACTCGAGAGCCTTCATCACCGCACTCCTTCGATCGATTCCGCGACCTCGCGCGCGAGCTCGCGCGCCGCATCCGCAGCGAGCGGCCCGACGAGACGTCCGTCGCGCAGTCCGTAGAGCGTCCGCTTCGGATAGGCCGCGAGCAAGGCCTCGAGCGTCGCTTCGTCGCGCAGCCACGCGACGGTCACGCTCGAACTTTCGTCCTCGAAGCGGTTGAGCAGCGCCGCTTCCGCGAAATCCGGGTGGCGCCGGCCCGCGACGAGCACGAGCGCCTCGGAGAGTTGCTCGACCGGCGCGCTCTCGAGCTTGCCGGGCTCGACGCCGCGGTATCCGTGGTACTTGTCGACGGCGCGCCAGGGAACCCACGTCACCTGCGCCACGAGACACGCTGCGGCCACGCTCGCGAGCGTGCGCGCGCTCGAACCCGTCGCCTCGCTCGCACGCGCGATGCCGCCGACTCCGAGCACGACGAGCGACGGAAACACGAGGTACCAGTAGCGCGCGCCGAAGTCCGGGCCGCCGCTGAACCAGTACAGCAGGCTCGAGCCGATGATTCCCGCCGCGAACAGCGCGAAAGCGCGCTCGGTGCGCGACCACCGCCCGCGCAGGAGCCACAGCCACACGAGCACGAGCGAGCCGCAGGCCCAGCCGAGCCCCTCCGCATCGAGTCCGAGCAGGTTGAACTGCGCGGTGATCAGCGCCTCCTGCGGCGAGTGTCCCGGCCACGGGTCGAGCCCGCTCCAGCCGAGGCCCTTTTCCGGCCCAAAACCCATGTTGTTCTTGCCCGGCCCGTAGACGACGTCGACGTAGTGCTGGATCGGGAAGTCGCCCGCGCGGCCGGTGAGCAGCTGGTTGTAGGGCAGCGTGAGCGCACCGACGGCGCCGGTGACGACGACGAGCGTCGCGATTGCGGCGAGGCGCAGGCGCGCTCCACCGAAACCGATCGACCAGACCCCAAGTGCACCGGCGACGAGCAGGCCATCGAGCGGCCGGATCAGCGCGATCACGCCCGTCGCGACGCCCGCGAGCGCCGCCCAGCCGAGGCTGCCCGTGCGGCGCGAACGTGCGACGCCGAGGGCCGCGAGCAGCGCACACGCCAAGGTCAGCGAGTGCGTCATGAAGCTCATGTTCAGGAACGTGAACCACGGGCTCGCGGCGACGAGCAGGATGCCGATGCGCGCACTGCGACGGTCGAACAGCTCGCGCAGCAGCAGGTACGCGAGCAGCACGGCGACGCCCCCGAGCAGCGGATTGACGAGCCACGGAACGCCAGCGCGCGCGCCGAGCGCGAGCACCGCCGGCCAGCCAGGCGGCACCGGGCAATACCACTTGCCCTGGTCGAGCAGCATCAGGTCGAGATCGAAGGCCGCGGGCACCGGCGGCGGCTCGAGCCACAGCTTCCCGACCGCGAGGTAACGCGCGTGCAGCAGGTACACGACCTCGTCGGGCACGTGCGGCGAGCGCTCGTAGGCGAGGACGTTGAGCAGCGCCGCCAGCAGCGTCGCGCCCAGCGCGACGACCCACGCGAATCGGTCGAGGCCACCGGGCTCCGGAGCGTCACTCGCGCGGCCGAGCAGGCGTTCGAGGCGCGCGGACCAGCTCGCGAGCGGCTCGCGCGCGAGCGTGAGCCCGACCAGCACGAAATTGCCGAGCGCGACCAAGTGCAGGGCCGCCGCGAGCGCGAACTCCCCCGCCGAGCGATCACCGGGACGCGAGATCTTCGCGGCCGCGAGGGCCACGAGCAGCACGAAGGCCGGCGCGCGCCATCCGGGCAGTAGGCGACCGAGGCCCGCGCGCACTTGCGCCGCGTGTCTCCACAGGCCGATCGACACAGCCACCGCTTGCAGCACGAGCAATCCGAGTGCGAGCGCCGTGCGCAGCGGACCGTGCTCGAACCGCAGGTGCTGGTAGGTCACTCCGGGGCCGGAAACGTACAGCGCGAGCGACGCCATCTGCCCCGCGACCGCGAGCGCAAGCCAGAGCCCCGCCGTGCGCCAGGCGCGCGACAGCAGGAGCACGGCGACGACAGCCGTCGCGCCGAAGCCAAGCCACAGGTCCGAGGGGAGCATCGCGACGCGTCAAGCTATCGACCGGCGAGCGCGAGTTCGACGAGGCGCCGCCGGCCTGCGAGCTGCGATCGGGAGCGCATCGTGTGCGCCCGGTGAGTTGTCGTCTCCGTTGACGTCTTGCTGCGCGAACGTGCTGCGCGAGGTCTGCGGGATAGCGGAGTACCGTGCCAGAGCAATTTTTTCTGC
>JAPLOE010000344.1 GCA_026692705.1 Planctomycetota bacterium
GTCCTCGAGTGCCGCGATGCGCCGCATGGCCCACAGGCGCGGCACGAACTCGTTGCGCGCCGCCGTGCGGCTGAAGTCGTGGTCGAGCGTCCACGTGCTCGCGCTGCCGCCGCGCTTGCCACGGATCTCGAAGCGGATCGGAGCGCGGTCGAGGTAGCGCCCGACGAGCAACATGCGATCGCCGCGGAACAGGTCGGGTTGCACCTGCGGGTACAGGTCGCGCACGAGCCGCGTGCTCTCGCTGCCATCGGCGTTGAGCGCGACCACCTCAAGGTCGGTGACCACCGGACCGCTCAGGTCCGCGAACACCTCCGCCACGGCGCGCTCGACGTCCTCGTTCGGCCGCACGTAACGCGCGCGGGCGCGGCTGTCGGTCGCGAGCGAATCGAGCAGCGGCGCGTTGACGTCGTTGCCGACGCCGAAGGTGAACACGCGGCGGTGGTGCACGTTTTCCTTCTCGATGCGGCGCTGGATTTCGAGCTCGCGCGTCTCGCCTTCCGTCGGCCGCCCGTCGGTCAGGAACAACACGACCGGCAGGCGCTCGGGCGTCGGCGGCGTCGCGAGCGCGGCGCCAAGCGCACCGTCGAGGTTCGTGCCGCCTCCCACGCGCAGGCCGTCGATGTACGCCCGCAGAGCGGGCAGCGTGTCCGCGGACTTGATCACGGCCATCGGAGCGAAACGCGCGACGTCCGCACTGTAGTCGAGGATCGAGATCGCCTCGCCGTCGGCGAGTCCTTCGATCACCTGGCGTGCCGCCGCCTTCGCCTGGTCAAACTTTTCGCCCGCCATGCTGCCGGAACGGTCGATCACGAGCGTGACTTCGCGCAGCGGCAGCTTCGCGTCCGGCGGCAGCGCACCGAGGCCCGTGAGCAGCAGGAACCATCCGCCCTGCCCGCTCGGATCCGCGCTCGCGAACAACGTCGTCGACAGCGCGCCCTTCGCCGCGAGCACCGACAGCCGCAGCGAACCGGGCTGCATCACGACGCCGGAGCGCGCACGCAGCGCGACGTGCTGCGGCTCGCGCGCGACGAGCTCGAGGTCGTGCGTCGGCGAGTACACGTCCGCGATCGCGCTGGACGCGCTCACGTCGATCACGACTTCCCACGGCACGTTGCCCGCGAGGCTCGCGCTGCGCACGAGCTCGTAATCCCAGCGCCCGCGTTCGGCCGCGAGCACTTCCTCGTACTTCACGCGCACGATCTGCCGCCCGTGGCTCGGCACCGGGAAGACGCTCGAACGCACGAGCGCCGCGCCTGCGAATTCGAGCAACGCCGGATCGCGCAGCTTCGCGACGATCGAGTCGTAGGTCGCGCGCGCCTCGTCCTTCGGCAGGAGCCGCGCACTCGGCTTCACGCCCGCGCCCTCGAAATCGAAGTGCGTGACGACCGCGCCTTCGGGCACCGGCAGCAGCAGCTCGGCCTCGCTCTGCACCGCACTCGGATTGCTGACCTCGACGTCGAGCGTCGTCGTCGCGATGCCGTCGACGATGCGCACGTCCGCGCGCACGCGGCTCACCGCGAGTTCCGGCCCTTCCGCGACCGTGCGGAACACGCGCGCCTGCGGCAGCACGACGTGGGAACTCCACGCCTGCGCCGCCGCGCTTTGCGCGAGCCCGAGGGACGTGGACAGGAGGGCCGCGAGCGCGACCAGCGGCAGACGTGCGAGTGATTTCATCGTTGCGGAGCTTTCCGGGCCGTTTTTCGGCCCAAGGGGCGCCCTTTGGCAGCAGCGCCTCGACCGCTGACCCTACGAGCGGCGCCGCGCGTTCCTCGTCACCGCCCCGTAACGGCCGGCTACGCACTCGAATTCCGCTCTTTCCTGCCCCCGCGTCCCGCGCGCCTGCGGAGCCACCGTCAAGCCGGGCGACCTTGTCCTGCCCGGACAGGAGGTGTCCGATGATGCGACTGCTGGCCCACGTGCTCTGCAGGTTCTGCGAGTTCGGGATCGCCCTGTCGGCGATCGCCTGCGCCTGCACTCTCGCTCGCGTGCTTGACCTGTAGCCCGCGACCGGCGCGCAGGATTCCCGGCGCCTGCGCTGCTACCCTTCCGCGCGTGCAGCTCCCCCCGCTCCGGTGGCGTCTCCCCGTCCTCGGTATCCTGCTCTCGCTCCTCGCGCTGTGCGCGCTCGCGTCGCCGTCGCGCGCCCAGACGAACCCCGCTCCCGCCGACCGCGGTGAACCCGTGGCGATCGATGGCGTCGAGCTTTTCCGCGTGCAAGGCGCGCTCGGTCCGTTCACGGCGGCGGAGCGCGCCGCGCGCACGCAGTCGCGGCTGCTCGAGTTCGCCGACGACCCGTTCTTCAGCCCGGAGCTGTTCGACGTCAAGATCGCCGATGGCCAGGGTGAGCTGCGTTACGGGGACGAGCTCGTCAGCATCGTCACCGTCGCGGATGCGGCCTCCGAAGCGCTCACGATGGACGAATGCGCCGCGCGCCGTCTCGCCCGCGCGCGCGAAGCGATCGCGAGCTACCGCGAGCGGCGCGTTCCGGAGGAGCTCTGGAGGACCGTCGGCCTCGTCGCCGTCGCGACGCTCGTGCTCGCGGTGCTGCTCGTGCTCG
>JAPLOE010000345.1 GCA_026692705.1 Planctomycetota bacterium
CCGACAAGTGAGCGCTCACTTGCCGTCGCCGTCGGCCTTGTCGGTGTAGCCGAGCTTTTCGAGCGCCTTGACGGCCTCGGCGTCGAGCTCGACGTCGACCTTCGCTCCGCCGCGCACGTGCGAGCCGGCACGGAACGCGCGCAGGTCCTCGAGCAGGCGCTCGACGATCTCGGGGTGCTGCGCGGCGACGTCCTTGCGCTCGAACGGATCGAGCGAGTGGTCGAAGAGCTGCGGACCGGTGCCGGAGAGGATCAGCTTCCACTGGCCGCGCACCGCCGCCCACAGCTGGCGCGCGCCACCTTCCTTCAGGCGCAGCGCGAACAGCGTGCGTTCCGGCGCCTCGGCGCGGCCCGCGAGCACCGGCGCGAGCGAGACGCCCGCCCGATCCTGCGGCGCGTCGAGGCCGACGAGCTGCGCGAGCGTCGGCAGCACGTCGAGGATCGTCACCGGCTGCGCGATGCGCTTTCCCTGCGGCAGGACCGCGGGCCACGAATACAGCATCACGATGCGCATCAGCTCGTTGTGCACCGAATAGCCGTGGCCGAGCGCACCGTGCTCGCCGAATTCCTCGCCGTGGTCCGACACCACGACCACCAGCGTGTCGTCGTTCCAGCCGAGCTCGCGCGAGACCTGCTCGAGCGTCGTGTCGAGGTAGCGCAGCTCGCCGTCGTACTGCGCGCGCTCGCTGCCGTAGGGCTGGTTGTCGACGGGGAACGTCGGCGTGCGCGGATTCCACGGCGCGTGCACGTCGTTGAAGTGCAGGTACAGGAAGTACGGACGCTCGCCCTGCATCTGCGGCTTCCACGTGCGCAGCTGCGCGAGCACCTGCTCGGCGCTCCCGCCCTTGCCGTACTGGCGGCCCGTGAAGTCCGCAAACTGCCCGAAACCCCGGTCAAAACCGATGCGCGAGGTCACGTTGACGTTGCAGCTCGCACCGAACGTCGCGTAGCCCGCGCCCTTGAAGAGCTCCGGCACCGTCGGCACTCCGTCGGGCAGCCGGTTGAGCGTCACGCTCGCGTCCTCGACCGCCTCGGCGCCCCCTTCGCGGGCCGTGCGCGCGCGGTGCACGAAGAAACCTTCGGTGATGCCGTGCTGGTTGGGATAGAGCCCCGTGAACAGCGACGCGGTCGACGGCGCGGTCCAGGTCGAGGCGGAGAAGGCACGCTCGCACAGAACGCCGCGTTGCGCGAGGCCCGACAGGAACGGCGACGTCGGCCGCTCGTAGCCGTAGGCCTGCAGGTGGTCGGGCCGCAGCGTGTCGACCAGGATCAGCACCACGTTCGGCTTGCGCTCTTCCTTGCCGCCGCAGGCCATGAAAAGGCCCGCGAGCGCGAGAGCAAACGTCGCGAGGAGAGCGAGACGGCGGTTCATCGAGCGTCCTGCATCCAGAGGATCGAGTGGGCGAGGCCGTGCAGCCGGATCTTCGCACCGTCGTCGAAATCGCGCATCGGCTCGGGGTCGATGCCGAAGCCGTTGTGCCCGACAAGCAGCGCGTTGACGCGCATCCCGTGGGCCTCGGCCGCGTCCCAGCGGAAGGCGAACAGGCTGCCCTGCGGGCCCGTGGCGAACGCGACCGGCCGGCGCGTGCGTGTCCAGACGTCGTAGAGCAGCGACACGAGCCAGCCCTCGTCGAGCTTCTCGTTGCCGATGCGCCGCGTGCGCCAGAAGTTCATCTGCCCCTCGACCGACGGCTCGTTCGTGTGGAAGACGTTGAGCTGGCCCGCGGTGTCGAAGGCGACGATCGGCCGCGTCGTGCAGCGCGTTCCGCTCGCCTCGCCGCGCACCCAGCGCGTCTCGACCGGCGTGAGCGTGTCGCCCGCGACCGTGTACCACGACAGGCGCAGGCACATCGGCACGCCACCGGAGTTCGTCGCCGCGCTCGCGAGCACGACGCGGCCCGTCGAAGGCTCGACGCCGATGCCGACGGGAACCTGCGACGAGAGCGCGAGTCGCTCGCCATGCCGCACCTCGATGCGGTCGGTCGAGTCGAGCCAGAACGTGTCGAGCTCGCCTTCGCTCGTGCGCGTCACGAACAGCATCCGCTCCCCCACGCGCGCGACGGACAGCTCGCGCTCGGGCAGTCCCGCGACGTCGGCGCGCTCGCGCACCTCGCTCGCGTCGAACAGGTTGACGCCCCAGGTCCCCAGGCGCCGCGTGAGCAGCATGCCGCGTCCCCAGGCGTCGACGAGCAGCGGATCCTCGGTCGTCGCCGAATCCACGACGCTGCGCGGCTCGCTCCAGCGCTCGTTGCCGAGATAGGAACGCACCGAGACCGCGGCCTGCGTCGGGTCGAGCGTCGCGAGCCACGCCGTGTCGCCGACGTACGCGAGCGCGGGCGCCGCGCCGACGAACACGCCGCCGAGATCGCGGCGGATGCCGCAGCTCGTCGAGCTCCCGTAGTTGATGTCCGCGGTCACCGGCGTCGCGCTGAACGCTCCGTCCTGATTCCAGTCGATGCGCGTCGCGCCCGCGCCGTCGGCCTCGAGCGTGAAGCGGAACGGCGGCGCGCCGAGGAATTTCACGTCGGCGAGCGCGAACGGCAGGCGCTCCTCGAGCCGATCCTCGTGCAGCTCAAGCCCCGCGAAACGCCCGTTGGAGAAGCGGATCGCGCGCCCGTCGCCGCCGAGCGAATAGCTGTAGGCGTAGTTCATCAGCGACGGGTACAGCGGGCACCACGCCGGCTCGCTGTCGCCGGTGTGCGAGAGCGAGAGCTGGTGCCCGAATTCGTGCGCGAACACCGCGTGGCTCGCTCCGCAGCCGCCCATGTCGCCGGTCTGCTGCGCCTGACCGCCGCCGCCGGCCGTGACCTGCATCCAGTGCAGCACGCCGCGCTCGCGCAGCGGGAAGTTGAGCGCTCCGCACGCGCCCCAGTCGCCGCCCGCCTGCTTCTCCGGCGGCACCGCGGGCTCCATGCGCCACCAGAACTGCACGCCGATCGCGTCGTACAGCCGTGCGACCTGCAGGAGCTCCTTCTCGAGCGCCTGCACGTCGACTCCAGCGTAGGGCGCCACCGCGCAGATCACGTCGGGCCGCGCCGGATCGAGCTTCGCGTTGCCGGCGCCGATGCCACGCGGCAAGCCGTCCGTTTCCCAGCCGTCGGGGAGCCCGTCGCCGTCGCTGTCGCGCCGCCGCGGGTCCGTGGGCTCGAGCCGCAGCTCGAGAAAAGCGCCCGGTTTCGTGCAGCGGAACGCGCGCAGCGTGTCGGGCTGGCCGTCGCCGTCGACGTCGCCGCTCGCGGAGAACGCGTACTCGGCTTCCGGCTCCCAGGGCGGCGGCCCCAGCCGCGGCGCCCGTTCGCCCACCTCGTTCGCGCGTCGCTCGAGCTCCACCGCGAGCGCCGCACCGAAGCTCTCTGCGCCGCGCAAGCCGCTCGCCTTCCAGCCCTCGACCGTGCGCGCCACGAGCCACGCTCCGGCGATGCGCACGCACGCGTCGCCGAATCCGTCGCCATCGACGTCGTGCACCACGAGCTCCTCCGCGCGCAGGTCGCAGGAGGCCCAGGTCCGCGTCAGGTCGGCTTGCAGCGCGAGAAACGGCATCGTTTCAGCTTACTTTCGGCTCGCGCGGGAGCGGAATCTCGAGCCGGCGCGGCAGGGCGAGCTGCGCCATCAGGTACAGCTCCATCGCGAACGGCAGGTACCCGAGGTAACCGAGCGCCGGCATCTCGAACACCTTCCAGAAGCCGACGTAAGGCACGTGGTAGATCCACTTGGGGAAGCTCCACAGATTCCACATCTCCCAGAAGAACCCGCACAGGAGCCCACCGAGCCACAGCGACATCCACGGCCGCCAGTCGCCGCGCCGCAGGTCGTCGGTGAAGGCGCGCCGGCCCAGCGCGATGCACACGGGTTCGAGCAGGAACACGAGGCCGGTCCACACGAACGTGTAGCACTGCTTCGGCCACAGCAACGTCGCCGCCGTCATGCCGAGGCCAATGGCCACGAGCGTCCAGCGATAGGTCGGCGTGTCGCCGCCGCGCGGGAACACCGGACCGCGCGCGAAGCGCTCGATGAAGCGGAAGCTGCGGACCAGCTCGGCGCTCTCGAACACGGCCGGAATCACGGTCGAGAACGAGACCGAGGCGAGCAGGAAGTACTCGAGGTCGCTGAAGCGCTCGGCGCCGAGGTATTCCCAGTTGCCGAGGCGCTCGTTGAAGGCCTCGAACAGCCACCAGCCGGGCACAGAGAGCGGGAAGAGCGCGAAGAAGAGGCGCGGATGGCGCGCGAGCAGCGACGTGCCGGTGCGCAGGCGCACGAGCCCGTCGACGGTGAGCACGTACCCCAGCCACAGCGGGAAGAACAGCACGTGCGTCTGTTCGAGCAGCCAGTTGAGCGGCCAGAACAGCGCCACGAGCGCCAGGCCGAGGAAGAGCGTGCGCAGCGCGGAACGTCGTGAGTCCATCGGTGCCTTGGGGGGCGTCGAGCGAGAATACGGAGCCAGAGCAACTTTTTCTGCAAACTGCGGCCGGCGTCGACGGCGTGGCCGTCGAC
>JAPLOE010000346.1 GCA_026692705.1 Planctomycetota bacterium
CGGGCGAGCGCCCGGTTCTCGGGGTTGAGCGCAATGGCTCGCTCGAGGTGGGCGATCGATTCGGCGTGTTCACCACGCTGAGCATGGGCAACCGCCAGCATGTACAGCGCGTGGTCGTTGTCGGGGTCCTCGTCCCGTACGAGCCGCAGATGCACGATCGCCTCGTCGTAGCGCCCGCGGTCGAGCAGCCACGTGCCCCAGTTCGCGGCCCAGTCCGGATTCTCCGGGTCGAGCCGCGCCGCTTCCTTGTAGCGCTCGCCGGCCTCGTCGACGCGGCCCGCGACACGCAGGTCGTTGCCGTAGCAGGCCTGCGCGCGCGCGTTGTGCGGAACCTTCGCGACCGTGTCGGCCCACAGCCCCAGCTCGCTCTTGTAGACCTCGTTGCGCGCGTGCGTGAGCGCCGCGAACGTGCCGACGACGCCGAGGGCGATCGCAGCGGCCGCGACGCGCGCAGCCGACGGCAGGCGCTCGAGCAAGGTCGCGACCGCGAGCACGAGCGCGAGGTGCACGGCGGCGCTCGGCAGGTAGGCGCGGTGCTTGACGACGAGCTCGGTCACGATCGGCAGGAAACTCGACGTCGGCGCGAGGATCACGAACCACACCGCACCGAGGAACGCGAGGCCGTTGCGCCGCAGGAGGCCGTAGGCCGTCGCCGCGAGCAGCGTGAGCACCACGAGCGCACCAGGGAGCCAGCTTCCGACGTCGACCACCGGCTGCGTGCCGTAATCGAACACCAGCGGGTTCGGCCACAGGCACAGGCGCAGATACTCCGGCACGGCCCAGGCCTGCGTGGTCAGGTAGCTCCACAGTCCGACGTGACCGTAGTCGAAGCCGACGGATTCGCTGCGGCCCTGCGCGAGCACGACGAGCGCCACGATCGCGAGCCAGCTCGCGAACAGGCCCGCGTACATCCCCCGCCGCGCCGCCAGCGCGCCCTTCCAGCTCCCGCTCACGAACAGCGCATCGAACAGCAGCACGAGCAGCGGCGCTCCGACGATCACTTCCTTGCAGCCCGTGCCGAGCCAGCAGGCGAGCACCGCGAGCCGGCGCCAGCCCTTCGAGTCCGGGCTCGCGAACGAACGAAACGCCGCGTACAGCGTGAGCGCGAAGAACAGCGCCATCATCGACTCGACGCGCTGGCCGCGGTACATGACGACGCCGGTCGCGAACGGATGCACGGCGAACGTGCTCGCGACGACGAGCGCGATCCAGCGCGCGCGCGTGCCCCAGCGCGCGGCGAAACGCGGCAGCTCGAGCGCGCGGCGCACGCAGCCGAGCACCGCGAGTGCCACCAGCAGGTGCACGACGACGTTCGTCCAGTGCCAGCCCGGCGTCGCGTAGCCGAAGGCCTCGTGGTTGAGCGCGTAGGAAAGCGCCACGAGCGGGCGCCCCGACACTCCCGACTGTCCTTGATCGAGGATCACTCGCCACGGCGGCCACGGCTCGCGGATCGCGACGTTGTCCGTGATGTCGATGTGGTCATCGAACACGAACACGCCATCGGCGCCGTTGGAAAACGCCGCGAGCGCGAGCAGCGCGACGACGAGCGGAGAGAGCAGCGCGAGCCAGCGCGCGAGCATCGACGCATCCTTGGGCGTGGGGGTCGCCATCGGACGAAAATGGTAGCGCATGTTTCGTCCGGCGAGCGCGCGTGTGTCGAGCGTGTCCAGCGGGTATCCTCTCGTCCCGAATGAGTTCCTCCGGACCGGTACGCATCCACTATCACCGCGACTTCGACGGCATGGTCTCCGCCGCGGTGCTCGCCAACGCGCTGCGCGAGCGGCGCGGCGAGACTCCGGCCTGGTCGAGCGTCAACTACGACCAACGCGACGACTGGATCAACTTCAGCTCGAACGAGCGCTTCGCGATCGTCGACTTCCATTTCCACCCGCGCGCCGAGTACTGGTTCGACCACCACCCGACGACGTTCCTCACGCCCGAGCTGCGCGCCGCCTACGTGCCCAACGAGCGCTGGCAGTGGGACGAGACCTCGCCTTCCTGCCCGCCGCTGATCCTCGCGCATGCCGAGCGCCACTGGGGCTTCGTCGTGCCCGAGCGCTTCCGCGAGATGGCCGAGTGGTCCAACGTGATCGACGCCGCGCGCTACAAGTCCGTCGATCAGGCCGTGTTCGGCGACACCTCCGCGCTGCGCATCGCGCGCGCGCTGACGGCGGCGCCCAGCCCCAACTGGACCGACGAGCTGGTCGAGGCGATGGCGGGTTCCGACCTCGACACCGTCGCCAAGCGCGCCGACGTCGACAAGTGCTTCCAGCGGGCCGCTCGCAACCGCGACAAGGCGCTGCAGCAGTTCCCGCCCACGGTCGAATGGCGCCGCGACCACGTGCTCGTGTACGACGCCTCGTCGAGCCAGATCCGGCGCGAGCGCTTCGCTGCCTTCTACCACTACCCCGACGTGCACTACTCCGTCGGCGTGATCCCGACGCGCTCGGGCTTCCACGTGATGGCCGGCGAGAACCCGTGGAATCCCCCGCCGCTGCAGGTGCACATCGGCGAGATCATGGAGCGCTACGGCGGCGGTGGCCACAAGGCCGTCGGCGGCGCGAACCCGCCCGACCTGCAGGAAGCGCGGCGCATCGCGATGGTGATCGGCGAGGAGCTGCGTCAGGCGCTCCTGGCGCGCAAGGCCTGAACGGCCCGGAGGACCGCGGCATGGTGCCCAACGAAGCAGGCGGCGAGACTCCGGCTCGCGCGACGACGCTGCTGGCGCTGACGCCGGCCGAGGCCGTCGCGCGTTTCGTCGAGCTCGGCCTCAAGCCGTTCCACGCGCGCATTGCGCGCAAGGAAGTGCTCGAGCGCGGCATCACCGACTACGCGCGCATGACGGCGCTGCCGCTCGCGGCGCGCGAGCGCCTCTCGGCGGAACTGCCGATCCTCTCGAGCACCGAGGTCGAGCGCCACAAGGCCTGGGACGGCACGACGAAGCTCCTGCTCTCGTTCCCCGGCGGCGCGCGCCCCGCGACCGTCGAGACCGTGTACATCCCGCCGCGCGAGCTCGCGAGCGGCAAGGGCGCGACCTTGTGCGTGTCGACGCAGGTCGGCTGCCCGGTGGCGTGCCCGTTCTGCGCCTCGGGTCGCGCGGGGCTCGTGCGCAACCTCGAGGCTCACGAGATCATCGAGCAGTACGTGCGCGGCCGCGAGGTCGGCGCGCTCGCTCGTTCGGTCGTGATGGGCATCGGCGAGCCGCTGCTCAACTACGCCAACCTCTCCGCCGCGCTCGACGTCGTGCACGACGAGATGGGCTTGGGCAGCCGCAAGGTCACCGTGTCGACCGTCGGTTTCCCCGAGCGCCTGCGCCGCATCGCGCCGGACAAGCCGCGTTTCCAGCTCGCGATCTCGCTGCACACGCCCGACCAGGAGCAGCGCGACTATCTCGTGCCGGCGATGAAGGGCGTTCCGATCGAGGAAGTGCTCGCCGCCGGCGACGACTGGTTCGAGAAGACCGGACGCGAGGTCACCTACGAGTACGTGGTGCTCGCGGGCGACAACGACAGTTTCGGCCACGCGGAGCGGCTCGCGCAGCGCCTCGCTGGCCGGCGCTGCACGGTCAACCTGATCCCCTTCAATCCTGTCGACGATTCCGGCTTCGGCCGCCCGACCGAGCCGAGCGTCGCGCGTTTCCACCAGACGCTCGTCGAGCGCGGCCTCGTCGCGACCGTGCGCTGGTCGCGCGGCGTCGAGAACGACGCGGCCTGCGGCCAGTTGCGCATCCGCCGGCAAGAACCGGCGCAGTAGGAGCTCCCCCCATGCTCGCGAGCCTCGTCGTTGCCTCGCTGCTCGTCGTCCAGGACGGTCGTGTCGAAGGCTGGGTCGTGCGCGGCAACGACGGAGTGCCGGGAGCGCGGCTCGTGCTGGCCGAGGTCTCGCACGCGCGCATCACGTACCGCGCGCAGGACGACATTCGCCTGAGTGCGCCTGGTCTCGCCGCGAACGACGTGCCCCGCTGGACGCGCGACGTGCAGGCCGACGCGCGCGGTGCGTTCAAGGTCGAGGGACTCGCACCCGGCGAGTGGACGGTGCTCGCGTCGCATTCGAACGAGATCGCAAAGGGCCTCGCGCTGGCGAACTTCCAGCTCGCCGGTGGCGCGAGCGCGAACGTGCGCGTCGTGCTGCAGTCCCCCGCTTTCTTCGAGCTGCAGGTACGCCCCGAGGAAACGGGTGTCGAGCTGCGCCTCGCGACGCGCAACCCGCGCCTGAACCTGTTCCTCGAGCCCGGTTTCGCCCTGCGCAGCGCCGAGGATCGCCAGCTCGGCCACTGGCGCTCGCTCGCGCTGCCGCCGGTGTTCGAGTGGGACCTGTGGGTCGACCACGTCGCGGCGGACGGCACGCGTTCGGTGTTCGCGCGCGACATCCTCGAGGCCACTCCCGGCGAGGCGACGCGCGAGAGCTTCGATTTCGCCGTCGGCCCGCACGTCACGGGGCGCGTGCTCGATCTCGAAGGCAAGCCCGCGGCGGGCCTGTACGTCTGGGGGCGCTCGAATTCGGCGCCGCCGCGCGAGCGGGGCGCGTGGACCGACGCCGAGGGCCGCTTCCGGCTCGCCAACGTGCGCACGGGAACGTGGAAGCTCACCGCGCGCGGGACTCCGCCGCCGCCGCAGGACGCCTGCCGCATCGCGGCGCCGCTCGCGCTGGTGCGCCAGCTCACGCTGGTTCCGGCCGAAGGCACCGAAGGTCTCGAGCTGCGCCTCGACGCGCTCGAGCCGCTGCGCCAGGGCGAGCTCGTGCCCGAGCCGGAAGTCTCCGGGATTTCCGGCAAGCCGCCGACGCTCGCCGCGCTGCGTGGCAAGCCGCTCGCGCTCGTCTTCTGGGACGCGCACTGCGAGGCCTCGCTCGGCTTGCTACCCAAGCTCGAGGCGCTGCGCCGCGAGAGTGGCGAGGCCTTCGGAGTGCTCGCGATCGAGCTCTCCGGCGACGTCGCGCTCGTGCGCCGCATCACCGCCGGCCTGCCTTGGCAGCACGCCATCGACGCCGAACGCGCCTTCGGCACGCTGCAGCGCCGCCTGCAGGTCGACACGCTGCCGCACCTCGCGCTCGTCGCCTCCGACGGCACGCTCTCGAAACCCGCGACCGACCTCGCCGGGCTCGCCGCGCGCTAGTCGTCGCCCAGCGTCGCGCTGTCGATGTCGGCGTCGGCGCCCTCGCCGCCCGGCCTCCCGTCCTTCCCGTAGCTCACCACGCGCCGCGGCTGGTCCAGCGCCGGTGCGAGGTACACGTAGGGATTCGTCCACGGGTCGCGCGGCAGCGCCTGCACCTTGAGGAGCACCTCCCCCGCCGGATCCGGCGCGAGCAGCGCCTCGAGCGTCTGCGGATAGGCACCGCCGTTGTGCGCCGCGTACTTGTCGAGCAGGCGCACCAGCGCCTGCACGTCGAGCTTCGCCTTCTCCCGCTGCGCGTGCGCAAAGCGCTCCATCACCTTCGGCAGGAGCAGCGTGGGACCGAGCAGCACCGCCGCGAGCGCGAGAAACGCGCATCCGACGATCGCGAGCGTCAGCTTGGTCTTCTTGGGCTTGGGCTGCGGGGCACCGTTCGAAAGCGCGGGATCGCTCATGGTCGCGCCATGATCCGCACCACCGCGCCGCTCCCGCAAGTCCGCTTTCGGCGCATGCACGGCCGTCAGTCGCGCCTCAGCTTCGCGCTGTCGATGTCCGCGTCCTCGCCCTCGCCGCCGGGCTTCCCGTCGCGGCCGTAGCTCACGATGCGCGGCGGTGCACCTTCGCCCGGCGCGAAGTACACGTACTCGTTTCCCCAAGGATCCAGGGGAAGTTGGCGCTGTGCCTTGAGGTAGGTCTCGCCCTTCTCGTCGGGGACGACCAGCACCTCGAGCGTCGCCGGATACGCGCCGCCGTTGTTGACGGCGTACCTGTCCACGGCGCTGAGCAGCGACTCGATGTCCATCCCGACCTTCACGGTCTGGGCGAACTGGAGGCGGGAGAGCACCTGACTCGAGATCCAGGACAACCCGAAGAAGACAGCTATGACAAACACCAGCGAACACCCGAGGATCGCGAACGTCAGCTCGGCCTTCTTGGGCTTGCGCCTCGAGGCATCCTTCGAAAGCGCGGGATCGCTGATGGGCGCGCAATCCACGGCATCGCCGCTGGGCTCGGGAACTTCGCCGTTCGTCGCACCGTTGGTCGTCATCCGTCGTTCTCCAGAGTCGCGCTGTCGATGTCCGCGTCGAGGCCCGTTCCGCCGGGTTTCCCGTCGCGGCCGTAGCTCACGATGCGCCGCGGCTGGCCGGGCGTCGGCAGGAAGTAGACGAACGGACGTCCCCACGAGTCCACGTGACGAGCCCGATACTCGTCCATGAATCGACGACCCTCCGCATCCGGCAGGACGAGCACGTCGAGGGACTCCGGAGGCCTGCCTCCGTTGTCGAGCGTGAACTTGTCCACCTCCGAGAGCAGCCTCTCGATGTCGCGTCGCGCCACGTCCACCTGCTTTGG
>JAPLOE010000347.1 GCA_026692705.1 Planctomycetota bacterium
CCGAGCCAGAGCAATTTTTTCTGCAAACGGCCGTCGAAGTCGACGGCGTTGCCAGAGTCGTCGACGGCCGTTTGCAGAAAAAATTGCTCTGGCTCGGTATTTCTCTCTGACTCGGTTTTTCGCTCTGACTCGGTTTCTCGCGCGGAATCGGCGGCTCACGCGTTGCTCGTCCGCCGCATCTTCGCCTCGAGCGTGCAGCTCCCGGCGCGCTCGCGGCACGAGGAGGACGGCTGGATGTTGCGCGGTGTCGCGCACGGCTCGGTCGCGCGGCTGTGTGGCCCCTACCTCGCCTGCGGCGGCTGGTGGGGCAACGAGGTCGAGCGCGAGTACCACTTCGCGCAGATGCAGTCGGGCGAGATCCTGTGGATCTACTTCGACCGGCGGCGGCGGCGCTGGTTCCTGCAGGGCAGCGTGTCGTGAATCCCGCGGCGCTGTGGTGCAAGAGCAGCTTCTCGTTCCTCGAGGGCGCGAGCCAGCCCGACGAGTTGATCGAGGCCGCGCACAAGCTCGGGCTGTCGGCGCTCGCGCTGTGCGACCGCGACGGCGTGTACGGCATCGTGCGCGCGCACAAGCGCGCGAAGGAGCTCGGCCTGCAGCTCGTCACGGGCTCGGAGGTGACGCTGCAGGACCACTCGACGCTCGTGCTGCTCGCGCAGACGCGCGAGGGCTACGACAACCTGTGCCAGCTCGTCACCGTCGGGCGGCTGCGTTCGGCGAAGGGCGAGTGCGCGGTGGCGTGGGAGGAGGTCGCGCAGCACGCCGAGGGGCTGGTGGCGCTGTGGGGCGGCGAGCGGGGCGCGCTCGGCGGCGTCGAGGAGCCGCGTGCGGCGGGTGCGCTGGTCGACGCCTTCGGCGAGCGGTTGTACGCGCTCGTGGCGCGGCACCGGCGCGACGACGAGGTGCCGGCGGAGCTGCGGCTGCGCGAGCGCGCGCGGCGCTTCGGCCTCGCGACGGTGGCGGCGCCAGAAGTGCTCTACCACCAGGCCGGACGGCGCCGGCTGCAGGACGTGCTCGAGTGCATCCGCGCGCGCACGACGCTGTCGCAGGCCGGGCGCAGGCTCAAGCCGAACGCGGAGCACGCGCTCAAGGGCCGCCACGCGCTCGAGCAGCTCTACGGCGATGACCTCGCGGCGCTCGCGCGCACCGAGGAGATCGCCGCGCGTTGCCGCTTCACGCTCGACGAGCTGCGCTACCGCTATCCGTCCGAGCGCCTGCCCGACGGCCGCACGTCGTCGATGTGGCTGCGCGAGCTGTGCGAGCAAGGCGCGCGCGAGCGCTGGCAGGGCGAGCCGCCCGCGGGCGCGCGCGCGCAGCTCGACCGCGAGCTCGCGCTGATCGACGAGCTCGACTACTGCGGCTACTTCCTGACGATGCGCGAGATCGTCGAGTTCTGCCGCGCGCGCGACATCCTGTGCCAGGGCCGCGGCTCGGCGGCCAACTCGGTGGTGTGTTACTGCCTCGGCGTCACCGCGATCGATCCGGTGCGCATGGGGCTCCTGTTCGAGCGTTTCCTGTCGAAGGAGCGCGCGGAGCCGCCCGACATCGACCTCGACATCGAGCACGAGCGCCGCGAGGAGGTGATCCAGCATGTCTACGCGAAGTACGGGCGCTCGCACGCGGCGATGGTCGCCAACGTGATCCGCTTTCGCGCGCGTTCGGCGGTGCGCGACGTCGGCAAGGCGCTCGGGCTGACGGAGAGCCTGCTCACGCGGCTCGTGCGGCCGTTCTCGCACGGCGAGGGGCTGTCGCCCAAGGCGCTCGCCGCCGCCGGCGTCGACCCACGCTCGCGCGAGGCGCAGCTCCTGGCGGAATTGGTCGAGGAAATCGAGGACTTCCCGCGCCACCTGTCGATCCATCCCGGCGGTTTCCTGCTCGGCCACGAGCCGGTCGCGCGCCTCGTGCCGGTCGAGAACGCGACGCTCGAGGGCCGCACCGTGATCCAGTGGGACAAGGACGACGTCGAGGCCATCGGGCTCTTCAAGGTCGACCTGCTCGCGCTCGGCTCGCTCAACCACCTGCACCGCGCCTTCGACCTCGTGCGCCGCCACCGCGGGGTCGAGCTCTCGCTCGCGACGATTCCGCCGGAGGATCCCGCGACCTACGACCAGATCTGCGCCGGCGACACCGTGGGCGTGTTCCAGATCGAGAGCCGCGCGCAGATGTCGATGCTGCCGCGCCTGCGGCCGCGCAACTACTACGACCTCGTGATCGAGGTCAGCATCGTGCGCCCCGGGCCGATCTCGGGCGGCATGGTGCACCCCTACCTGCGCCGCCGCCGCGGCGAGGAACCGGTCGTGTACCCGCACGAGTGCCTGCGGCCGGTGCTCGAGAAGACGCTCGGCGTCCCGCTGTTCCAGGAGCAGGTGATGCGCCTCGCGATCGTCGCCGCCGACTACACGCCGGGTGAGGCGGATCAATTGCGGCGCGACATGGCGGCGTGGAAGAAGAGCGGCCGCATCGGGCAGCACCGCGAAAAGCTCGTCGAGCGCATGCAGCGCAAGGGCATCGCGCCGGAGTTCGCCGAGCGCGTGTTCCAGCAGATCCAGGGCTTCGGCGAGTACGGCTTTCCCGAGAGCCACGCCGCGAGCTTCGCGCTGCTCTACTACGCGGGCGCGTGGCTGCGACGGCACTTCATGGCGGAGTTCACGTGCGCGCTGCTCAACGCGCAGCCGATGGGCTTCTACTCGGTCGCGACGATCGTCGACGACGCGCGCCGCCACGGCCTCGAGGTGCGCCCCGTCGACGTGCGCACGAGCGAGTGGGAGTGCACGCTCGAAGGCGAGCCACTCGCGCTGCGCATGGGGCTCGCGACGGTGAAGTCGCTCTCGCACGCGGACGCGCGGCGGCTGCTGCGCGAGCGCGAGAAGGCGCCGTTCGAATCGCTCGCCGACCTGCAGAAGCGCTCGCGGCTCGACACGCGTGCGCTCTCTGGCCTCGCCGAGGCCGGGGCGCTCGAAGGTTTCGAGGACAGCCGGCGCGCAGCGCTGTGGACCGCGCTCGCGACGAAGTCGGTGCACCAGCCGAGCCTGTTCGAGCTCGACGAGCGGCGGCCAGAGTTCGCGCCGCTCTCGCGCTTCGAGGAGATCGGCTGGGACTACGAGCGCACGCGCCACAGCCCGCGCGGGCATCCGCTGTCGGCGCTGCGCACGCAGCTCGCGGCGAAAGGCCTGCCCGACGCGCGCACGCTCAACGCGCTCCCCCACGGCACGCGCGCGCGCTACGCCGGCGTCGTGATCTGCCGCCAGCGGCCGGGCACGGCCGGTGGAGTGACTTTCATGACGCTCGAGGACGAGAGCGGCTTCGTCAACTTGATCGTGTGGCAGAAGGTGTTCGAGCGCCACGAGCTCGTCGCGCGCACCGAGACCTTCCTCGGCGTCACCGGGCGCGTGCAGTCGGAGGACGGCGTCACCAACCTCGTCGCCGAGCGCCTGTGGCGGCCCGACCTGGAGCTGCCCTCCGACGGAATCGCCTCGCGCGATTTCCACTGAGATCGCGGGAGGAATTGAAGGTACGAGCGCTCGGGATGCCGGTTGCGCCGTCGCCGGGCGGCGCGAGCGTGAATCGCTCCGCGGTCCCGGAGACTGCGAAGAAAATCGCAATCCCCGGATCCGGGCTTCCGGGGTAGCATCGAGTCCGTCCCGACGCCGCATCTCCCCGGCGACGGAACTCTCTCGTCCTCTTCCCAGGACTCGAATCATGCTCGTGCCCGCCCTGGCGCTGCTCACCGCGCCGTTGTGTCCCATTGCGCCGATTCCCGCGTCCGCGGCAACCGGCGGCAACGTGTGCGTGATCGTGCTCGACGACGTCGTGCCGGGAATGCTCGGCTGCTACGCCGCGGATTTCCTCGCGTCGGGTCGGCCCTCGCAAGGTCCCGCGTCGACTCCGCAAATCGATTCCGTGCTCGCGGCGCAGGGCATGCGCTTCGGACGCGTGTGGAGCGCGCCCTCGTGTTCGCCGACGCGCGCGGCGATGCTCACCGGCCGGGTCGGCTCGCGCTCCGGGATCGGGCAGGTGATTCCGCCGCGTGCGGAGCGGCCGATGCCCGGGCTCGAGCCCCACGTCGAGTTGCTCCCCGGACTGCTCCGACTCGCGCCGCAGCCCTACGCCAGTGCCGCGGTCGGCAAGTGGCACCTCGCGGACCATGGCCAATCGCTCGCCCTTCCGCCGCATCCGCTCGGTGTCCCCTCCGGCACGTGGTTCGACCGCTTCGCGGGGACTTGGAGCAACCTGCGTGGCGCCGCCACCTACGACGTCGCCGGCTATTACCAATGGACGAAGGACTACGCGACGCGCATCGACTCGTTCGCGAGCCCGTGCGAGACGGGCGAGCCGCCGTGCACGCTCGAACTCGACGTCAACCTCTCGCCCCTCGACTATCCCAGCGTCGACACCGTCGACGATGCGCTGACGCTCGTGCAGCAGCTCCCCGAGCCGTGGTTCCTGTGGGTGGCGCCCCACGCCGCGCACGTGCCGCTGCATCCGCTGCCCGCAGGGCTCCCCGCGAACCCGTGCACCGGGACGCCGGCGCCCGGGCCGGGTTGCAGCTACCCGGGGCTCGGCCTGCCGGAATCGCGCGCGCGCTGCATGCTCGAGGCACTCGACCACCAGCTCGGGCGGCTGTTCTGCGAGCTCGACTTCGACGACACGACGGTGATCCTCGTCGCCGACAACGGCTGGGGCGCGCGTTCGATCCTCGCCCCGTACTCGACGGCGCGCGCCAAGGGCACGGTCTACCAAGGCGGCGTCGAGGTGCCGCTCCTCGTGCGCTCGCCCGCGATCCCGCCGCAGCTGCGCGGCACATCGAGTGACGCGCTCGTGTCGCTCTCCGACGTGTTCGCCACCGTCGGTGAGCTCGCGGGCGCACCGCCTGC
>JAPLOE010000348.1 GCA_026692705.1 Planctomycetota bacterium
AGCACGAGCTCGAGCGCCGCCATCGACAGCGGATAGAGCGGCGGCCACAGCGAAAACACCTCGCCGAGGCACGTGACGAGGCCTCCTCCGTTGGCGAGGCTCGACCCCGCCGACAGCGTCCACGCGGCATCACCGTCGACGCCGAGGCCGTACAGACTCGTCGCGCGCCAGCTCAGCGTCAGCGCGAGCCCGACCGCGAGCGCCACCGCGGCCCCGCAGGCCCAGTCCTTCCTCCGCTCGGCTCGCTCCATGGTCGGCGGCGGAGTCTATCGGAACGCAAGCGGCCCCCGACGCGCTCTCGCACGCCGGGGGCCACGATCACGTCCGGGGGGCGCGAGCCCCGCGGATCAACCGTTGATGATGCCGTCGAGGAACTCGAGGGCGCGCGCGTCGTCCGTGCCGATTTCCTTGGCCTTCATGGCGTACTTCTTGGCGCGGTCCGTGTCGTTCAGGAACTGCGAGCACCAGTAGGCCGCCGTGACGTGCAGGTCGAAAGCGACCGCCTTGTCCTTGATCGGACCGGCGGCGGCGAGACCGTCGAGCGCCACGAGCGCGGCCTTGGCGCCGTCGTCGTCGCGCACCGAGTTGAACTGCGCCTTGACGCACAGCTCGAGCAGGCCGTTCTCGTTCTTCGGGTCGAGCTCGCGCCCGGCGGCGAAGATCGCGTCGTCACCGTTGCCCGACTTGAGCAGCAGCTTGACGGCGCGCAGCTTGCGGCCGCCCTTGTTGTCCTTGTCGAACTCCATCGCGGTGCGGATCGAGTCGACGTAGAGCTTGGCGGCGACGCTGCCTTCCTTGGCGGCCTCGAGGCCTTCGGCGAGCTTGTCCCAGGCGGCGCGGAAGTCTGAACTGTCGGCGCCGCGCCAGTCGGTTACGCTTACGTCAACTGCGGGCGCGGCAAAGGGGGCGGCACTCGAGAGTTCGTCGTTGCGCTTGGGGTTGGGCACCTTGGCCTTGACGGCCTCGTCGCGCGGGAAGTCGAGTGCCACCAGCACGAAGCTCTTCTTCGCGGCGGTGAGGAATTCCTCGTGCGAGAAGACTTCGGCGTCGAGCTTCTTGCACCAGCCGCACCAGTCCGACCCGGTGAAGTCGACGAACAGGTCCTTCTTCTCGGCCTTGGCGATCTTCACGGCTTCGTCGAAGTCAGCGATCCAGCCTTCGCTGGCCACAGCCGGCGCGACCAGAGCGACACAGCCGACGAGCGAGAGCGTCGCGGCGCGGAGAGAGAACAACATGCACGATCCTTTCGTGGGTCCCCAGGTGCGGGGATCTTGTGGTGGTTGGGGCGGCTTGGGGGGAGATTCCTTGGGGCCACCGCGTACGGCGAGCATGGTACGCGCGGGACAGGCCGTACAGATAGTCCGGGGCTTTTACACCGGTCCGACGGTTCGGAGCCACCGGTAGACTTCCTCCGTGCTGGAACACGGCCTTTCGACGCGTCCGCGCCCTCCGGCATGGCTCGCCCCGCTCCTCGTCGCAGCCGCCGCGTTGTCGTTCCTGCTGGCCCGGACAGCCGCCCACGGCCCGGGCCTCGATTTCGACAGCGCCCACCACCTGGCGGCCGCCGCGAGCCTGCTCGAGGGCCGCGGCTGGATGGGCGTCGATGGCGAGCCGTACGTGCTCTGGCCGCCGCTGTTCCCGGCCCTGATCGCGCTGGTGGCCCGGACGGGGCTCGGACTGGGCGACGCGGTGCGAGCGCTGAACGCCGCCTGCCTGGTCACCTGCACGCTGCTCGCGGCGCGGCTGGCGTGGCGCATCGAGGGCACGCGCCTCGCCGCGGCGCTGGCGGCGATCGGAGTCGCGTGGATCGTGTTGCCCGTCGCGGCCATGGCCTGGAGCGAGAGCGTGTTCCTCGCGTTCCTGTTCGCGGCGCTGCTCGCGTGGGAGCGCTGGATCCGCCTGCATCGCGGGCGCGACCTCGCGTGGCTGGCGCTCGCCTGCACAGCGCTGCCGCTCGTGCGCTACCTCGGAGTGTTCCTGCTCGCGCTGGTGTGCCTCGCGCTGCTCCTCGAGCGCGACGGCTCAAGCTTCCCCACGCGGTTGCGCCGCAGCCTCGCCGTGGGGAGCGCGGCCAGCCTGGCGATCCTCGCGTGGCTGGGACGCAACGCGAGCGTCGCGACGGAACGGACGGCACGGCGCGGGCCGCCGAGCGACTCGTGGAGCGCGGACGCCGCGGACCTGCTCGCGCAGTTCGTTCCGGTCTCCAGCGTGAGCACCGTGGAGCTCGTGCTCGCCATCGTCGCGAGCCTGCTGGCGGTCGCGGCACTGGTGCTCGCGTTGCGCGGCACTCTCCCACGGCCCGTGCGGCTGATCGCGCTGTTTCCCTTCGTCCACGGCGTCGGACTCCTGCTGTTGCGGCACGTGATCGAGTTCGACCCGATCGATGCGCGCTTGATGGCCCCGGCGCACGCGGTCGCCGCCTGTTGCGTCGCGCTGCTGCTCGCGCGGGCCCTGATCGCGCGGCGGCCGCTCGCGCTCGTCCCCGCGGCCGCATGGATCGTCGCCGCCGCGACCGTGCTGCTCCCGCGGCTTCCTGAACAGCTCACCGCTGCCCGCAATTCCGGCATCGGCGTGTATGACTCGCCTCGCTGGACCTCGTCGGAATGCGCCGCGGCCCTGCGCACGGCCGCTCCGTCCGGCGCGGGCTACAGCAACGATCCCTGTGCCGTGTTCCTGCTCACGGGCCGTCGCCTGCGGGCGATGCCGCTGCGCCCGAACGCCTTCCCGCGGCTCTACCAGCGCTGGAGCGAGGCCGCGCCGCAGGAGCGCTGGATCCTGTGGTTCCGCCTGAACGAACGCTCCAAGCTCCCGCTGCCGGACGCGAGCCTCGCGCTGCCGATCGAGAAGGGCCCGAGCTTCGCCGACGCCGACATCTGGCTGCTGCGCGCGCGCGGCCTGCGTTAGTAGAAGCGCGCCGAGAGCGCGAAGTGCAGCTCGTCGAGGCCGTCGTCCTGCCCGTGGAACCACAGGAGCTCCGGCCCCATCGACGCGAAAGGCGTGTACCACCAGTCGAGTCCGGCGCCGGCGTAAAGGCCCCACTGGTCGCTGCCGACGACGACATCGTTGTCGGAGGTCTCGTCGCGCCACTCGAAGCCACCGCGCACGTGAACGCCGAGCGGCAGGTCGTGCAGCCGCGCGCGCGCGCGCACGCCGGTCAGCACGCGCAGGACCTCGAGCTCGTCGTCGTAGGTCGTGCCCGCGAGCTGCAGGTCGTGCTGCGACCACAGCGCGCCCAGTTCCCAGCTCACCACGATCGGATCGTCGTTGAAGTCGAAGCCCCCGCCGATGCCGATCGCCGGCGCGGCCTTGTAGCTCGGGCTGGTCTCGCCGTGCGGGTCGATGATCGCGCCAGTGACTTCCAGCCACTCGCGGGGAGCGTCGGGCGCGGGAGCCGTGCAGGCGCTGGCCAGCGTCACGAGGAGCGCGGCCGCGGAAACGAGTTGCGAACGCGGAAACATGGGCAGAATGCTACCAAGCGCGGCGGCGAGGCTCACCGAGGGCGGGCCGGGCCCACGCGCCGCCGCAGCACGTACACGGTGTCGAGCTGGTCGTCGGGCAGGCTGCGCGGGCGATCGATGTCGTATCCGAAGTCGTAGGCCGCGGCGAGCTCGAGCTCGGGCACGGAACGCACCAGCCTCATGAACTGCGTGTGGTCATAGGCCCGGAATTTCCAGCAGGTCTCGCTCGTCTTCACGCGACCGCGCTCGACGACACGCAGGCGCGAGCGCACGTCCTCGAGGCGCGTGCGGCGATCCGCGGGCCAGCCTTGGATGTTGCAAGTGACCGCCGTGCCGCCGCGGCGCGCCACCCAGCGCTCGCGGCTGCGGCGACGGTCCTCGTACTGCGTGAGGTGGATGCCGATCGCGTACAGGCCGCCGGGACGCAGCGCGCGGGCGACCTGCTCGAGGTTCGCGCGCGCGGAGCGCTCGTCGAGCAGGTACTTGAACGTGCACACGAGGCAGTGCGCGAGGTCGAAGCGCTCGCCCGCCTCGAACTCCTCCATGCGCGCCTCGAACAGCCGCGCCTTCAGGCCCGCCTTGTCGAGCCGCTCGCGCGCGAAGGCGAGCATGTCGGCCGAGAGGTCGAAGCCGGTGACGAGGTGTCCACGGCGCGCGAGCTCCGCCACGAGCCGCCCGGAGCCGCAGGCGGGCTCGAGCACGCGCAACTTGCTCCGCGGCTTCCGTCCCCCACCGATCGCGTGCCGCTCGACGAGCGCCTCGAGGAACTGAGCCTCGCGCGGCTCGTCGCCGGCGAACACGATGTCGTAGTACAGCGGCGTGCGGTACCAGTCCTCGTCGCGAGGCTTCGCCATGCCGGCGTCAGGAATTCTCGAACGGCTGGCCGGCGAGGTGGATGCGCGGCGTCTGACGCAGCTCGTAGCGCTGCTGCAGCATCGAGGCAAACACGCTCATCAGCGGCTCGCACTCCGACTCCTCGCGCCCCACGCCGCGGATGTGCGCGAGCTCGCGGAACTCGCCGAGCAGCCCCAGCTGCGCGATCGCCCCGTCGTACACGCCGATGGCGACGCAGTACGGCTGGCCCGCACCGTGGGTGTGGTAGTTGAGCACGAGCTGCTCCTGCGCCGCGACGGCGTTGCGCAGGAGCACCCCGTAGCGCGGGTGCGACTCGATCTTGTCGATCACGATGCCGAAGAACTCGACGACGTCCATGAGCCGCGCATTCAAGCACACCGGACCGCCGGAGGTGAAGCCCTCCGCGGTCTGGCGAGCGGTCCAAGTCGTCCTCAGGGGACGAAAATCACCTGCAGCGCATCGGAGAGGTCGTAGAGCGAGCCATCGCGGAACCAGCACTGGAAGTTCCACAGGTCCCCCGCCACGATCGCGCCGGCGGCCGGCAACGAGCCGAAATCCACGGCGAGGTCGAGCGTCGTGCCCGCGCCCGACTGCACCAGCGGCAGGCGCGCGGCCGGCGTGCCGACGCAGCGCGTCCCGTTGCCGAAGGGCGTCGAGGCCCGCGCGCGCGAGTAGAAGAACAGGCCCGACTTCTGCGGCGGCACCTGGCTCGCGTGCAGGGCGAAGTCGTTGGCGGCGAGGCTCGTGGAGCCCGTCGCGCTCAGCACCGAACCGAGCGCGCCGCTCTGGCAGTAGCGCACGACGTAATCGCAGCCCGTGCGCACGACGCGGAAAGCGTCCAGCCCGGCCTCGACGATCGACTGCGTGCCGGCATCGTTGGCGGTGAAGCGCAGGCGCGTCGCCGCTCCCGGCACCACCCCCGCCGCGGCGAGGCTCGCGGCCGTGAGCTCGTGCGCGACCCACGCGCTCGAGCTGGCCGTGTGCGTCGCGACGACGGTCCACGGGCCGTTCGTGCCGTTGGTGCTCACTTCCACGAGCAACCGGTCGGTCCCGTCCGCCACCGAGAGGTTCAGGTAGTACGCGTACCGGAACGCCACGTTGCCGCCCGAGAGGTCGAGCGCGGGCGAGAGCAGCGTCACCGAGCCGTTGTCGACGTCGGTGTTGCCGAGCGCGTTCTGCGTGAGCCAGCACGAGCCCGACCCGTCGCCGTCCGTCGCCGGGTCGTAGGCCCAGCTCGGATCGTTGACCGGCACCCCGCGCTCCCACAGGCCCGCGGTCGCGCCGCTCGACGACGTCGTCCAGCCCGTGTTGACCTCGAAGTTCTCCGAGCGCACGAGCGCCTCGACGCCACCGGAGAGCGACGCCGAATGGAAGTTCGCGGGCGCACCGAGCGGGTTCGTCACGGTGCCACAGCCCGTCGACTGCGCGCTGATGTAGTACTGCGGCGCATCACCACAGGACGGCGCGGGCAGCGTGCCGGAGTAGAGCGAGTTCGCGCCGGCGGTCATCGGCACGGCCACGAACGCACCGGCCCCGTAGCGGTAGTGCAGCGTGGGCGAGCCCGCGACGATGCTCGCCGTCGCCTGGATCTGCACCTGCGCGGGAATGCCGACGGTCATCGAGCTCGGCAGCGTGCCGACGACCGTGAAGCCGCTCGCGCACACTCCCGTCGGGGCCAGCAGCGCGGCCTGCAGCCCGGCATGGACCGACGCCGTGCCCGCGTTCGAGCCG